>JADHQG010000060.1 GCA_016778045.1 Luminiphilus sp. | reverse complement strand
CAATTTCGTAATTCGAATGTACGTGTTGCAACACGGCGGCGATACGCTCTAGCCCCATACCGGTATCAACCGATGGCGCCGGCAAGGGATGAAGCTCACCGCTCGCATCGCGGTTGTACTGCATGAAAACCAGATTCCAAATCTCGATATAACGATCGAGATCATCATCTTCGCTACCGGGCGGCCCACCCGGCACCTCCGGCCCATGATCATAAAACACTTCTGAGCAGGGGCCACACGGACCGGTATCACCCATTTGCCAGAAATTGTCTTCATCGAGACGCGAGAGCCGCGCAGGATCGATACCGATTTCATCCACCCAAATTTGAGCAGCCTCGTCGTCACTGATATGCACCGTCACCCACAGACGATCGGGCGGCAACTGCAGGGTTTCAGTCAAAAACTGCCAGGCAAATTGAATCGCCTCGCGTTTGAAGTAATCGCCAAAACTGAAGTTGCCCAACATCTCAAAGAAAGTGTGGTGGCGCGCGGTGTAACCTACATTTTCCAGATCATTGTGCTTGCCGCCGGCTCTCACACATTTCTGCGCGGTGACGGCCCGCTGATAAGGGCGTTGCTCGAGCCCCAGAAACGCCTCTTTGAACTGATTCATGCCCGCGTTGGTGAACAGCAGTGTGGGGTCATCCGCCGGCACCAGTGAGCTGGATTCCACACGCGTGTGGCCCTGCTCCTCGAAGTAACTGAGGAATGCTTCGCGAATATCAGCGGTTTTCATGACGTTTTCTCTTGTTTGTCCTGCGACGCGGAACCATCCGCAAGTCAGTTAAGACCCGCAGAGAGCTGGCCCTCAGTCATTTCGCGGCCCGCTAAAATGTGAAGGTGGAGGTGGAACACCGTCTGGCCTCCCCCCTCGCCGTTATTAATGACCAGTCGAAAAGCCTCTCCCACGCCCAGCTTGTCTGCTACCCGGCCTGCTACCAACAGCAAATGACCCAGCAGTTCCTGATCCTCGGCTCCCGAGTCCACCAGCCTCGGGATTGGCTTGCGCGGAATGATCAACACATGTGTCGGTGCCTGTGGATTGATGTCCCGAATAGCCACGCAGTGGTCATCCTCGTACAGAAATTCTGTCGGGATTTCGCCACGCGTGATTTTGCCGAAAATAGTGTCTTCCATCGCGCTTCACTCAGTCCAGTTTCTCGTCGGTCGTTAAGGCGCGTGCTTCCTCTTCCAGCATCACCGGGATCCCGTCGCGGATTGGGTAAGCGAGGCCACTGGCTTTGCACAAGAGCTCCTGCTTGGTCTCGTCATAGATCAACGGTGCCTTGCTAACCGGGCAAACAAGAATATTTAAAAGCTTGGGGTCTAGCACAAGTTCGTCCTGCGGCGGAAAACGCGGATTATACGGCCTTGGCAGACTTAGGGCACCGCCGAATACGGCCGGCATGTGTGGTGCAGAAGCCGGCAGCGAGCCTAGTCAGGCATAGGCGGCACCAGTAACTGTGGATCAATACGCTGGTTGAGCCAGCTCATCCGCCAATCAAGATGCGGTCCTGTCGCCCGCCCAGTGGCGCCGATCGCACCAATCACATCGCCTGGCAGAAGATGATCCCCCACTGATACCGATACTTCGCTCAGGTGCAGGAAAGAGGAGGACAATCCGTAGCCATGATCAAGAATCACGGTCCCGCCGGAGTAGAAAAGATCGGGCTCAGCAAGGGTTACCTCGCCCGCTGCTGGCGCCATCACCGGCGTGCCCGTGGGTCTCGCTACATCGACACCATAATGGGGTGTACCCGGTGTGCCGTTGTAAATGCGTTGGCTGCCATACACGCCACTGATACGTCCAGTGACCGGCCAGACAAAGCCCTCCTGCACTGCGCGAAGGCCATCGTCGCGGGCCAGACGCTGTGCTTTAGCATTGCGAACTTTGACTCGTTCAGCTCGGATACGCTCAAGGTGCTCCTCGCTGGGTGTTACCGTCTGCTGCGGGACACCGTTTACCGTTTGCAGGCGATATTCGCGGCTCGCCACGGCCACCTGCTGAACACACGTTTCATCGTCGTTGACCTGTAGCGTATTGCTGGCCGGCATGTCGCGCCCCAACCCCAACAGAAAGGAGCCGTCGGGCATTACGGGCACGGCAAGTTCAGCAAACGTCACGCTGGCATCGGGCGCAGTCTTGCCCCAGAGCACGCCTCCCTGAATCGCGTTGCCCTCGAGGGACACACAGCTTGGTTCAGCTGTCACGCCACCGACGAATCCGCCCGAAAGCAGACACAACAAACAGAGAAGCCCCCGCCGATGACGCTGATAAAGTGCCGAAACCGCTGTCATGACCCTTACACCACTCCGTTTCTGTCCAGTCGACACAGCGCCTTAAGTTCGCTGTGTATCCATCAACGTGCCAAACAAGCGCTGGTTAAACCTTAGCATTTTCATGCCGCGCACTTGACCCTACACTTCGATGATGGGCCGATACCGACCACCCCGTTCTGCGGGCTCCCCTTACATCACTCCAGAGGGTGAGGCGGCTCTGCGGACCGAACTCCATGAGCTCTGGAAAGTCGAGCGGCCCGAGGTCACCAAGGCAGTTTCAGCCGCCGCCGCCAACGGGGATCGCTCCGAAAATGGTGATTATATTTACGGTAAGAAAAGACTGCGTGAAATTGACTCCCGAGTAAGGTTTTTGCGCAAGCGGCTGGATGCTCTGCAAGTCGTTGAGGGTCCTTTGGGTGACCGCAGCAAAGCCTGGTTTGGCGCCTGGGTCACGCTGGAAGATGAGGCAGGCCAAGAGCACGTTTGGCGGATCGTAGGTCCCGATGAATTTGACCTGAGTCAGGGCAAAATATCCTGTGACTCACCGCTTGGTCGCGCACTGCTGGGCAAAGAGATCGACGCAGAGGTGCGGCTCGAGACACCCGCCGGTCATACCACCTGGGTACTCGCCGGGGTGACCTACGACGAAACACCCTAGTACCGCTTACTTACAAGCGTTATTTTCGAGCAAGGTAAGCGCTCGACATGGCGCGAACTCTGGACAAAAGAAATAGGGCCTAAGAGAGCGCCCTGAAGCATACCTCCGCGTGTGATTGGAGAGGCGCCGGCAGGGTGCCTGCACTTGATCAGTCGATCAAAAAACCCATTCCACACCCAACATCGCCGTCATAGGCTTGTTGGGGCGCGCGCCATCCGGTTGTCTTGAGACAATCGCGCGCTTATCGAAGGCATTTTCGATTTTGACAAACGCCGATATCCCCTCGGTCACCGCATACCGCGTGCCGATATCCACAACAAAGAAACTCTCAGTCTGGGTAAATTGTGAGGTCTCGCGATTGCAGCCGATCTCAACACACATATCGTCAACGTACTTCACAACCGCATAGCTGTCCCATCGACTCCCTATCTGGGCGCCCAGCCGCAAACTGAGTGTATTTTCAGGCACGGACGCCAGCGTATCTCCACTCAGGACATCGCTGGCGATTGCATCGGAACGAGCCTCTGCCTTGGAGTGGGTGTACGCGAGGGACAAGGGCCAAGTCATCTGCCCGGTTTCAAAAACATGTCCAACCTGAACCTCAACGCCCGCCACCACCGCCTCGCCGGTAATAAAGGTGCCGCTGGTCGCGCCATTAGAGCAGGGATAAGCGTTGGAGCAGCTTTCTCCCTTATCCGAAAAATCACTGTAGAAACCAATGACTTCAACAAAAACAGGACCGTCGTAACGCGCGCCCAACTCGTAGTTAATGCTGGTTTCGGGCTTCTCCCACTCTCTGGCACTGCCGCCCAACGGTGAGAATCCCCGGTGGATGCCAGCGAGCAGGGACCAGTCATCGTTTATCTCGTAGAACGCGGCAACGCCCGGCAACCATATCGAGAGATCGTTCTGACGGGTTGCTGCAATCTGATCTCGACCCACGTCGTCAAAGCGGGTCTCACTGGTTTTTACGCGCTCATGTCGCAGCGCCAGATCTAACCTGAGGGCTTCGCTGATCTGCCACGCGTCGGTAACCCAGAACGACAACGCCTCTGCCGTCTGTAGGCGATTATTGCTGGCATTGGGCTCAATCACGCCCCTCAAGATCAACTCGCCGTTAATTTGGTCATAGCGCTCCGTCGGCTGAAATCGATCGACCTCGTCCTCGTGATAGCGCGCACCGAGCGCAAACGTATGCTCACCCCATTGCCAATCCAGATTGGTCTGCACACCCTCAGATACGTATCGCCGGTTGTTGTGCTTGTATGACAGCCCAAACGCATCCCGCTCACCGTCAAGCACGGCTTGAGCGTCGCTATCACCGTTGTTAGCCGCCTCTACCAATCCGCCACCGCCAGATAATTTGAACCAGTCCCGGTGGAACTCGTTGCGATAGACGGTGGTTGCCAGAGCCACCTCCGCACCCAGTTGCCAATCCCATGTCAGAGAGAGCGCTTGGTGCTGGTTGCTCATCTGGTCAGGCGCAGACATCCCGTAGCGGCGATCCGGATCTTCCGCAAAATCTCGGTCCGTCAGTCCGAGATAGGTCTCATCAGAGGTCTCGTCAGAGTATTGTGCTTTCAGCTTTAGAGCGTGCTGCTCGCCCTGCCAGGACAGCTTCGCCACGTAGTCCTCGATCTGGTACCCAGTGTCCTGATCCGACCGGTCAACCGACTTAAACCCTTCGTTGTAACGCTGCGCAGTCTCCAGATTGAACCCAAATGCGCCTAGGCGTCCGCCGTAGCTGGCGAGCATGTCTGCTTGGTGATCTTGCCCGTAGACCAACTGCAGCCGCCCACCCGCATTTTCAGGCTGTGGCGTCGATACCAAATTCACGACGCCGCCGGTCGTTTGGGGCCCATAACGCAATTGTGAGGCGCCCTTCAGCACCTCCACTGCCTGCATACGCGCCAGTGTCGGGAAATAGTAGGCCTCGGGCGCGGCATAGGGCGCCGGCGCGATCAGGACGCCATCTTCCATCAACGTAATTTTTGCTGAGCGCTCCGCTGTCGCGCCACGGATACCGATGTTGGGCCGCAGGCCATAACCGTCCTCTTCCCGAATGTACGTCCCAGGCACCGTTTTCAGGAGCTGATTGATATCCGTCGCTAGCTCATCGCGAATCTGTAACGAGTCGATCAGAGCGCCGGAACCCGCAATCTCGCGAGCCGCTTTACGATCGCCAATAATGGTGACCTCTTCGAGTGGGGTGTTCTCGGCGACTGAGGCGGCAGGCTCAGATTTATTGTCAGCAAGCCCGGGCAATGCCAATCCGCCCACCACCAGCAACGTGGCGGTTCTCAGCGGAAATGAAGACGGCAATGGCGCCATCGGGTCCTACTCGCAAGGTATGGGATGCGAATAGTAATGCGAATTATTCTCATATGCAACCAAAACAAGAACGATTCTTATTTAAGCCGCGACTCCCTCGCCCTAAGTTGGAACATTGCTACCGCTTTCGCTATCGGCGGTACACCAAGCGTCCATCCGAAAAGGTGTAATCGACTTTAATCTTATGGATCGCATAAGGATCAGCGGTATAGGGGTCCCGGTCCAACACGACAATGTCTGCGAGCTTGCCCCCTTCGAGCGTGCCGATTTGATCCTCGAGCCGCAGTTGCCAGGCCGCATCCGAAGTATGTGCACGAATCGCTTGATCGACGCTCAGTCGTTCACTCACTCTGGCTTGCACAGGGACCTCTGGGTTACCCGCCTGCTGCCGGGTCACCGCCATTTCAATGTTGAACATGGGATTCAGCGCATCCTTGCCGATCCAACTGACGGGATAATCGCTGCCTAGCGTGACCTTGCCACCGTGCCGCAGAATCGACGCCAGCGGGTACATCTGGTTGAAGCGCCCCACCCCGAGATACTTTAGGGCCAGGTCATCGTAGTAAAACCAAGTGGGTGTGGTTTGTGCGACCGCCCCTAACTCCGCGAAGCGACTGACGTCATCAGCGTGAACGATCTCGATATGGCAAATGGTGGTCCGCGTGTCGCTGTCAGGGTGCAAGCCCTTGGCGCGTTCGATCGCATCCAGCGCTGAACGCACCGCGCCGTCGCCAATGGCATGTAGATGTAAATCCACGTTGGCTGCATGCGCCGCAGCCACGGCGTCAAACATGACGGGATTGGGTAACAGCGGTTTGGCTTCATGGCCCTCGGGTTGAATATAGGGCTCGAGCATAACAGCCGTCTTGGCCTCAACGGTGCCATCCAGTGACAGCTTCAACGTCGATACGTGGAACAAAGGGTGGTGATAACGCGCATTCAAAGCCGCCAGTGTGGCCAGCGCATCGGCCAACTGCTCGGGCTGATTCACATAGAGCGAGGCCACCATGCGAACAGGGAACTCTCCGGCCTCAACCATTTTAAGCGCCAGGCGGCGTCCCAACTCACGGGTATCGATCATGCCGGCATCAAACGCAGCGGTGAGACCCACTGCCGACATGTCTCTAAAAAACTCGGGGGCCGCCAGAGCCAGCGCGTCTTCGCTGATCACGCCGAGCGCCTCAGTCACCGGATCGATCGCCGCACCCTCAACCAGCCACCCTGTTGGGTTGCCCTCCCCGTCCCGCTGAAAAAAATGCGCGCCGGGGACGGGATCCGCGGTGTCACGCGAAATCCCTGCGGCCTCTAGAGCCAGCGTATTCGCCCAGCCGGTGTGACCTCCCTCATCAATAATGAGTGCGGGCCGATCGGGCACGATCGCATCTAACTGCGCAGCGGTTGGCCCCCCCATACCAAAAGCCGGGGCCAAGAAACCAGAGCCAAGCAGCGGATTTTGATAGGGATGGGTACGAGCATGCTCTGCAATATCTTCAAGCACCTGCTCGGCGCTGTCGTAGGGACTGAGTTTGACGCCATTAACCAGGGGTAACGTATCCATACTGTGGATATGTGTGTCGATAAAGCCCGGTAGCACGGTGCGTCCTGCAAGCTCGATGATCTGCGTATCCGGCCCAATCAGCGTATCCGCTGCCTCAGTCTCCCCCAGCCAAACGAGACGATTACCGGTAAACGCCATCGCGGAATAATGCGTCGCCGCCTCATCCATGGAATACACGGTGCCCCCGCGAAGCACCCAATCCGCCTCGGCTACGGCAGCGGCGCTAGACAAAGACCAGAAAACAACTATCGCGCGATTAAAAATGCTCATCGTTACTCCTATCACGAGAGAAAAGTGAGGCTCCGGAAAAGCTCTACTCACCTATACCAAAGTGCAAAACCGACTTACGTTCCCATCGGATCCGAATGTCCGTACTATTTGCCTATTGAGCAACAGTCTCATGTCAGGAGCAAAGCATGTCTCAGTCACGACCTCTCGAGGGACTGCGGGTTATCGAATTAGGGCAGCTACTGGCGGGACCCTTCGCGGGCACAGTGCTCGGGTACTTTGGCGCCGAGGTGATTAAAGTTGAGCCGCCTACGGGCGATCCCATCCGACAATGGCGTGAGGTCCGCAACGGCATGTCACTGTGGTATCACTCTCTGGCGCGCAATAAAAAGAGCGTGACGCTGGATTTGAAATCCGAGCGAGGCCGCGAGCTGGCTTTTGAACTGCTTACCAAAGCCGATGTGGTGATCGAGAATTTCCGCCCCGGAGCAATGGAGAGTTGGGGGCTCGGGCCGGAGCAGGTAAAAGAAAAAAATCCCGGCATCATCTATGCACGGATCTCGGGCTATGGCCAAAGCGGGCCGTTCTCTGAAAAGCCCGGCTATGCCTCAGTGACTGAAGGCTATGGTGGCTTTCGATATATCAACGGCGAGCCCGGCAAAGCGCCAGTGCGACCCAATATCTCACTTGGCGATACTGTCGCCGCGATTCACGCAGCACTGGGTGTGGCTTTTGCCATCATCGAGCGCAACAAGAGTGGCAAAGGTCAGGTCGTTGACGTTGCCCTGTACGAATCCATCTTCAATTTACTGGAGGGTATCGTCCCCGAGTTCGATGGCGCCGGCGTCGTGCGAGAGCCCTCGGGCACGACAATCACCGGCATTGTGCCAACAAACACTTACCTTTGCTCAGACGGAAAACATGTGGTGATTGGCGGCAACGGCGATTCGATCTTCAAACGTTTGATGACAGAGGCCGGACGCGAGGACATGGCCAATGACCCGGAACTGGAGCATAACCAGGGGCGCGTGATCCACGAACAAAAAATTGATGCCGCATTAGCCAAGTGGTGCAGCGAACATACCTCGGCTGACATCATCAGTAAGCTGGAAGGGGCGCGTGTGCCGGTTGGCCCCATCTACAGTGTCGAAGACATGATGACTGACCCGCACTACATCGCCAGAGGCATGTTCGAAACCGTCGAGATCGACGGTGAACCGCTCAAAATCCCCGCGATCATGCCCAAACTCAGTGAGACCCCCGGCCGCACAGACTGGCCTGGCGCCCAGATCGGGCAGCATAACGCCGAGATTCTCGGGGATCTGCTGGGCCTGTCAGAGGACGACTTGACCAGTCTCAGCGCCAACGGCGTCACCAGTTAAGCGCGCTCCCCAATGAAACTGGACGGGCTGACAGTCATTGATTTGTCGCTATTTTTGCCCGGGCCCGCCGCCGCGCAGATCATGGCGGATCACGGCGCACGCGTGATCAAAGTCGAGAATCCGAGCGCCCCCGAGCCCACGCGCTCGGCAGCCGCATTCCCTTGGCAACAGGGAGACCAGACCGTGATGTTCCGCAACACCCAGCGGGGCAAAGAGAGTATCGCCCTGGATTTGAAAACCGAGCCGGGCAAGAAAGCACTGCTCGCTCTGGCGCGCAAAGCCGACGTCATCGTCGAAGCATTTCGTCCCGGGGTGGCCAAGCGATTGGGCATTGACTATGACGCGCTGTCAGAGGTCAATCCAAGCTTGGTGTATTGCTCTATTTCTGCTTTTGGTCAAACCGGGCCCTGGCGTGACAGACCTGCACACGACACTGCAACCGTCGCTGCAGCCGGCATATTGGATGTAACACGCTCTCCAGAGGGCGACTCGGGGCCCGCGATCATTGGCGTTCCGATTAGCGACATGCTGTCTTCTTACCTGGCGTTATCGGGCATCATGATGGCCTTGTATCGCCGCGCTACCACAGGCCTTGGGGACTTCGTCGACATCAGCATGTTCGAATCAGTGCTGGCCGCAAGCCCGAATATTCTCGGCCCTGTCTTCGGTGGCGATCAGGCGCCGGAACGCCTCAAAGAACGCACGCATGGTGGCAACGCCATGCTGAACATCTATGAAACCGCAGATAAGCACTTCATCGCGCTCGGCGGTGGTGAACATAAATTTGTGGCTGCCCTCTTCGAAGGCTTGGATCACCCGGAATTCATCGACGCGGTAACGGGCCCTGCGGGACAGGGCCATTGGCCCGCCATCGATTTCCTGCGTGACACGTTTCGAACCCGCTCGCGAAATGAATGGGAGGCATGGTTTACGGGTCGGGATATTTGCTGGAGCCCGGTCGTAACACTCCATGAGGCCTGGCAAGCAGACCACGTCTGGGAGAGAGGCATGCGTTTCAGAGACACAAACGGTAACGACCATGTCGGCTCTGCAGTCAGATTTACCCGCGAGCCGGCCCATATCTGCACCGAATTGCCGGGAATTGGTGCCCAAACAGCGCAAATTATCGAAGAACTAGACTTGACCGAAACCGATCGTGAGGCGATATTGGACCGGTTGTAGTGTAATGTCCGGACAACGTTTGTTTTTGTAGTGGAGACGCGCTGATCTATAGCGTTTATCTCACTGTGAAACTATGAGATCCAAGCCCTTAGCAAGTATTTCCCGAAGGAGGCTACCCATGAGGAGCAGCACCCCACTCAACCGCCGTCGCCAGCTACTGGCAACACTCCCTTTATCGGCTGCAGTCTCTGCGGCACTCTCCACTTCCGCGCTGTTGATGCCATCTGTGGCCTCGGCGCAGTTGGAGGAAGTTGTTGTTACCGCACGAGCGCGGGCAGAATCTCTTCAAGACGTTCCTGCAACGGTCACTGCCTTCACCGAGGGGCAAATCGAAAATATGGGCGTGGCTCGTGCAGAGGACTTTGTCTACATGACCCCAGGCGTAACTTTCGTGAACTCTGTTGAGGTCGGAGACAGTCAGCTGGCCATACGCGGCATTAATGGTGCGCGCGACGCAGAGACCAACTTTGCCTTTATCGTTGATGGCGTGCTTTACACCAATCCATCAGCGTTCAACCGTGAGTATCCCGACCTTGCGCAGATCGAGGTCCTGAAAGGACCACAGGGCGCACTCTACGGCCGCTCGGCCGCTGCTGGCGCAGTCATCATGTCGACCAAGCGCCCCACTCAGGAAATGGAAGGCAGTATCAAAGTCGGCGCGGCTGAGTACGGCACCATGTACGGCAGCGCGACCATTGCTGGCCCTCTGGGTAGCGATGTCGCAGGTCGTTTGACCGTGACCTCGCGAAAAACAGACGGATTCCTCGAAAACGTGTATCTGAATGATGACGTCGTCAATGATTACGAGGAAACCGCGGTGAGTGGCCGCATTGTCTTCGATCCCACTGACACCCTGTCGATCGACACCAAAATCCGCTATTCGGAAGTATCAGCCGCCTCGATCGCGTTTAACGCCGCCTTTGAGCTGCCGTTTTTGGTCGGCGCGTTTGAGGGCGTAACCGGCTTGGGCGTAGACAACACTGCTGCCTCAATTGACGTGAACGATTTCGAATGGGTGTATAGCCCCAACGTAGATCCTGAGAACGAACAGGACACGCTGGAAGTCTCAATAAAGGTCGACAAAGAGTTCGATACCGGCACGCTCACAGCGTGGGCGCTCTACTCTGACCAGGATCAGTACTTCCTTGCCGACGGCACTTCGGGCGCGTTTGGTTTTTACGATAATTTGGGGCACTGCCAACAATCAGCCGCCGCGCGATCGTTATTTTTGGGCGACAACACGCCTATGCAGCAGCCAACATTTAACTTAGACGGCACTGCGGCGGGCAGATTTCTGCCGCCCTACAGCCCAACTACTTGCGATGGATATCAGTATCAGGAACGTAACCAGCGGGACATCAGCTTCCAGCTGCAATGGACATCTGATGCAGATCAACGACTGCGCTGGCAGGCTGGCATGTACTTCCTTAATATCGACCGCCGCGTTGGTGTAGCGCAGCTAGAAGATGACGGGCGAGCAAACCTACCTCGATCCTTCGTTAACGAGCTGACGGATGCTTTGGTACTCGATGACTTTGAGACCACCGTTTTGTCGGGCTTCGGTTCTATTAACTATGACATCACGGATCGCATGGAACTGTCGTTTGCCCTGCGGTATGACATTGAGGATCGAGAGGTCAGCAATGCCGTGCCCAGCCCAGTTGATGGATACGTCTCAACTAATATCAACTACTGCGGCGCGTTCTTTGAGGGCGGCTGTACGTTTAACGGTGCGCCGCTCGGTGGCACGCCTTGGAACCCGGCCTTTATCGACTTATCAACCGGCGCGGTGAGTGCCCGCGTCGCAGACCGTAGTGAGGAGTTT
>JADHQG010000059.1 GCA_016778045.1 Luminiphilus sp. | reverse complement strand
ATAAATAACGGGTCTCTTGGCACTCAAGAGCATGCGCGCGGCCTTGCGGATCTGCACGGAGTGACCTTTTGCTGAGGGTTGATAAGACCGCATCGTCACGGCCTCAGGATATTCGTAGGCAAATTTATGTTCCGGGTGGGTCAAATCTTTCGGTATATCGACTACCACTGGCCCCGGTCGCCCTGTCGAGGCAATAAAAAAAGCTTTTTTGATCGTCGCTGGGATGTCCTCGGCTTTTTGCACAAGAAAACTGTGCTTCACGATGGGTCGGGAAATGCCAACCATGTCGGTTTCCTGAAACGCATCCTCACCAATTAAATGGCTCTGAACCTGACCTGAGATGACAACCAACGGAATCGAATCCATGTAGGCCGTGGCAATACCCGTAATGGCATTGGTAGCGCCCGGTCCCGAGGTGACCAATACCACTCCAGGTTTGCCAGTGGCACGGGCATAGCCGTCAGCCGCATGAGTGGCAGCTTGCTCATGTCTGACCAGAATGTGGGGTACTTTTTCGGCCTTGAACAAGGCGTCGTAAATGTGGAGCGCCGCTCCACCGGGGTATCCAAAGATATACTCGACACCTTCGTCTTCAAGGGCGCGAACGATCATATCGCCGCCGGACAGCATTTCCATGGCCACTCTCCATCTCGTTGCTTCAGAGGGTGGCAGAACACCGTGCGCGTCAAACCACCATCACCTGTCGCACGAGACACCGGCCGGATCGCCCCGACGCCCAGCCAGATCACGATCACGAAACCCGTGTATCGGTGACCTGCGGGGTAACGCAGTGTCGAGCCCGAGTGACGAGGACAGCACCTCGCCTGACGGAACCCGCAAACAGCCCTTGGAACTATCCCGTCCCAAAGGTAGGTCAGAGGATGAGGGTACTCACCGTTAACCGTTGCCGCTCGCGTGACAGCGCGAATTGTCTGGGCCCAGCCCCGGCAAAGTCAAGGGATGCCGACAAATGACCATAATCAGCGTTGCTGGGCTCTCCGTGGCACGTTACGGTAACCACTCTGCTAAAAGGGCAATCTACGGACAGAACGCCACTATCTATCTACGGACGGACCTTCCTATGAACAGCACTTCACCTGTGAGCAGAACGCCATGTTCCTTTAGCGACAGGCGGCCACGCTCCATGAAAGATAGGCCGCTGCGCGCTGTGATAAAAGCACCTCAGCGCTCGTTCATCGCTGCCGTCGCGGCCTGCTGGGCACTCGCACTCTGTCAAACGGTTTCCGCCAATACTACCTATCGCTGGGTGGATCAAAACGGTAATCCAGTGCTAAGCGATAGACCGCCTGAGGCGGGCGTCCCCTACACAGAGGTCGGAGTCGACAGTGGCTTTAAGCGCTACCCAAAGCCTACCGGCATCAATGAACCTGGCGTGAGCGAGTCTGACGCAACAGGCATGTCACCGGCTGCCTTAAGGTCTCCCTCAACAACATCATCGACCACTCGCATTGGGATCGTGTCGCCACAGCCTGATCTGTGCGATCAGGCACAGGACAACATCTTTAAGCTGGAGACATTTCCCCGCATGCGCGTGCAGGACGATACCGGCGAAGTGCGGTTTATGACCGACGAAGAGCGGTCAGCTCAGCTTGCTACCGCCTATCGCGTGCGGGAGGCGAACTGCGACTTCGAGTGAGGCTCACAACCGGTCAATGTCCTCGGCGCGATAGGCCTCCCGAACCGCCCCGTCCGAGGCGGGCACGATTTCAATTGGGTTGAACCCCTCGCAGCCAATGCAAACGGTCACAATCTCATTGGGGATCTCACCTTCGCCGCAGTCAGTCCCCGTGCAACTCGGCTCACCTGAATTCAATTTGACCGTGACAATGATCGGCGGAATCGGGACACCCTCGCCAAACTCCTTGCCCTCGTCATTCTCAGGTCGGAACAGTGGTACTCGATAGGACTTGGATTTACCCAGATCGCTACAGAATCCCTTCGTGCCGCCCTCGGGCTGGAAAGAATTAAAGAAAACGAAGCCGCCGCCGATCGCAGAGGGGTTCACCACCTGCTCACCGAGATCCGGCAACTCCAAGAACCAACCCCGGTAGGCGTCGACCAAAATCTCACTGTCAGTCAACCCAGCAGACGCGTTGAGCATCCCGCGCTCACCGCTCGTATCATCCAGATCAACCGGCTCTGAGGGATCTGCCTCGGCGCCGTAGGGTTCATCAATCAGCGCATAAAAGCGATTCACAACCTTGTCTTCATAAGGATAGTTCTGCTTGAGCGGGCGCTCTCTGTCCCCAGAACCGATCGTCACGAAGACGCGGTTCTGGATCGCGCCGATAGTCGGCTTGTTCATAAACCTCACATAGGGCTGACTTGATGCAGCAATGTGGGACAGAAACCAATCGCCCGACTCCAAAGGCTTCGTGTAAGGGTCGTTGAGCGTCTCCAGGGTTGAAAAATTGAGTCGATACAAATTGCCCGCGGCATCTGCTGCATACGCAAAATCCAAGAAGCCATCGTTATCAATATCGAGCACGCTGATCTCAGCGACCACTGGAGCCCGTGTCTCATACTTTTTTAGCAGTTCACCCGTCTTCGCATTAAGCACAAAAATTTGATTCCCTTTGCTGCAGTCGCTTATCGGCAGTGTTTTCTGATTCACGTCTAAACAGGCGTCCCAACCGCCGCCAAAGATGAGCACGGGGTCGTCTTCAGCACCCCCCGTTCGAGTACCGCTGGTATCTGCATCCAGGTGCCCGGCCACGGGTGTTGACCAACTCTGGCCCACATTGCCCAAGTCCTCAGGTCCGGCTTTCCACATCAACTTGGGCTCGGCAGGCGGCACGCCCGCATCGCCGGTCGGGCTGACATCGAGTGCATAAATATGGCGACCACCTCGGCGCATGGTCGGAAAAATCCACCCCGTCGTCAGCTCGTTGTTGCCGTCGTATCGGGTGTAGGAACCGGTTGATCCATCAAAAAAGTAGCGTTTCGGCTCAGCATCGATCTTGATGGAGAGCTCGTCGACTAAGCCAAAGTAGTCCACAGTGGGGGTATTGGCATAGAGACGCTTCAATCCATCGAGGTGCTCGCTGGCAATCAAAGCCCAGTCTTCCTGCCCGGTGGTAGGGTTTAGTGAACGAAACAGGCCATCGTTGGCACCATAGAAAATCCGGAAATCGCTGCCCTTGGTCAGATCATTTGGGTCGATGGGGCCGTAGGTGATCGTCAGCGGTCGAGAGTGAACAATGTCACCATGAATCGTTGGGCGCAGGCCTTGAAAAGGCTCTATCTCCGCATCCTCTAGCCGCGGGTTGACCACATAATCGCCAGCTTCGTTCCTGACTTTGTAATCGCCACCTTTCAGGCCAGCCTCTTCACCCACCAAATAAGCGAGCAACTCCGCGCCACCCGCATCGTTCTCATTGACCGCTGTGAGCCCGCTACCCGAGGGCGTCAGAATGTTACGGGCGCTTTGTCTGGTACCTGACACCTGGCCGCGAATCTGCTGTGCGGCGCCGCCCTTCTCGACAAAGGGACCGTCCGGAGAGTCAGATAACACGCTGCGGCCTCCAAGAAATTCCGAGAGACATTTGCTGACCGGGCTGGGCTCTAGCCCGAGATTGGCGAAGTAAGGTCCAGACACGCCCACTGCCTTGTCTGCGGTAGTCGTATCCTCTGTCCAAAAACTGGTGGCACAGGACTGGGCAAAGCCAGTTTGGGGGTTGATGGCACGATCGCGATTCACATCAGCCAGCTCAATCTGACCGTCGAACTTGGCCAGTTGATACTGTTTTAGGTTGCCCAACCAACGTGGTTTGCGCTGACTGGCCGGACGGAACATGCCCACAAAGACCTTGTTTTCAGCCTGCGCGCGGTTGGTAGCACTCAGCGGCAAGGTCACCGCGGCAAAAGCGGTGTTGATGTCGATGATATCGCCAAAGATACGGCTGAGGGCCTGCTCCAATTCTGCCTGACTGGTTGCCGATTGCCTGTAGCCACCCCCTTGCTCTGCTGCGCTGTGCATCAGGGCAGAATGCTCCTCGTTGGGCTGTGCGTTGAAGACATCGATGGTGTAGGTCGTGACAGGAATTCGGACGATCGAATCTGCCGTATCGCCCTCGCCTTCAACCACCACCGGGACACCCATTTCGTGGAGAAATTTGGTCCAATCATCGAGGTTGTAGTCGACACCATCAATGAACTCGCCCTGCACGGCTTTAAATCCCTGCAACGCCGAGGTGGGCGTGACAGCGAAAAAACCCTCATCGCTGTTGGTATTGCTGCACTCACAATCACCCGCAACCTTGCAGGTGTCTTTGATGATCTGGTCTTCCGCTTCACTTTCATTACCGCTAACTTGCTCCGTGCACTCCTTGGCATTCTTATATTCGATTTGGGTGTAGCCAATAGGCTCGATATCACCCGACTGATTGCGGATCTGCTCATACGCCTGCATCGGAATACCCGAGCCAGTGCCACCTGAAAGGGTGGCAGTGGGTGATTCACCCAGCCCGTCATAGAGGGCGGATAACCGTGCTGAATTGTCGACCGTATCGACCTCGGGTCCGTTGCTATCGGTATTGCTGATCAAAATGACATAAGTATCGGAGCAAATATCCAACTCACTCAGGGGTGAGTCGAAAACCGCATACGGATCTTGGTACCCCTCGGCATCAGCCAACGCGGCTGGCGTGCCTTCACCCACGAAGCTCTGCGTCTCGCCTGTGAGATAGGCATAAACGTCACTGCCGAGGTTGCCGTAAGAAGAATTGGAGTTCCGCTTTTCGTCAGGGTCGTTGATACCTTCGTCGATATCATCAAGGATTGAGAAGAGTGTGCTGCTCTCCCCTCCCAGCCGCTGCAGATCAAAACGGATATAGCCGCCGTCCTGATTGGCCGTTCCCTCAGTGGTGAATTCAATAAGGGCCACGTTGGCATCTTTTCCATCTGCAACGAGCCGCCTCAAGGTCGCCTCAATCGCCCTGACCTCGGATTGGCCCTGAGTACCGTCGGGCCACTTCTGGCTCTCGCGCGACCAATTAGAGGTATTGTCCAGCACAAACAGAATGTTAGGCAGTGCACTGGCCGCCGAACCACTGGCAAGACCGCTCGCAAACAGATCAATATCTTCAGTCACCGCATGGGTCGCGCCCAGCAGTAGCCACGCTGAGATGATAAATCGCCCTATTCTGCTCATCGAATCCCTCCTTTCACTTTCGCGGCGTCCATGCCGCCCTAACCACAGGCTGCTGCGATCAGATTCACCGAGGTCCGTGTCGTCAGGCCCTGGCGCACTACAACTTTTGCTCCGGTGACACGATCCGCTGCCGTCATGGTCACCTCCCACAGGGCATCTGCACACAGTGAATACGCCCCAGGCTGGTAACAGCTGGCATCGTCGGGGTTCTGCCACACCTTGAGTGTCGAGTTGCGAACCGGGATTGCAGAAACACACTCCGGCTTGCTCAGTGTCACGCTCATGTCGTCGGAGATACGATCACCCGTCATATCAAAACACCGGGTGTAACTGTCCCCCTCGCAGCTCACCACGAAGGCTTTTTCCCCTTCCAGAAACCCGCTTGTCATGATGGCTTCTTGCATCGCCGACAGCGCAGCGCTTTTCGCGGCGGCGCGTGCCTCAATGTTCTGCACAATGCGCAGGTTGCCCATCACGAGATTGGCCGAGACTGTGCCGATCAATGTCACCACCGCCAGCATGATCAAGGCGATGACCATTACGACGCCGCGCTGACTCGCCGCGATCATCGTCTTCGCCCCACACGATTGGGCAACTCAACAATTCTCGATTGCATACTGCTGGGGCGGAAATCCTGAGGGCTCTGGACCTTTAACCAAATCTTGGCTCCGATGACATTGGCTGCATCAGTTGCACCCAGATCCGACACTTTTCGGTCGTAGGTGCCGTTACCAGTGTCGTCAATGAACCAATCGAACTGTAAATCTTCGACACCATCCACCAAAATCTCCTCCACGTAACCGTGACCGCCCGACTCGAGAGCATCTAGGAACAGACGCACCAGTTGATTGCTTTGGTTCACGTAGTAGATACGCGACACGTATCGGTAAATCGGAGCGCGCTCGCTCGCATTGCAGCTGTAACGGCTGTAAGTCAGCGTGCTCTCAATGTCGGCGCTCCCCAAACCATAGAGCTTGACCTCGCCTCCCGACAGACCGGCATTTTCGTCGTAACAACCATTGGTCTGCAGGTAAAAGAAATCGTCTACCGCGCCGCAAGCATTGCTGGTCGCAATCGAACCCACGCCAGTCGCGCAAGTACTGGCGCGTCGGACGGCAAGGTATGCAGCTCCTGCAGATGGCATAGATCCCCCGCCGTTACAGTAGTTCTTGTCGAAAGCTGCATTAATTTCAGCACCAACACCCGACAGCAGCGGGGATTCCATGGCCCACGCGAGCTCAACACGCGGTTCAAAGCCTGTGGCACCGGTGCCCACGCACAATGGCGGTGATGCCGGGTAGGGACCAATCTCGAGTCCATCGAGTTCCGACGCGCGAAGCGCTCCATAAGCCGGGTCATCTGCGTCGACAGGGGCGCTCGCTTCCCCCCAATAATCCACTAGCGATAGCTCTTTCGCCAACAGGTCGATGGCGTACAAGCTATTTTCAAGTTGCCGGCCAGCGCGGTTGACATCGTTCAGGGCACGACTGCTATCAGAAAAGAGCGTTGTGACGCCCAGAATAATGACCGTGCCCAGAGCCAGTGCAATCATCAGCTCGATCAGACCAAAGCCTGCCCGCTTCGATTGATAGTGTCGCAATGTGATGAGCCGAGACATGCTTTACCTCACCGCCACATCGCGGAAGACCACCCTGCGGTATGCCTCGTCGCCCATCTCGTTGGCACCGCAATCAAGCGGCGTCTGAGTCTGGGGAGTGATACCGATCCATGCTACCGATACGCGTATCCACAGCTCCTTGCTGCCTCCGCCACTCAGTGGCTCTATACATCCCACGGCGCCCAACGGGGCATCGACGCTCGTATCATCAGTCGCCGTACTCAAGCCCTTGAGTAGCGCGTGCCACTCACACAAATCATATTGAGATGGAGGTGGGACAGGTGATTCAACAGTGTTGGCGTACCCTCCGCAATTGAGGTCGGAGGGCGGTGCCAGAAAGTACTCCCCCGCCATGGCGGCCTGAGCATTCATTCTGATCCGAGCGGCCATGTCCTCGACAATCGAAGCTACCAGCGCACGCTGGTAGGTCTCAAAACTGTTGTTCATAGTGTTGAGCTGCAAGGCACCTAAACCCAACAGACCAATCGCAATGATCAAAAACGTCACCAGCACCTCGATCAGTGTGAAACCCGACTGTTGTCGAGGTGTTTTCACGAGCACGCTCCCGCCCAGCTCATCTCTTCACCTCCCTGATCGCAGTCGCTGGGGCAGTCACCGGTGTGGCTCTGCACCCGACCATCCATCGACACCGTCAAACATAATGTGCAGGCGCTGCCCGCGGCCGAGGTAGTCAAGGTAAAAGTGGGGCAGCTGGCCACACGCCCCCACGCGTTGAACTGCAACGCAGTGCCGCCACTCACGCCGGCTAACGTGAGCTTCACCTGCTCAACGGGGATATTGAATTGCTGGATGGGTTGGCTGGAGCAGCTCGTCTCGGTACTGGGCTCGATACACCAGCCGTTACTCCAGTCACTGCCCTGCTGTATCAACGACACACCCTCGTTTCGCTTCACCGCTTCAGAGCGCGCAGACGAGAGTGACACCCGAAGTTCAGTCCCTACCTGACGCAGCCGCTGCTCGGCCAACATTCTTGAGAACGACGGCGCTGCCAGCGAGACGAGTATCGACAGAATGACCAGCGTCGCCAGCAATTCAAATAAAGACAGCCCTCTGACGCGCTGGATTACCACGGTGTCTCGTTTGCGCCGCCACAATAGCGTGCGCGCGCCCCGGTATTGGCTAAACACAGACTACCGTCACTTGCCTGAGGAGAATTCGGCTGGGGGTTCAGCGCCATATTGAAGCTGGGCGGTGGTCCGGTGACCACACCTAAATTCATACCGGTGAGGTCATACGCTGTCGCGAGGGAGGCTAAATCCGCACCCAAGGCGCCGCCCTCGGTGCCAACCGCCACCCCTAGATCCGCGAGTGTCGCGGCATACTGACGATGAACCAGCAAGTGATTCTGCTGCCGCTGCGCCACATCCATCAGAAAGGCCTGGGCCTTGGCTCGGTTGCCCTTGCGAACGTGGTCCGTATAAGAGGGATAGGCAATGCTGGCCAAAATACCCACAATCGCCACCACGATCATTAATTCAAGCAAGGTGAACCCGCGTCCCGCGCACCATGGGCCAGCAAGACCGCTACGGGCAGTCTTCCCAAGTTGCTTCGCCAGTGCCTGCTTCACTCAACTCTCCCGCATGCGGCTCGGCGCCATCACAGCTTCACCGAAACCTCTCCTCGCAATATGCTAATAAATCGCATTTTGCAAATACTATGTGACACTTTACGCCCTTCTGGCGCTAAACCAAAGCCCCAACTTTTCACGAATCTGAGGGATTTGCCGCGCTCAAGGGCGCCATCTGCCACTCGGCCAACACCAGTTGATAGGGGCCCATCACAGCCAGTGTGGCCAGTATTAGCAATAGCATCACCATACTGATTGCGAACACACCACGGCAGCCTGCCGCCTTTGCGAAGTGAGTCATGACCTGTGAGCCCAAGGAATAGCGATCATCAATGCGGTATCAGCAGTCGTGTGGTGCCGAGGGGCTTGAGCTGAGGTGAGGACGGCGAAACGATCTCGAATGTGAGCGCCTGTGCGTGCAGATGAGTCGTCTGCATCGAGCCTGATTGAGGGTCAGCCCCGCTCTCTAATGGCCCTGATGTCGCCGCGGCTGAGGCCATGGGGAGGTCGACCGGTGTGATGCGCCAGTCACGGACATTGTCAATGAGCACCTCTGCAAGGGTCCAGCGCTGCCCCTCGTCTGCCGTGAAGGTCTGCAGTCGTAGCTCCGGCGGCCGTGTCGAACCGCCCAGCGTTTTACGGTGGGTGATCATCTGGCGTTCGAGGCGCGCCCAAGGTGTGCCCTCGGGGCACTTCTCCAACATAGCCGTTGTGCGCTGCCAATGTGCTCGCCAACGAACCAGTGCGGGATCTAAGATACCCGAGTCCGCCAAGCACCCGTCTGGATAAATCACGTAGCCAGAACCTGCGGCGCAGTGCTCGGGGCATTCGCTCACCACCTCAATATATAACCCCTGCTCGGCCGCCCCGGCAGAGATACAGGGGTGCTCGGCCAACTTTACAACTGACCAGCCACCCCAAAGAGCCTTGGGCTCCATCAGATCCGGCGCCAGACAAGGATCGGATGTATGCAGCGCATGAAGCATCACGCCGTCACCCTGCACCGCGGCGCGCCACGCGGTCGGCATTCCGGCTCTCTTGAGCGCGCCATCCAGATAGCGATTCAGTTGGCGCACTTGAATCACTTGATCAATCCTCGCGGCGGCCTGATTCGCCGTCGCGATCACTTCGAGACTGACACCCAGCAGCCCGGTTAGCAACAGCAGTGTGAGCGCGTTGGCGACCAGACACTCCACCAGTGAAAAGCCGATGATCCGTCCGCTGCAAGACTGCCACACCGTGTCATGGTTCCGCGGCTTCGAGACGGGGCCTCTAGGCCCATTGATGTCAGTGGGTGACATCGGGACAACAGAGCGCCAATTGAGTGGTGTACTGATGAAAGACATCGCTGTTACGGGGGGTCTGAGGTGAGCGTTGCACGCGCACCGTCAGCCGGCTGCCAAGACAGCTCAATGACGCCATCAAGACGCTGCGCAATATGATGGTCAGGCAGGTACAGCAGCCACTGATCAGTCGAACGGCAGGTTGGCTCAAGTGTGTGACTCGATGCGCTTTCGCACAAAGTCTGAAACTCGGCTGGGACAGTCTCCGCGAGCCCGTTCAAAACGGCCAGCTCCCGCAACACCGTTTGCGCGGCAGTCTGCTGCAAGATCCGGCTCTCAAGCATCAAGACATCACCCGCCAACTGCAGCAGCGAGAGCATTCCCGCGACACCCACGATGGCCGCAACCAGGTACTCAAGGAGCACTGGCCAGATCCCCCACTGCAGAGCCACTCCATAACCCCAGATGGTCAAGACCCAAAGATGGCCAGTTGTGATCGCCGCTGGTCAGGAGTAACTGAAAGCCGTCGGGCGGGAGGTCTACCTGCAAGGTGTAATAGCTCGACAGGCGAGGCGAGAGGCTTGCTAGCGGGGGCAAGTCGCTCTCTCCAGCGTACCGGCCATGCTCCTGCCGAAAGGCCCGCTGCTTGAGATCGAGGCGCGTTAATACCAGGCGTGCCTCCTCGACGACCCCGCCCCCATGAAAGCCCTGCCACGATGGCACCGCTAACGAAATCAGCACCCCGGTAATCACAAGCACGATCAGCAGCTCGATCAGCGTCAGTCCCCAGTGACCTTGCCGGTTGGTCAGCGTCATCTCTCATCGGTCTCAAGCAATGTGCCATGAACCACACTGCCTGCAGACCTGTAATCGGCAAAGACCCCTGGTCAGTCCCGATGACTGTAGACCCGGGTGTGCGGGCCAGGCTATGCGACCTGCGAGACGTCTGCCGCCTTGGAGAACCGCATGTCCTGCCCGACGCGGCTCACCTCGATGACATCTCCGGGCTCGAAATCTCCAGCCAACAAAGATTCGGCCAGCGGGTTTTCGATCAGCCGCTGAATTGCGCGCTTGAGTGGTCGAGCACCATAGACAGGATCAAAGCCCTGATCAGCGAGATAGGCCATCACCTCATCACTGATCGACAATGACAGCGAGCGATCTGCCAATCTGGCTTTGAGAGCGCTGAGCTGTAGGCCGGCAATTTCGCGGATATGCTCCTGACCCAGCGCATGAAAGACCACCGACTCGTCGATCCGGTTGAGAAACTCCGGACTGAAGTGCATTGCCACGTCGGACATCACTTTTGCCTGAAGGGTCGCCTTCAACGCACCGGTATCGGCGTCGCTCTGACCCTCATCGAGGGCCTCACGAATATGCTCTGACCCCAGATTAGACGTCATGACCACAACGGTATTGCGAAAATCGACCGTGCGACCCTGCCCGTCGGTCAGGCGACCATCCTCAAGCACCTGCAGCAAAATATTGAATACATCGCGATGTGCTTTCTCCACTTCATCCAACAACAGCAATGAGTAAGGGCGTCGTCGAACCGCTTCGGTGAGATAACCCCCCTCCTCGTAACCAACATAACCGGGCGGCGCGCCGATCAGTCGGGCAACAGAGTGCTGCTCCATAAACTCAGACATATCGATGCGCACCATGGCCTGCTCACTGTCGAACAGATAATCCGCCAGTGCCTTGCAAAGCTCGGTTTTGCCGACACCAGTCGGGCCGAGAAACAGAAACGAGCCATTGGGCCGCTGCGGGTCTGCAAGCCCGGCGCGCGCGCGCCGCACTGCATGTGAAACCGCCG
>JADHQG010000058.1 GCA_016778045.1 Luminiphilus sp. | reverse complement strand
CGCTAGCATCAGCGATCACGCCTAGAAGGGCGCCCACAGGGTGCGCATCGCCCGCGGGCACCAGCACACGACGCAGGACGCCGTCTACCGGGGAGTCCCACACGTTGACGATTTTGTCGGATTCCATTTCGAAGACTTCATCGCCTTTGGCAATGGCATCGCCCTCCGATTTATTCCAGGTGGTGATGGTGCCCTCGACCATTTCGATGCCCCATTTGGGCACCGCGATGGGATAAATATCGCTCACTAATCTGCTCCTGATATCACGCTGGTTACGCTAGCGTGGCTTTGATCGCCGCCGTGATTTTGTCCGCGTCTGGCAGATAAGCCGCCTCTAATTCAGGCGAGAACGGCGTTGGGCTGTGGGGCGCGGAGACCTGCTTAATCGGCGCTTTGAGGCTGCTGAAAGCCTTGTCCGCTGCCAGACCCGCAATATCTGCGGTCAGTCCGCAACGAGGAGGCGCCTCGTCCACAACCACCAATCTGCCGGTGGCTTCAACCGATTCAAGAATCGCGTTCTCGTCCAGTGGCGAGGTTGTTCGCGGATCAATCAGGTCGCAGCTGATACCCTCCTCAGCTAACGCATCGATGACAGCCGCCGCTTTGGGGACCATTTGTCCGAAGGCAACAACGGTAACGTCATCACCTTCACGGACAAAATTGGCTTCGCCGAACGGGATCGTATACATCTCGTCGGGAACGTCCGCGGTCTCTTGATAGAGAATCTTTGGCTCAAAGAACAGCACTGGGTCATCGTCTTG
Organism: Luminiphilus sp.; assembly: GCA_016778045.1. GTDB lineage: Bacteria > Pseudomonadota > Gammaproteobacteria > Pseudomonadales > Halieaceae > Luminiphilus. The sequence continues at coordinate 11,646 of JADHQG010000058.1, read as the reverse complement.
TATGGCCGACAACATCAGTCCTTTAGCGTCATAGGCATTTGAAGGCACTACGACTTTTAGGCCGGGAAAAGAGGTCATCACTTGATACATCGCCTGACTGTGTTGTCCCGCAGCACTAAAGCCACCACCGGATGCGAAGCGGATGACGGCAGGGCAGCGGCTCTTGCCGCCAAACATGTAACGGAACTTCGCCATCTGATTCACGATCTGGTCCATACAAACGCCAATAAAGTCAGCGAACATGATTTCGGCCACGGGCCGCATGCCGACCAGTGCGGCACCGGCTGCAGCGCCGACGATGGCGGACTCCGAGATGGGCGTATCGATACAACGGTCTGGCCAGCGGTGATAGATTCCTGCGGTCACGCCGAAGACGCCACCGACCGCACCTACGTCTCCCGCACTGCCGCTACAGCCGGCGACGTCTTCGCCAATGACAAATACGGATTCGTCCTGTTCCATTGCCTGGTGCAGGGCCTCGTTGATGGCATCGCGCATGGTTTTCTCAGGCATGATCTTCTCCCCTTAGGCCGTGGCGGTGTATTGAATGTAGACGTCTTCTGTGACCTGTTCCGCCGTGGGTCGCGCTGCGGCCTTGGCGTCTGTCACAGATTGCTCGATCTCTGCCATCACCTCAGCATCAATCGCGTCGAGTTCGGCGTCGCTGAGCTCGCCGGTTTCGGCCATGCGCGCACGGAAGTTTTTCAGCGGGCAGTGATTCTCTCTCAGGCCCTCAAGCTCGCCCTCGGCACGGTAGGCCTGAGGGTCACCGACAAAATGTCCATGGTATCGACCCTGCTCTGCGAAGACCCCTGCGGGACCGTTACCGGCTCGCGCGTGGGCAATGGCTTTACCCGCAGCTTCATAAACAGCAAAGAAGTCGGCACCGTCCGCGACGAAAACCGGGAAGCCAAAGGCCTCGGTGCGAGCCTTTAGATCGTTACAGCCCACCGCGTAGCTGATGTGGGTATGCTCTGAGTAGTAGTTGTTCTCGATCACAAAAACAGCGGGTGCCTGCAAAACGACAGCCATATTCATCGCTTCGAAGCAGGTGCCCTGATTGACCGAGCCATCGCCCGAGAACGACACAGCGACCTTACCGTTTTTGCGAATCTTTGCCGCCAATGCCGAGCCCACTGAGATGGGTGGGCCCCCTGCGACAATGCCATTCGCACCCAGAATACCTTTATCGATATCGGCAACGTGCATGGACCCGCCTTTACCCTTGCAGAGGCCCTCAGAGGAGCCAAACAGCTCCTTCATCATGCCCGATACGTCTGCGCCCTTAGCGATGCAATGCCCATGGCCGCGATGTGTTGAGATGATGGTGTCGCTCTCGTCGAGGTGGGCACACACGCCCACCGCATTGGCTTCCTGACCCGTGTAGAGGTGCGTAAACCCGGGGATCTGGCCGTTCATGATTTCTGCGTTGACCCGCTCTTCGAATTCGCGAATCGTCTTCATGGTGCGATACGCGTGCAGGAGGGTTTCCTTTGCAATGGACACGTTGGGTCTCCTTGGATGTTTTGATTTTGATGGTTTTCCCAATGGAGGTGACATTGCAACAGATTACCCTCTGGATGCAATGTGCTTGTCGACATCTGCCGCCCCCAAGCGCTCGGGCAAGTTAACCCTGACCTCAAAAACAGTCAACAGTGTTTTTTTTCTGGTCTCGGTTCGGTTGGTTCGACGCCATGTTGGCGGGGTGAGCCGGGGTCACCCGGAGAGGTGTGAGACAGAGACTGCACGGCGAGGCACCTCATGCCGGATCCGGTCTAATACTCTGGGGCCGCGAGGCAGTTGATGCAGCGGCTCCTAATCATGACGGCGTGAAGTCTGCGCATTAGCACGAGGCTTTGTCTACTCTACGCTGCATGTGATGAGCGATCGTGGCTAAAAGGGTCCCCGATGTTGCGCCCACATTTCTTCGCTGATCCCCGCGCGGATGATTTCGGCGTAGGTGCCGGCACTGGCGCGGGGTGACCGCGCAAAGTCATTGTCATAATCCACGGCAAACACGCCAAACCTGGGGCCGAAGCCCTCGGCCCATTCGAAGTTGTCTAAATGTGACCAGTGAAAGTACCCGTCGATGTCGACACCCAGCACGTTCATTGCGTACCAGACTTCTCTGAGGTGACTGACCATAAAGGTCTGTCGGAGTGAGTCAGGTTGAGCGGCGTCTGCAATGCCGTTTTCCAAAATTTGGATGGGCTTGCCGTAGCGCTCCCAAGCCTCATTAAGGATTGCGCTGAATCCGATGGGGTAGAGCGCCCACCCGAGGTCACTGGTCAGTTCTCTCGGATCATTCGGATCGTGAGTGTGGGTCACTGGACCCGCGGCCATGGCGTCGAGATCCATTTGCACATAAAACCGTCCGTAGTAATTGATGCCGACATAATCCTGAGTGCCTGCCAGCCCCTCGATGTCGGCGGCGAATTCAGTATTGGTCATGGCGTAATGGCCGCTTTCTATCGCATCGAAGACATCCCAAATAAAGGCTTGCTGCACGAACTCAGCCGTCAGCCGGTCGAGCGGGTGCCAGTTGCGCCAGGGTTCGAAGGCCCGGGTATGTTGGGTCAGGCCCACGGTGATGGTTTGGTCTCGTGATGTCGCATCGGCATGCAGTGTCCGGTAGGCATCGGCATGAGCTCGGAGCAGCTGCGCCACGACCGGCGCCACATCAGGTGGCCCCGCGCGCTGTTCCAGCGGCGGAAAAATGCCCTCGATATAGCCCCACAAAACATAGACCATGGGCTCGTTCAGGGTACACCAGTGACTGATTTCCGGTCCCAGCTGCGTGGAGACCGCTTTTACATAGCGATTCCAATGTTGCAGCGCGTCCGGTCGTTCCCAGCCGCGAAATCCCTCTTGCTCCTGCCAAAACCATTCGGGAGTTGAGAAGTGGAAAAGCGACACGTGAGGCGTCAGGCCGTTGGCTTTAGCGGCTGCAATCACCTCCCGATAAAACGCAATGCCCTCCGGGTCCGGCTCGGTCATGTCTGCGCGAGGGAAGAGGCGCGCCCATGAGAGACTGAAGCGATAACTGTTGAGTCCTAGAGCAGCCAGCTGTTGGAAGTCATCTGCATAGCGAGCGTCGAAGTCGACTTTTTTCCGGCGCACCTCTGCAGAGTACTGATCGAGATCGCGAATATGTCCGGGCTTTGCTTGTCCCGGCTGATCGCCCGTGCCGGTCTTACCTTCCCGGATGACGCGACGCTCAAAGGCGGTCCAGTCGCTGGGCTGCTGGTGCTCAACATGTTGAGCAGCCACCGCCACACCCCAGGCAAAATTCTCGGGAAATTGAAGTGGGTAGGGTGCCTCGAGTCTTGAGGCTGTCTGCGTGCCCCGGACTTCACCAAACAGCCAAGGGGTAAATAAGGCGATACCCGTCAGCGCGATGACGGCAGCGAATGCGATTCTTTTCATAGTGGAATCTTCCCGGATCAGTGGGTTGATGAGTCAGCAAACGGGCAAAGCAGTGAGGCAGGCAAACTCAAAACCACTTTAGCCTCTTGAAGAGGGCGACTTGTGCCAATACGACAGCCACCAGAATGCCACAGAAAACAAGAAACGCTTCGGGATCGTCTGCGCCCGGGATGCCCGGCACGTTGATACCCAGCAGGCCGGTTAAGAAGCTCAGCGGTAGAAAAATGGCGGCGATCATTGAGAATACATAAGTGTTCCGGTTCAGTCGCTCGGTCAGAATGTTGGCGACCTCCTCCTGCACCGAGTGCGCTCGTTCTCTTAGCGCCTGAAGATCCTCTACAAATCGCGTGATGTCGTTTTGAGCCTCTTGCAGACGCAGAATATTCTTGCGGTCCAGCCAGTCCACTTGCACTTCAGTGAGCCTCTGGACAATGTCTTTTTGGGGCGTGAGGAATCGATTGAAGATGATGGCTTTGCGCCGCGTAGAGATAATCTGCTCGCGAATACCCTGTAAATCCATTTGTAGAATACGGTCTTCTAGATCATCGATGCCGTCGGTCAGATCCCCCATCACGGGTGACATTCGCACAATGGACCCTTCGATGAAGCTGGTCACAAGGTCACCGATATCGACCGGGCCTGCGCCAGATTCGAGACGCTGACGCATATCCTCTACGCCCCGCAGATTGCGCAACTGCACCGAGATAAATCGCCCGCTTTCTATCCAGATGCGGATCGACACCATGTCTTCGGGCTCGGCGTTTTCGTTGAGATTAACGCCTCTGAGAATCAGCAGGATGCCGTCAGCACGCACCTGCATACGAGGCCGGGTGTCTTCTGCCAGCAGTGCCTCTAAGAGGGTCTCGTCCGGAAGCTGAGCTTGTGTTTCAAGCCAGCTGCGAGCCCCCTCCGACCGGGCACTGAGATGGACCCAAATAGGGGCAGAAGGGGGGCTAACTGACTGCAGCATGCCCTCGTCGATTGCTGTGCCAGAACCATCGCCGTTTAACCTGTAGGCGCAGATGAAGGTGCCTGCCATGTTCAACCCTCTTGTTTTGGTGTCCCGCTCTTGATCGCGAAAGCTGGGCGATCGCTAGGGTGAGTCATCTGAGCAAGAGTATTCGCTTAAAGTAAGCATAGCGGGGGTTGTGCGTTGGCGATACGCCATAGGTCACAAGAAGTGTCGAATCCGCGCGGGTGTGCGATCAACTTCGACAGCGCAATGGCGATCACTGCCATCACTCTGTATTGCGCCTAGCTTAATGAGATGAGGCACCTAGTGGCAGCCTGCTGCCACGTGTTACAGCGTATCGAGAATCAGGCGAACATCGTCCTGAGTCGTGCGCGGATTCACAATGCAGAACCTTAGCACCGTCTCACCCTCGTGCTTTGTGGGCGTGACTAAGCCGTCTCCACGCTCCAAAAGCGCGTCACTCCAACGCTTGTAATCGTCCGGTGACCAGCCAATCCGGCGGAACACGCAGATGGATAAACGCTGCTCGGTCACCAGTTCTAAATGAGGATGAGCAGCAATCATCTCCGCCGCATCACGCGCACAATCCAGCGTTGTCTCGACCGCCTCGGCGTAGGCCTTAGTCCCGTGAACAGCTAGACTGAACCAGAACGGCAAGCCACGCGCGCGGCGAGATAAATGATGCGCATAGTCACTGGGATTCCAGGTGCCGTCGTAAAACACCTCAAGATAATCGCCATGCTGCCGATGCGCTTGTCGTGCTTTAGCAGGGTCCGCGTAAATGAGAGCACAGCAATCAAAGGGTGCAAATAGCCACTTGTGTGGGTCAACAATGAAACTGTCTGCCTGCTCAATGCCGTCAAATAGTGGCCGGGCCGAGGGCGCGGCTAGCGCCGCACCACCATAGGCGCCGTCGACGTGAAGCCATACAGACTCGCGCTTGCAGACTTCGCCGATACCCTTCATGTCGTCAATGATGCCCAGGTTAGTCGTTCCTGCCGTGCAGGCGACAGCAAATACTCGGGCTCGGTCATCGCTACTCAGGCCGGCAATGGTGTCCGCGACATCAGCGCCGGTGAGCTGGTGCCCACCGGACTGGATTAGGTCAGCATCCATCACATGAGCCGCTTGCTCAACTGACGCGTGCGCACCCCGGGACGAGATAATCAGCCCCCGTTGGTTGCTGAACTCAGGATGTTTTTGGCGCCAATCGTGCCGCGCCGCCACCAAGGCCGAGAGATTCCCCGCAGTGCCGCCACTGACGAAAACACCCCCCGCGTCTGCCGGGAACCCGGCGATGTCTGAGATCCAGCGAAGAGCTTGGTTTTCTGCATAGATAGCGCCAGCACCCTCCAGCCAGCTGCTAGCGCAGATATTGGAGGCCCCTACTACCAGGTCAAAGAGTGTGGAGACCTCTGAGGGAGCCGTTGGCACAAATGCTAGGTAACGTGGATGATCTTCTGAGATACAGGCAGGGGCCAGCGTGTCGATGAAAAGCTTGAGCGCTTTATCGCCACCCAATCCTTCTTCGGTGATCGTCTGGCCCGCCAGGCCTTCGAGTGTGTGTTGCGGTAGCGGGTGATCAATGGACGGGGGGTCCATCCGCAGCCGATCCATAGCATAGGTCAGTATCGAATCGGCCAGTGCTTCGATGTCGGGGCTTACTTGATGCATGTCGGCACACCACAAATCAAAAGTAGTAGATAGTTTGCAGGAATTTGCGTCGGGTCAGAAGTCATCGGATCCAACCGCTTCCAATGCGATCGCGAGTCTATCAGGCGGTCCTCAAGTGGCGCTGCCCGGACAGCAGGTCTGCGGGCCGTTGCCAAGGTTTTTGCAGTGCGTCTGCTACGGCAGGATGCGTTAGTTCACCGCGCAATACGTTTACGCCGGCGGCTATGTGGCTATCGGTCCGCAGTAGGTCTGTCAGATCAGATTGTGCCAGTTTCTGAACATAGGGCAGGGTCGCGTTAGTCAGCGCCATGGTTGAGGTCTTGGCGACTGCGCCTGGCATATTGGCCACACAGTAGTGCAACACATCATCAACTACGAAAGTGGGGTCAGCGTGTGTGGTCGGTTTGGATGTTTCAAAACACCCGCCTTGGTCGATGGCTACATCGACCATGACTGCACCGGGCTTGAGATCGCGCAGCATTTCTCGGCTGATCAGCTTTGGCGCCGACGCGCCGGGTATGAGTACTGCGCCAATAATCAGATCGGCTTCGCGGGCATGCTCTTCCACAGCCTCAGCGGTGGAGTACACCGTGCGCAGTTGGCCACGATATTGCTCGTCTAATTCCCCGAGTCGGTTGACAGATCGATCCAGCACCGTCACGTCGGCTCCCATGCCGATCGCGACCCGGATCGCGCTGCTGCCCACGACGCCGCCGCCGAGGACAAGTACTTTTGCCGGTGCCACACCGGGCACACCACCCATTAACATGCCGGTTCCGCCTTGATGGATCTCCATGTGGTGGGCGCCTGCCTGCACCGACAATCTGCCGGCGACCAGGCTCATGGGTGCTAAAAGGGGTAGGCCACCCTGTGGTGAGGTGATTGTCTCGTAAGCAATGCAGGTCGCACCTGAAGCCATCAGGAGTTCGCCCTGTTGCGGGTCTGCAGCCAGATGCAGGTAGGTGAACAGCAGCTGTTCCGGACGGAGCTGTCGGCATTCCTGTGGTTGAGGCTCCTTGACCTTGACGATCATGTCGCACTCGGCAAACACCTGCTCGGCGGTCTCGGCCAGCACCGCACCTGCCTGTCGGTAAAGATCATCGGAGAGCCCTATGGCGTGACCGGCGCCTGCTTCAACCAATACGCGGGTGCCCGACGAAACCAGCTCCCGCACACCGGCAGGGGTCATGCCCACTCTGTATTCCTGCGCTTTAATCTCTCTCGGTACGCCAATCAGCATCGTGTTACCTCCACGGGTTTTGGGGCATTGTCTGATGCGAATCGCTGCAAAAAAAGGCCGAAACAGCCATTTAATAAAGACATAAAAGCTGATTGCCGCATATAACACATATAAATTAGCTGATAACGCTGTATTAGAAGATAAATTCAGCCGATAATGTGGACGGCGCTGCGTTTCTGCGGCGCGGTTAGAGGAGTCAGAAGCTGTGCCCAGTCAGTCACATCAACTGGATAAAATTGACCGCAATATCGTGCGCATTTTGCAGCGCGACGCGCGCACGTCTTTTACGGCATTAGCCAAGCAGGTTGGGCTCAGTACCACGCCCTGCAAAGAGCGCGTCCGGCGGCTGGAGCGAGACGGGGTGATACAGCACTATCAAGCGGTGCTTGATCCGCGGGCGCTCGACCGGGGTCTGGTTGTGTTCGTGCAGATTCGGTTGAACCGCACATCGCAAGATATCTTTGAGGAATTCACCGCCAGCGCGCTGGATTTGCCGGAGGTGCAGGAATGTTATCTGGTGTCGGGCAATTTCGACTACCTGCTCAAGGCGCGCGTTGCTGATATGAACGCTTACAGGATTCTTTTAGGTGAGACGTTATTGACCTTACCCGGAGTGCTGGAGTCCACCAGTTACGTTGTGATGGAGCAGGTTAAAGAGTCGCTAATGTTGCCGGTACCTCCGTGATCCTAGACAAGGCTCGCAAGCTAGCAGTATCGACGACCGCCGGTTAGTGACGATACAAAGCTCGCCGTTGCTGCTTAAGGCGACGGTCCCTGAACATCTTTGAACGGCGACTCCACTCGACCTTCATCTGTTTTGTCATTGTTTCTCTAATTGAGAACGGCGCAAACTGTTACGCCTTTTACCTGATGCGACTGAGCGGCTAAAAACCGTCGCGCGCTGGTGATTCTCTCACCCGATTCTGGTCGAATGAAGAAACTCTGACAGAGGGGTGGGTTTGCCGAACAGGTAACCCTGACCCTTCGTGAAGCCAAGATCTTTGAGTTGTATTCGCTGTGCTTCTGTTTCAATCCCCTCAACCACGACATCGAGACCTAAATCACGGCACATTGACGCGATGCTGCCCATCACCAAGCGGCGATAGGGATCGTCAATGGCGGCGGTGTAGGAACGGTCGATCTTGATGCCGTCGGTGGGCACGTTAAAGATCCAATTGAGGCTCGAGTAACCGGTGCCAAAGTCGTCGAGAAGCACAGTGACGCCGTGGTCGCGCAGCTTGGTAATCTCCTCCCTCAGCAAGTCATCATCCGTTACCAATGCCGTTTCTGTAATCTCAACGGTCAGGAGCGAGAGCGGTATGGTGAATTGCTTCGCAATGCTGATCAGACGGTCAGGCAGACCCGCCACGGCAAATTGGCTGGGGCTCAGGTTCAGTGAGAGCCGCATGTGCTGCTCAGCGAGGCGAGCCTGGCGAAACGTATCGAATGTAGAGCGAATGAGTAGCTCGCCCACTGCCCTCATCAGCCCCAGCTTTTCACTGAGCGCCATAAACCGATGAACAGGAATGGGCTCGCCTTCGGCGGTGAGCGGTCGGGCCAGTGCCTCGTAACCATAGGTTGCGCCTGTCTCCAGATCTACCATCGGTTGCAGGGCGATAGGAATGAGATTGTGCTGTAGACAGTGGTGAACTGCGCCACTGACCGCCAGCTCGGCTTGCAAGATGCTATCTCCTGCTTCCGAGACGAGTTGCTCCGTTTCGGACGCGCCGTCTTGTGCGCTTTCAAGAGCAAGCTCTGCGGCTCTGAGCAAACTTGCGGGGGTAGATTGACCCGTCCGCACCACCGCGCTACCGACATCTAACTGTAGGTTGAGTTCGATGACTGCCTGAGTGGTTGTCGGTAAAAAAGGGGTTGATTCGACTGCGGCGCGCAGTCGGCTGGTTAACGGCCGGAGCTCGTCGCTGTTGTCTAAGTGTGTGAAGACAGCGAATTGATCGCTGCCCATCCTTGCCAAATGCTCGTCTGAACGAATGGCCTGTTTCAGGCGGCGTGAGATCTCGGCCAGCATTTCATCACCGGTCGGGTAACCGTGGCGGTCGTTGACGAGTCTGAAAGCTCTGATATTGAACAGGATTAGCGCAAAAAGCTGACCATCTGAAGTGCTCAACAGGGACTCAACCTGACTCAGCATCGCGTGACGCATCTGAAGCCCGGTTATGGGGCACAGCGCGCTGGTCACTGCAAATTGAGTCTCCTCTGACAGCAGCTCGATCTGTTGTGTGCGTAGCTCCTCAAGTGTGATTTGAGGGCTGATGTCGCGAACGGTAAAAATTTTTGAGGGTGGCTGCTCGACACTAATCTCTGACCACTCGATCCTGAGTGCTTTGATCGGGTCCTGAGCTACGAGCAGATCCAAGGTGCCCGAGGCGGCGTTTTTTGCCAGCACTGATCGCAGATCGATACGGCTGTCCTGCGCAGCAAGCCGCTGCAGAAGGTCGACGACCGATTTATTCAATAACGTTATGCGAGACGCTGAGACCAGCTCTTCGAAGCGCTGATTGCACCAGACGATCCGGTTTTCGGCATCCACTATGCAAAGCGAATCAGAGATGACTGCGAGGGCCGCCTCGAGCCGACCCATCGTCATTCGGAGCTCAGATATTAATCGAGCATCGGGTGAGCTGGTTTCCAGTTGAGAGCCGGTCATGGGGTGAGAGATGTGGTCAGCTTGAGAACACAGTTTGCGATGCAGACAAGGGCTTGAGTGTGGCGGCGAAGCACCAACCCTCTGGTCTTTCTTCCGCGATGATGAAGTGTTCGGAGATGATCTCAGTGCCGTCGGCGCAGCGTGTCGCAAGCGTGAGCGGGTGGCCCAGCACAGCCGATTGTGTCGGCGGCAACTCAAAGCGAGAGAAGGCTAATTGGTGTGACATTTTATGCGCTGTCGGCAAGATCTCCGATAAGGAAGCGCCCACCAATGCATCGTTGCTCCAGCCAAATACGCCTTCAAATGCCGTATTGATCTCGCGCACCACACCAAGCCTATCGGCGACGATAAACGGTAATCCCGAAGCCTTCAGGGTGTCAAAATCAACCGAGTCTGCCGGAGTATGTTCCGTATTCATGCTGCGCATCCTTTCTAGCGGTTACTTTTTTTTTCATGTCATCATCCTTGACCGTTGCATCGTAAGAGGTTCCTGCCAATTTGCCTATCCGGACAAATGCCACGGAGCCGGCCATTAATGTCGTCTGAAACGGGTTTTAAGTTCCGGCGAGGGAGCCACCGAGAGGTGCCGGTAATCGCTCACAGACTGACACGTCACAACGGGGGGGCAACATCGAGCCGATCCGATGTGGGGGGAGGAGAGCTGGTCAGTCAGCAGGAGCAATCAGGACGGCGGTGCAGCTGATCGAAATAGGCAGTCAGAGTCGGCTGATGCCCCCGGCACCGTTCCGCATTTTTAGCACCACCGTTACATTCCACGCCTTTGATTTCACCCTGAATAATGGCTATGCGCGGTGAACATGGGCCGTTGTCTTGTAGGCCTCATGCCCATGCGCTACTGTCGGCCGTCCGCCAACTGGCCGGCAGGTTATTAATCGATGTCTGTGTCTGGCGAACGGCGGGTATATAATGACATGGTTTATGTCATTATATGGACGAGCCGCAGCCGAGTGTCAGCGCATAGGTCGCCGCGGCTAACCAATAAACGGCATGACATCAGCACCCAACTAGCACGAAAAGAATGAGGGTACGTATATGGATTTAGGCATCTCAGAGCGTGTCGCGCCGCTGCTTCAGCAGGTGCGGGGGTTTATTGCCGACCACATTTTGTCGGTCGAACACGAGTTTGTCGCCGAGATCGAGGTCGATGATCCCTTCGTGCTGACCGACCGGCAGGTTGAAATTCTGAGCTCATTGAAAAGCCGGGCACGCGAAGCAGGCTTGTGGAATTTCTTTTTGACCGGAGAGGAGGGCTCCGGTCTCAATACGGTCGAGTACGCCTATCTGGCTGAGGAGATGGGCAAGTCGCGCTTGGCTGCCGAGGTCTTTAACTGCTCCGCACCCGATACCGGAAACATGGAAGTGCTGCACAAATATGGCAGTGAGGCACAGAAAAAGCAGTGGCTGGAGCCGTTGCTCGCCGGCGAGATTCGCTCCTGCTTCGGCATGACCGAGCCGGATGTCGCCTCATCTGATGCCACTAATATCTGCACCTCAGCTACCCTCGAGGGAGAGGAGTGGGTAATAAATGGCGAGAAGCATTGGACATCTGGCGCCGGCGACCCCCGCTGCAAGGTGATGATCTGTATGGTCAAAACCGATCCCGAGGCGCCCAAGCACCTCCAGCAGTCTCAGATCCTTGTGCCG
>JADHQG010000007.1 GCA_016778045.1 Luminiphilus sp. | reverse complement strand
AAGCCGTCACAGCAGCATTGGATGAACAGCCTCTATTTACAAGAAAACTGCTCGCACTGCTGACATGGGCGGCAGATTACTACCACCATCCCATCGGCGAGGTGCTGCCCTTGGGTTTGTCACCAGGAGAACGTCGAGGCAAAGACCCGCGTCGCGTCGGTGAAGCGGCCATGGCACTCACGGCCAGAGCCCGGGGCTTACCTGAGGGCGCGCCACATCGCGCGCCGAAACAGGCAGCATTAATCTCTGCCCTGCGCGCCGGGCCACAACCCCTCGCCGCATTGGCGGAAAGCGGCTTCAGCAAACCAGTCATCAAAGCGCTGCTCGACAACCAACTCGCTGAACCCTGCGAGCTGAGCGAGCCCGCGAGCTGGCAAACCCACGACAGGCCCCTCACCGCCAATGCCGAGCAGCGAGCCGCTATCGATGCGGTAGTGTCACAGATCGGTCAGTTCGGCGTGCACTTACTTTACGGCGTGACCGGTAGCGGCAAAACCGAGGTCTACATGCAATGTATTGCAGCCTCCCTAGCGCAGGGCCGTCAGGCTCTGGTGCTGCTGCCCGAGATTGCACTGACGCCGCAGACACTGGCGCGCTTCGAATCCCGGTTTGCCGCACCCGTGGTCGCGTTGCACTCGGGCATGGGCGATGCGGAGCGTGATCGCGCCTGGGCTGCAGCGCGTCAGGGAACGGCTGCCGTCATACTGGGTACGCGATCAGCGGTGTTTGTACCCCTCAAACAGCCCGGTTTGATTGTCGTGGACGAGGAACACGATGCCGCCTACGTGCAACAGGACGGCTTTCGCTATTCAGCCAGAGACGTCGCCATCAAGCGTGGCCAGCTGGAAGACTGTCCCGTAGTGCTGGGCAGCGCCACCCCCAGCGTGGAGAGCTGGCACAATGCGGATCAGGGTCGTTACCAACGTCATACACTGCCGCATCGGGCAGGCGGTAGCGCGCTACCGCGACAGCACTTAATCGATGTAAGCGGTCTTGATCTGTCGGCCGGGTTATCTGTCGAACTGCTCGGTCGCATAGAGCAAACCCTCGCGCAAGGTCAGCAAGTGCTGGTGTTTCTCAATCGCCGCGGGTTTGCCAATGCTTTGCTGTGTCACGACTGCGGCTGGTGCAGCGACTGCCCGGACTGCGATGCCCGGATGACGCTGCACAAAACGCCCGCCGGTTTGCACTGCCACCATTGCGATCGTCGCAGTCGCTTGCCACAACAATGTCCGCACTGCGGCGGCAAACGTTTGGTCGGCACAGGTATCGGAACACAACAAACCGAATCGTTTCTGGCCCAGCACTTCGAGACCACGCCCGTCATTCGCGTCGACAGTGACACCATGGTTGGGCGAGACGCCGTACCGGCGCTAATCGAAAAACTCTCCGCTGGCGACCCGGTGATCATGATCGGCACCCAAATGTTAAGCAAAGGCCATCACTTTCCGGGCGTCACCTTGGTAGCCGTTGTCGACGCCGATGCATTGCTCTTCAGCCCGGATTTTCGGGGTGAGGAACGGCTACTACAACTGCTGACCCAAGTGGCTGGCCGAGCCGGCAGGGAAAAAATCGCCGGAGAGGTGGTCATCCAAACGCGGCATCCCGACCATCCACTGATGCAGTATCTGGACGCCCCCTATCACTCGGCACTGCCCACACTGCTGAAACAACGAGCACAGGGCGGCTTGCCACCCCATGGCGCTCTGGGCGTGATTCGCTGTGATAGCGCCACTCGGCAACAAGGCCTCGACTTCCTTCAGCAAGTGCGCCGCGGCGTTGGGGCCATTCGCGGCTGCCAGCTGATTGGACCGCTCCCTGCCGTCATGGCCCGGCGCAAAAACCGCTATCGGTCGCAGCTGGTCGTATCAAGTGTTAATCGCGCCACACTGGCAGCGATGATGACCTCGCTGGTGCAGATGGCAGAGTCGCTTCGCCAACCTCATCGACTGAGCTGGTCAGTGGATATTGACCCCTATGAAAGCTTGTGACTTCCTTCGCTGGAGACAGCGCCGCCACTTAGTAATAATAAGCGTCGCGCGCAAACGCAGCGCGTCACGATTCTGACAGGGCTATCATGAAATCCGAACTGGCTGCGCTGATCCATGCGGCGCTGGAACAACTCGTTGCAAAAGGCACTCTGGCAGAACTGCCGGATACCCCGCCGCAAATCGATCGGCCAAGAGAGGCCAGCCACGGCGATCTCTCCTGCAACATTGCCATGGTTTTGGCAAAACGCGCGGGCGTTGCGCCACGGGCTCTTGCCCAGCAAGTCATCGATGCACTGCCCACCAACACCGTCATCCGCCAGTCTGATATTGCCGGCCCAGGATTTATCAATTTCTTTATCGAGCAACACCACCACACGGAAGTTGTGCGCACGATTCTTGAGACGGGTCGTTTGTTTGGACACTCCGACTCTGGCGGCGGTCGACGCGTTCAGGTTGAATTTGTCTCTGCGAACCCCACTGGCCCACTGCATGTCGGTCACGGACGGGGTGCGGCGATTGGCGACTGCCTTGGCCGCCTGTTAGAAGCCACCGGCTGGTCGGTGCAGCGCGAGTTCTACTACAACGACGCAGGGCAGCAGATCAACAATCTGGCGCTGTCGGTGCAAGCGCGCGCTCAGGGTAAGGGCCCGGACCACAGCGACTGGCCAGCAGACGGGTATCAGGGACACTACATTGAAGATGTCGCCAAGGCTTACCTCTCCTCTGAGACCGTGCAAGCTGCCGATCGGGAGATCACGGCTGCCGGGGATCCGGCTGACCTCGAGGCTATTCGAGACTTTGCGGTGGCCTCATTGCGACGCGAGCAAGATCAAGACCTGCGCGCTTTTCAGGTGGTGTTTGACAAATATTTCCTCGAATCCTCTCTCTACGACGATGGCGCCGTCAAGGACACGGTGACCGCGCTTCAGGCTGCTGGCCACACCTATGAGGATCAAGACGCATTGTGGCTGCGGACAACTGAATTTGGCGATGACAAAGATCGCGTCATGCGCAAGAGCGATGGTGGATACACCTACTTCGTGCCCGACGTTGCATACCACCACAACAAATGGCAGCGGGGATTCGAACGCGTTATCAACGAGCAGGGTGCCGACCACCACAGTACGATCACGCGTGTGCGGGCAGGGTTGCAGGGGCTAGACGTCGGCATTCCGGAAGGCTGGCCGGAGTATGTATTGCACCAGATGGTCACCGTGATGCGCGATGGCGCCGAGGTAAAACTGTCCAAGCGGGCGGGCAGTTACGTCACCTTGCGCGACCTCATTGACTGGGTGGGTTGTGACGCGACGAGATACTTTTTAGTCGCGAGGGCTCCCTCGTCGCAGCTGACTTTCGATGTCGACCTCGCCTTGGCAAAGAGCAACGAAAATCCCGTTTACTACATTCAATACGCCCACGCCCGCTGCGCCAGCGTGCTGCGCAAGGCCAACGAAAGCTTAGGAGAGGACAGCGCTCAGGAAGGCTTGAGCCATTTGTCTTGCCTGAGTGAGAGCGAGACGCTGGCATTGGCCATTAGCTTGGGGCGATTCCCCGAGGTGGTTGCCACCGCTGCCGAGCGGCTGGAGCCGCACGATCTGGCAAATTATCTGCGCGAGCTCGCCGCGGATTTTCACAGCTTTTATAACGCCCACAAAGTGCTTGAAGTAGAACCCGGCACCGCAAAGGCGCGTCTTGCCTTGGTAGCCGCCACACAACAAGTGATAGCGAATGGGCTCGCGCTGCTGGGCGTTTCAGCGCCGGAGGCTATGTAATGGCTAGCGCGGCAAAGCCGGTTAAAAAACCCTCAGCGACGCGCAGTCAGAAAACGACTGGCGCCACTGAAGCGCCCCCCACTCTGAGCGCAGCGCATTTTCAGGGATTTGCAGTTGGTCTGATCGCAGGCATCCTCGCCAGTATCGTTTTCATACCGGCATCGGAAAGCCCTGTGCCGGCCACCGAGTCGCTCCCCATGACAACCTCGGCGGGACAAGTTGATGAGGGTCCACGCTTTGATTTTTACACTGTGCTACCCAATCAGGAGCTGGACCTCAATCCAGACATCGAGCCCGCCGATCTGCAATCTCGGAGTGAAGGGGACGCTCAGTACTTGCTTCAAGTGGGCTCCTTCAGACAACAAGCCGACGCCGATCGGCGCCGAGGCGAGCTGGCGCTGCTTGGGCTCGAGGCAACCGTTGAAGCGGGCGACAGCGACAGTGGGCGATGGCACCGGGTCTATCTGGGTCCCTTCGAGAGCCGATCCGATATGGCGCGCGCGCGCGCGCTCACGGCTCAAGCCGACATGGACACCCTGCTGCTAAAACGCGAAGCACCATCAGGATTGCAATGAGTACCGCCAAGGAACATCGGGTCACCCAGCTGCACTACTCTCGATCACGACGGTTGCTGCAGTTAACCTTTGACGACGATGCCGAGTTCGCCCTCAGCGCGGAATTTTTGAGGGTATTCTCACCCTCGGCAGAGGTTCGCGGTCACGGGCCCGGACAGGAAACACTGCAAGCTGGGAAGTCGTCCGTTGGCATTACCCGCATCGACCCGGTCGGGCACTATGCGGCCCAAATTACCTTTGATGACGGCCATGACTCGGGGCTCTACAGCTGGCGTTATTTACGCGATCTGGCAGAGCGGCAAGACCACTACTGGCAAATCTATCTGAAAAAACTGGCCGCCGAGGGCAAATCCCGCGACCCGGAACTACAGGTTCTCCACTTCGAGCCCTGACACAGGGGTGTCGCCCTCCTTCGTCTAGCGCTGAACACCGCGCCCACGCTCAGGTACACTTGCCGACCCGCCGGCTCAAGGTCGGCAAGACGAGGCACTGCGGCTCATGAGCGAAGATCGGGCAAACACCGCCGAAGACAACGACAACACCACCGACTTTGGATTCACTCGGGTAGATCGTGACGCCAAGGCCGGCATGGTGCGTGGCGTCTTCGACTCTGTTGCGAGTCGCTATGACCTGATGAACGATCTGATGTCCGGTGGCATTCACCGGCTTTGGAAGCGCTTTACTATTGAGTTGTG
Source organism: Luminiphilus sp. (assembly GCA_016778045.1). Lineage (GTDB taxonomy): Bacteria > Pseudomonadota > Gammaproteobacteria > Pseudomonadales > Halieaceae > Luminiphilus. The sequence continues at coordinate 44,087 of JADHQG010000007.1, read as the reverse complement.
TGCCGTGCGGCCCGGGCAGACCATTCTCGATATCGCCGGCGGTACAGGCGATCTCGCGGCCCGCTTTTCACGGCTGGTAGGCCAAGACGGCAAAGTTATTTTGGCCGATATCAATGCGGCGATGCTCGAGGTCGGTCGGGATCGACTAATCGACAAGGGCGCCTCGGATAACATCGAAGTCGTCCAGGCGGATGCCCAGTATCTGCCCTTTGCCGATAACAGTATCGACTGCATCACCATCGCCTTCGGATTGCGCAACGTCACAGATAAGGCCATCGCGCTGCAATCGATGTTGAGGGTGTTGCGACCGGGCGGACGCCTCTTGGTGCTAGAGTTCTCAAAGCCCACCTCTCCGCTGTTGGGCAAGATTTATGACCAATACTCTTTTCAGATTCTGCCGGCAATGGGCCGCTTGGTGGCTCAAGACGCCGACAGCTACCGGTACCTGGCGGAGTCCATTCGCAAGCATCCCGACCAAGAAACATTGCTGGCCATGATGGCGGACGCGGGATTTGTGGAGTCCCGTTACCACAACATGACGGGGGGCATTGTCGCCGTGCATCAGGGCTTCAAAGCGTGACCCAGCATGATCCCGCATTACTGAGCGCGGCGCTCGCCGGCGCCGAGCGCGCCATGAATCAGGCGATCGCATTGTCGCCCACTTCCCATCAGGCACTGGGTGGCCTCAGTGGCACGCTACTGGGCGTGGAAGTCACAACCCTGGACTTGACGCTGTATATCAAGATGGTCGACGCAACCGAAGTCCGACTGATGACGCACTGTGAGGATCAAACTGATGCCTTTGTCCGGGGCACGCTGGAAGATTTTGGCGCCCTGGCCACATCTGAAGATCCTGCCGCAATACTGATAAACAGCAGCATCGAGCTGCAGGGTTCTAGCCATAGTTTGATCGCACTGCAACAAGTGGTCTCCCGAATGGACATCGACTGGGAGGCACCCCTTGTCGATGCGCTTGGGGACGTGATGGGCCATCAAATCGCAGAAGGGCTGCGCAGCGTGTTTCGCTGGGGCGAGGGCGCGCGGGCAAGCCTAAAACGGCAGGTCTCCGAATATCTGCTTGAAGAGGGCCGCCTCACTCCGCCCAAAGCAGAACTCGAGCACTTTTACGATGCGGTGCAATCCTTGGCCATGCGCGTGGACCGCGCGCAAAATCAGGTTGAGAAATTGCTCGCCAAGGCCGCCCTCAAGAGAGAAACCCAATGAGCCGGGTGGTGACCCTGTATCGGACGGTCGCCCGGTATCGTCTGGACCAACTGCTGCCGCCCAACCAGCGCCCGCGCCTGTTTTCCCTACTGCTGCGCATCTTTCCAGTCCTTTCCGTGCCCAGCACAACTCCCCGAGGGGAGCGACTGCGACGCGCGCTGGAAGATCTGGGCCCAGTGTTCATCAAGTTTGGCCAGTTGTTGTCTACGCGACGAGACCTTCTGCCGCATGACATTGCCGACGAGCTGGCTTTGCTACAGGATCAGGTCGCGCCGTTCCCTGCGAAAGAAGCAATACAGCGCATTGAGCAGGCCCTTGGTAAACCGCTGAGTGAGTGCTTTTCGGAGTTTGACGCCAATCCCCTCGCTGCAGCGTCGGTCGCTCAGGTACACAGCGCCCAGCTGACCGACGGTCGCGATGTCGTCGTCAAAGTGCTGCGGCCAGGGATAGAGAAAACCATTGATCAAGACCTGAAGCTACTGAAGCATGCCGCGCGCTTACTCGCGGGATGGTCACGCAGCGGCCGCCGTCTACGGCCCGTCGAAGTCGTCAACGAATACGACCGAATTATCCATGGCGAGCTCGACCTTCAACGAGAAGCCGCGAATGCCTCCCAACTGCGACGCCACTTTCCGACCGGGGATCTGGTCTATGTGCCTGAGGTCCACTGGCCACTCACTTGCAAACAGGTAATGGTCAGTGAGCGTATCTATGGCACGCCTGTTAGCGATATTGAGACGCTCCAGAAGAAACAAGTGGATATCAAGCTGCTGGCAGAGCGCGGCGTAGAAATCTTTTTCACACAGGTATTCCGCGACAGTTTTTTTCATGCCGATATGCATCCGGGCAACATTTTCGTTGACTGCACGCGCCCGGAGGATCCGCGCTACATCGCAGTGGACTGCGCCATTGTGGGTCAACTGGACGAACAGGACCTCTACTATCTGGCACGCAACCTGCTCGCGATCTTTCAACAGGATTACCGCCTGTGTGCCAAATTACACATTGAGTGTGGCTGGGTACCCGCTGAAACACCGATTGCCGAATTCGAGACCGCGCTGAGGACGCTGTGTGAACCGGTGTTTGAGCGACCGCTCTCAGACATCTCTTTCGGGCACATGCTGGTCACGCTGTTCCGCACAGCGGGGCAATTTGATATGCAAGTGCAGCCGCAACTGGTCCTCCTACAAAAAACGCTGCTCAATATTGAGGGACTGGGTCGCCAGCTCTATCCAGACCTCAATCTGTGGGATACCGCCAAACCTTTCCTGGAAAGTTGGCTGGCAGACCGATACTCGTTACCGACAGTGGCCCAGCGATTGCAGCAAGAAGCGCCAGCGATACTGGAAACGCTGCCGTTACTGCCTGATTTGCTAATCAGCCGCCTGCGGCAAACCCCCACACATGTCGCTCGCGGTCGTCAGCAGACGGCTTGGTTGCTACCCCTTACCACGCTGGGCGCCCTGGCCTTGGGCGCGGGTATCGCCTCCGCGCAGGGTGGCACCGCTTGGTTGCTATTGGGTGCAGGGTGCCTGCTGTCTGCGCTCTTCATGCGCCATCGGTGACGCTCTGACAGCGTGTCTGACATAATGTTGCCATGACCGAATTAAAAACCCCTCCAGACACCCTCTCCCCTCGCTGGAATGAGCAGGGACTCATCCCGGCTATTGCGCAAGACGCCGACACCGGCGAGGTGCTCATGCTGGCTTGGATGAATGCCGAGGCGCTGGCGCAAACCCTTGCGAGTCGTCATGTCGTTTACTGGTCACGCTCGCGACAGGCGCTGTGGCGCAAGGGCGACACCTCAGGCAACACTCAGGAACTGGTGGATATCCGGTTGGACTGTGACGGGGACACGCTGCTATTGCGGGTGCATCAAAACGGCGCGGGCGCCTGCCACACAGGCCGCCGAACCTGCTTTTTCTATCGTCCGGCCGACGGTAGCTGGCAATTGAGCGAGGAGGGTTGAGTGGACGATTTACTGACTGCGCTCGACAAGGTGCTGGCCGAGCGCAAGAGCGCATCACCCGACAGCTCTTATGTCGCTTCCTTGAATGCAGAGGGACTGAACAAGATCCTCGAGAAAGTCGGCGAAGAGGCGACCGAGGTTATACTGGCGGCGAAAGATACCGGCGCGAACGGCGATACTGAGGCTCTGGTCAATGAGGTGGCCGACCTCTGGTTTCACACGCTGGTGATGCTCTCGCATCTTGACCTCAATCATCAGGACGTCCTGAAAGTACTCGATGCACGGATGGGGCTCTCCGGGCTGGCAGAAAAAGCCGCCCGAAAGGGCCATAATGCGGCCTCGAAAGGCAGTTAAAGACAAGGAAAGCGACTATGGGTCTGGGCGGAATCAGCATCTGGCAACTCCTCATTATTCTCGCCATTATCGTGATGGTGTTTGGCACATCGCGTCTGCGGAATATGGGCAGCGATTTGGGCAGCGCGATCAAAGGCTTTCGCAACAGCATGAGCAAAGACGAAGGCGAAAATGACACCACCAGCACGACTGCGGCAAAAGAAGAGAGCGACTCCGACAAACCGGCAACATAAGCGGAGCGAACCCCGGTGTTTGATATTGGCTTCGCAGAGCTACTACTGATTGGCGTAGTCGGCCTCTTGGTGGTTGGACCAGAACAGTTGCCCGGCGCGGTGCGCACCGTGTTGGCATGGGTCAACCGCTTCCGACGCAGTTTTGATCAGATCCGTACCGAGGTGCGGCGAGAGTTGCATAACGACGAGATTATGCAAAAGCTGAAGGCAGAATCACGGCAGCTCGAACAACAGGTGCGCGACGCCACGCAGTCGGTCGAGCACGAACTTCAAACATTAGGCGCCGACGCCAGCGCCTCACTGCAAACCCCGTCGACTACTGCGCAGCCCCAACAGGCTGACCCGGCGAGCCCTCGAGAAACAGATTTACCTGACGCACCCACTAAAAGCGCATGACTGATCAAACCGATCTCGACGATCCACCGATGTCTCTGGTGGCCCATCTGACGGAGTTGCGCGACCGGCTGCTGAGGGCAGTCCTTGCCGTGCTGATCGGATTCATCATTTTGTTCCCGTTCGCCAACGAGATCTACGGCTTTGTCTCGGCGCCGCTCAGAGAGCTGATGCCGGAGGGTTCAACCATGATCGCCACCGGCGTGGCCTCACCCTTTCTGACACCGTTTAAGCTCAGCCTGGTGCTCGCTATTTTCATGGCCATACCCGTGATTCTGTATCAGATCTGGGGTTTCGTAGCGCCGGGCCTTTACCAAAAAGAAAAGCGCATCGCGATGCCGCTGTTGGCCTCCAGCGTGCTGCTGTTTTATGCCGGCGCCGCCTTTGCCTACTTTGTGGTGTTTCCACTCATTTTCGCCTTCTTCACCAGCGTGGGACCGGAAAACGTGCAGGTGATGACAGACATCAACAGCTACCTCGACTTTGTGCTCAAACTGTTTCTGGCTTTCGGTATCGCCTTTGAGATGCCCATTGCGGCCGTGATCCTGATCTGGACCGGCGTGACCACCCCTGATGCACTCTCCAAAAAACGCCCCTATATCATCGTCGGTTGCTTTGTGTTTGGCATGCTGCTCACCCCACCAGATGTCATCTCGCAGTCACTGCTGGCGATCCCCATGTGGCTCCTATTTGAGCTTGGCGTATTTTTCGGCAGACTATTACAACCCACAGCCCAGAGCGTAAGCGACGACTGAGCGCTCCATTGGAGGACTGAGCATGCGGTGGCAAAAGATAAGCATTAAGCTGGTGCCGGCGCTGCTGCTGGGTTGGGTTGCATCTACCGGCACTTGGGCGGATGTTGACACCGGCAAGTCAGTCATCGCTGCCAGCGCGAAAATCGAGGAAGAACGCGCTCTGACCGCTGCCGAGCTGCTGGCGCGCTCTCAGGAGCTTAACGAACAGCACGAAGCCACCGTGCTGTCGGGTTTTCAACCTGGACAAGCGCAAACACCTCAACAGGCCTTGGTCGCGCTCTACAGTGCCTTCCGCATTGGTGATCCAGAGAGCGCTGCGCTCTATCTCGACCTGCGTTACGTGCCCGAGCCCCTCGAGGAGGTGCCTCCGGTCAATATTGCGCGAGGCCTGCTCTTTATCTTTGCCCAGCAGAATGTGCTGGACCTGAGCCGGATCAGCAGCCAGCCCGAAGGCTCTCTCAATGACGGCTTGCCAGAAGACCTAGAACAGGTCGGCGCGGTGAATCTGTCTGAGGAAGTGATCCCCGTTTATTTACAGCGCATTAAGGAGGCCGATGGGTCGCTGGTCTGGCGGGTGTCCAACGCGACCGTAGAGCGGATTCCCGACATGTGGGACGAGCTGGGTTACAGCGACTTCAATGTATGGCTCTCCCAGGTACTGCCGGAGTTCTACATTCTCGGGATGGGGAATTTCCAGGTTGCGATATTGCTCCTTACCGGAATTGGGGGATGGTTTGTTACCGGCTGGATCAGTCTCTTGATCGCCGGGCTGGGAGGCCGCTTCACCAACCCCTGGCAGCATGCAGTGAGTCGCTTCTTACGGGTCCCGCTGAGGCTCATTCTGTATGTTCTGCTGATCCGGATCGTTATTGCCAACCTTGGACTGTCGGTGATTGCTAAGGCTTACCTGCAGTCTTCGCCACTCGAGTATTTGGTGGCGGTAATTCTCGCCTTCGGGCTTCTCAATCTTTATCGCGACTACAAGATCCGGCAGCTAGAGCTACAGGGCGATATCGAATACGTTGCGCTGATAAAACCCGTGGCGGTGATTCTCCGCATTGTCATTGCGACTACCGCCGCGCTCATGTGGGCGGACCAGGCCGGGTTCAACGTCTCCACACTGATCGCCGGCCTCGGTGTCGGATCGATAGCAGTAGCGTTGGCCGCCCAGAAAACACTGGAGAATGTCATCGGCGCGATCACGCTCTACACTGCGCGCCCGATTCGCCCGGGGGATTGGTGTCGATTTGGCAGTATCAAAGGCACGGTAGAAGAAATCGGGCTGCGATCAGTCACGCTACGCACCTCGGATCGCACGCTGGTAACCGTCCCTAACTCAATATTTTCCTCAGCCGATATCGAAAATTTCTCGGTGCGCGATCGAATCCGGTTTTTCAAGCTACTGGAATTACAGATGCCCACACCCGATCAGTTGCGCGCCATTCTCGGCGAGCTCCGGACGCTGTTTGCCGCGCACCCCATGGTGCGTCAAGACACGATCAGCATTCGCCTCGCCGATATTGAAGCGGCAACCGCAGTAATGCGGCTCGACGCGGGCATCCTGACCCGGGACTATCAGGAGTACCTCGCCGTGGCGGAAGACCTCAACCTGCGCATCATCGAGATCGTCCATCAAAACGGCGCGATCTTTTCAGGTCCCGGTCAGGTTCTGCAGATCCGCGACTTTCAGCAGGCGGGTGATGACAAGCTCGAGGAAGTTCAGGCCAAACTGGAGGTGTGGCGACAGGGAGACGGACTGCCATTTCCGGATCTGTCTGACGAAGAAAAGCAGCGGCTTAAGAGCTCGCTCGAGTACCCCAAAAAAAGCTAGGCGGCAGAATATCGCTTGTCCCTCGTTGAGCAGGCCAGAACTAGAACGAAAGTTCCCACTGCAATCTCAGACGATTGCGGGTCGCGCTGTCACCAAAATCCTCAAAATTTAGCCAGGAGTAATCCAGCGTCAGCTTGTTCCGATGCCCGTTAAAGAACCAGCTCAGCCCAACGGTACGCTCCTTCTCGGTGTTGCCAGATAGACTGCGATTCGGGTCCACAATCGAAAACCGACCCGCCACTTCCAGCGCTGCTGGCCACGCCTGCCACCATTCGTTGACGAAAGTACCCAGCTGTATGTATCCGCCGTGCATTTTCCGGGATGCGCCAGATCTGCGGTCGCGAACGCGCTTGCTGTGGAGTTCCTGCTGCCAGCTGATCCCCCGCCAGTGTGCAGCCGTCTCGAACAGCAACTGGGTGAGGTCGTTGTCCTCGGTCGTGATACCGGGGAGCTGATCGCCGCCGGCACTGGAAAAGCGGCTGTAAGGGGTCCGACCGTCTACCACGGCGAAGGCAACCGAGGTGAGAAGCCGCTCACGCCGCTTGAGGTCACTTTGACTAAACGGCAGGAGTTCACCCTGCGGGTTCCACTGGTAGCGCGCGAGCCAGAGTCCACTATCTGATCGCCACCCGCCCCCGCGGCCCTCGCCGGAGAGATACTCCAGCCACCAGTTGCTATCAGCCTGGGTGCCGTTGGCAAACCGGCCACTCAAGGCCACACCCGCTTGGCGGTCGATCGCAAACCAGTAATTGGAGATCGACCGCTCGGTCATCTGCTGCTTGCCCGAAGAATCTATCCGCTCGCGGTTGTACTCTGACTTCCACTGCCCTAAGCGCAGAAAGAGCTGATCGGACAGCTGCAACGTTGCACGAAGATCGAGCAAATAACCGCTAGGCTGGTCATACTCAAAATATACGTCCAGCCACTTAGCCCCAAGTGGTCCGCCCCCCTTCAGGCGACCCCGATTCAGATCGAGCTCCGAGTCCCGCTCGAGTCGCAAATCGGCTGCACTGGGGTTTTGTCCCGGGTAGTCATCGAAACGAGTCTGCAGACGCACCCCAATCCATAGCTCGGTGGGGCCTTCGGGGTCGTAGGTCAGCCCTTTTTTTCCGTAGTACCAAGCCTCCTGTGACGCGTCACTCTCTGACACCGCGCTGTTATCCCGCTCAACAGTCTCCGTCTGGAGAGGTTCAGCCGACGCGCTCGCCGACAACCAAACCATTGCCGCCACTAGCCAGCGACCGAGGACACGCGCTTTCGACTCGCGATGGGCCTCGCCTGCAGTTCGGGCTGCCCAAGGCCTCATTGTCTTCACTATATGCTCCATCAAGAGAGGGCCATCACGTCTCGCTAGCGGATGACTACCAGCTTATCGCGAGTTCAACCCAGCCCGATGCGCCAAAGACGACAATCGCGGCACCCGGCGCCTGCATCAGCCCTGCGCGCCTTGCGATCTTTTTGGCCGCGTCCCGCGTAGACTGTGCCGCTGAACACTCTCCGCTTATTCAACGAAACTGAGCACTGCTGTGACTGAATCACCGACCGAAACGCTACCCAACAAGGCCTCGACCACTCGCGGTGAGGAAGCGCCACGTGCGAAGTCACTTGCGCCGCTTAAACAGCTGTTGGGTTTTCTCTGGCCACACAAGGGTCGTTTGATCGCCGCCAGTACGGCACTGGTATTTACCGCGGGTGCTCAGCTGACGCTGGGTTACGGAGTGCAATTACTCATCGATGAAGGCTTTGCCGGTGCCGATGCTGCGGGCCTCTACAAAGCGGTGATCTTTATGCTGATTGTCGGCGTCGCGATGGCGATTGGCGCCATGATCCGGTTCTACCTTGTTTCCTGGCTGGGAGAGCGCGTCAGCGCTGACCTTCGCAGCGCCGTTTTCAACAATCTGGTGCACCTGCAGCCGAGCTATTTTGAAAGCAATCACTCGGGCGAGATCATGTCTCGCCTGACCACGGATACAACCCTGCTACAAACTCTCATTGGCTCGTCAGTAAGTCTTGCTGCCCGTAACGCGCTGACACTTACTGGCGCACTGACCCTCATGGTGATTACCAACCTGAAGCTTAGCCTGGTGATTTTGGTTGCCGTGCCCGTGACGCTGGTACCCATTCTCATATTTGGTCGCCGTGTGCGAAAACTGTCTAATAAGAGTCAGCAGACCATTGCCGAGGTGGGAAGCCACGCGGGAGAAATATTTCAGTCGATCAAGGTGGTGCAAAGCTTCAACCGCGAGGCCGCCGAGAAAAATGCCTTTGGCCGCGACGTTGAGCAAGCATTTTTCGTCGCTCGCGCTCGGGTGTATCAGCGGGCTTTATTAACCGGCTTCGCCATCTTCCTATTGATGGGCGGCATGGTCGGCATGATGTGGACCGGTGGCCTAGATGTGATCGAAGGCCGCATGACCGGCGGCGAACTGGGGGCTTTCGTTTTTTATGCAGTGATGGTGGGCACCGCTTTTGCGACGCTCTCAGAGGTATGGGGTGATCTGCAGCGCGCAGCAGGCGCTGCAGAGCGCTTGATGGAGCTCCTCGCCGAGACCAGTGAAATCCCCGATACCGGCACGCACGCGCCCGCCAATCAAACGGCTTTGAGCTTCGAGGGGGTGCACTTTGCCTACCCGAGCCGGCCTACCCACCCTGCACTCAGTGACTTCACGCTGGACATCCAACACGGCGAATCCGTCGCGTTGGTCGGGCCATCGGGGGCCGGCAAGTCCACCGTTTTTGAGTTAATGCTGAGGTTCTACGACCCCATCGCCGGCGCCATTCGATTTGGTGGTATGGATCTCCGGGAGATCTCGCTGGATGCTTGGCGTCAGAAGATTGCGCTGGTCCCGCAACAGCCGACGCTCTTTTCCGGGGATATCTTCTACAACATCGCCTACGGCGCCAACGAGCCGACCGAGGCCGCGGTGGAGGCCGCTGCGCACATGGCGCACGCCCATGAATTTATTGACACGCTACCGGATCGCTATCAGAGCCATTTGGGGGCGCAGGGTGTCCGGCTATCAGGGGGCCAACGCCAACGCATCGCCTTGGCGCGCGCCATCCTGAGCGACCCCGAGCTGTTGCTGCTCGATGAGGCCACCAGCGCGCTCGACACCGAGAGCGAGTGGCACGTGCAACAGGCACTGACCGAGATCATGCGAGAGCGCACCACCATTATCATCGCTCACCGCCTCTCTACCGTGATCAACGCAGATCGCATCGTGGTGATGAGTGAAGGGCAAGTCGTTGACAGCGGGCCCCACGATGAGCTGATGAAACGCTGCGAGCTCTATCAGCGCCTCGCGCGCCTACAGTTCCAGGCCGAGCACGCCAGTTAGACAGGCATAAAAAAACCCCGCACTGGGCGGGGTTTCATCACGCAATCAGTAAATCAGCTAAATTCGCGGACCAGACCGCCAATGCTCTCTTTCGCATCGCCAAACAGCATTCGAGTGTTCTCTTTGTAGAACAGCGGGTTCTCGATACCTGCAAAGCCAGAGGCCATGGAACGCTTCAGTACGAATACGGTGCGAGCATCCGCCACGTTGATCACCGGCATGCCGTAGATTGGCGAGGACTCGACTTCGCGCGCCGCAGGGTTCACCACGTCATTGGCGCCGATGACAATCGCCACGTCTACCGTCTCCATTCGCGGGTTGATCTCATCCATCTCAAGGAGTTGGTCGTACGGCACATCTGCCTCTGCCAGGAGCACGTTCATATGGCCCGGCATTCGGCCTGCAACGGGGTGGATGCCGAAGTTGACTTCACAGCCGTTGTTCTCGAGCAGTTCAGTGAGCTCTTTGACCACGTGCTGCGCTTGAGCAACCGCCATACCGTAGCCAGGAATGATGGCCACATTGGTCGCCGCTTCGAGGACGTAGTAGGCGTCTTCCACCGAGATCGGCTTGATCTCGCCTTCGACCACCGTCTCCTCACTCGAAACGCTGGCAAAGCCAGAGAACAGGACGTTGGAGAGCGAGCGGTTCATCGCCTTACACATAATCTGGGTCAGGATGATGCCCGAGGCACCCACCAACGAGCCCGCGACAATCAGCGCGTTGTTGTTGATGGCAAAACCCGCCGCACACGCCGCCAAACCTGAATAAGAATTCAGCAGTGAGATCACCACCGGCATATCCGCACCACCAATCGGAATGACCGCCATGATGCCGAACAGCAGCGCGAGACCAATCACCATGTAAAGCCAGTTGGGATCAGTGGGGTTCATGCAGAACATCACCGCGCCGCCGAAGATCCCCAGCACCACCAGCGAGTTGACGATCTGTTGGCCAGAGAAGGTGATCGCACCGCTACCGATCGTCTCAGATAGCTTGCCGTATGCCACTAATGAACCGGTCAGGGTCACACCGCCGATCAGGATCGACAGCACGATCGTGACCAGTGTGAAGGTGGCCGAATCGGGTGACAGTGCCGCCCAACCGACCAGCAGTGAAGCCGCGCCACCAAGGCCATTGAACAGCGCCACCATTTCAGGCATCGAGGTCATGGCAACCGCGCGAGCGGCGATAGCACCGATGGCGCCACCTACAACCATACCGGCCGCGATATACGTAAAGTCGACAATGCCCTGATCAAGGAGCGCCGCGACAATCGCCACCAGCATGCCGATGGCGGAAATCATGTTGCCGCGGCGGGCCGTTGCCGGAGAGCCCAGCATTTTCAGGCCAAAAATGAACAGGCCTGCTGCGAGGACGTAACCCAGTTGAGTAATTAATTCAGTGGTCATGATCAGTCCTCCTTCTTCTTGAAGAAGCCGAGCATGCGATCGGTCACCATGTAACCGCCCACAACGTTGATGCTGGCCAAAGTGACCGCACCGACCCCTAGCCACATGGCCATGGTCTCGCTACCGGTCCCTGCCAATGCCACCGCACCGACTACAGTAATACCGGAGATCGCGTTGGCACCCGACATCAAGGGGGTGTGCAGCGTCGCGGGAACTTTGTTGATCAGTTCGAAGCCGAGGAAAATCGACAACATCAGGATAAACAGCAAATACTCTGCGCCGGACATATCAGTTGCCTCCCTCGATAATATCTTTAATGGTGGGGTGAACAACGGCTCCGCCGTGTGTGATTACACAGCCCGGCAAAATGTCGTTCTCAAGGTCAAGCACAAACTGCTTAGCCTCCTCATCCCAAGTGTCCTCTACGAGGTTAAACATGTTGCTCGCGTACATCTGGGTCGCATCGCGAGGCGCCAGGTTGGCGAGATTCGCGGTACCCACAATCGTCACGCCGTTGACCTCGACCACCTCGTCAGGCACCGAGCCTTCGACGTTACCGCCAGTCTCGGCGGCCATATCAACGATCACAGACCCCGGGGACATGCCCTCGACCATGTCGGCGGTGACCAACACTGGCGGCTTGCGACCAAACACCTGCGCCGTCGTAATGACCACATCAGAGTCAGCAATCACCGCTTTCTGCGCCTGACGCTGCATCTCGACCTGCTCGGGAGTCAGCTCTTTGGCGTAGCCATCGGCCGTTTGGCCCGTGTCGCCCAAGTCGATCTCAAGGAACTTCGCGCCCAACGACTGGACCTGCTCCGCCACCACCGGGCGGGTATCAAATGCGGTGACGCGAGCGCCTAGGCGCTTCGCGGTAGCGATGGCCTGCAGGCCTGCTACCCCTGCGCCAATGATGAACACCTTGGCAGGCTTCAGTGTACCGGCAGGTGTCATCATCATCGGCATGATGCTAGGCATGTTATTCGCCGCCAACATCACTGCCATGTACCCGGCCAGATTGGCCTGAGAGCTCAGCGCATCCATCTTCTGGCTGCGGGTTGAGCGAGGGATCATCTCCATGCTCACCGCCGTCACGTTCTGGCTGGCAAAGGCCTTGATCAGATCTTTCTCGTTGAACGGGTCGAGGTAGGAGACGTGAATACAGCCGGCCTTCAGCTGGCTGATCTCGTCCATCTCTGGCTTGCGCAGCCGTAGCACCATGTCGGCACTGCCTAGCAATGCTGAGCGATCAGAACCGATGCTGGCGCCCGCTGCTTCGTAGTCTGCATCGCTGATGCCGGCACCTGCGCCCGCACCCGATTCAACAACTATTTCTGCACCGAGCCGCACCAATTTTTTCACCGTCTCGGGAGTCGCAGAGACGCGATTCTCTCCCGGTTGGGTTTCACGGGGTATGACTAATTGCATAGTGAAGTTCGCCTGGTTTTTATGGGATCACCGCGATCCCGGTGTTATTGGATTTCCAGTCGGCTGATTATTGAGGCGGTCGCTTGATAGGAGCAGTGCCCCGCAGCGCCACTGGAGACGAGTCGGTGAAAGATCAGCCCGCGCGGAGTTTCAGGAGCGGGTTGAGCCAGCGGTGTCGCAACCGAGTGAATCTCAGGGGCGCATCCAGCACCGCCAGACAGATGCACTCTTCACCTTCCAGTGCGACCGGGGTGTGCTTATCCCACCCCTCCCGAACGACGCAATCACCCGGGTGGTACTCACCGCTCTCATCGGCAAAACCACCGCGCAACACCAGCGTCATCTCGCTGCCGCCATGGGTATGTTCGGGGATGCGACCACCCTCAGCGATGCGATACAACGCAAACTCGTGATTGGGGTCGCCGGTTTTGAGGTAACTGATGCTCAGGGATTGCGTAACACGCTTCCACACCAGATCGGCGTAATCGCCGTTGATCAAACGATCTAGTAACCCAGGTAGCGCTGTTTCAGACGTCTCGCTGGTTGCATAGCGCAGGGGCTCGGGATCATCGAGGCGCGCCATCACGCGCTCCAGTACCGACTCACCAACCGGCTGCGGGTCGAGCTGCTCCAGATGGGCGCCGCCTATATCCTCAAGCTTGCCCACCGTCTGGCGACATCGCTGACAGTAGCTGAGGTGTGCCGCAACGCATGCGGACTGCGCAACGGGTAGTACACCGGCGGCGTACTCCGTCAAAAAATCTGTAGGGGGGTGATGTTTGACCATCGCTATTTAATCCAAACCGCTCTCATGTACGTTCACATTACGAGGGTCGCGCGCAAACGGTTTACTCCTGGACACTAATAAACCTGTGACTTTCTGAGGTATTACCACCGCCATTTAAGCCTCCATCAGCCCCTGTAGCTTCTGGATGGCGAGTCGCACCCGAGATTTCACCGTACCCAGAGGCAAGTCGAGCTCTGCCGCGGCCTCAGAGTGGGATTTGCCCTCCATATACACCTTACCAAGGATTTGTGCCTGATCAGGCGGCAAATCGCCCATCAGTTCGCGAACCCGCTCTGCGCCGCGGCGAGTGTGCAGTACCACGAAGGACTCCTCGTCTTCGCTTTCCAGCTCAAAGTCATCGGAGGCCAACGGCGTGTCAAATTTCTGCAAACGCCGGAACATATCCGTTCGGCAGTTCCGCGCGATGGTGTAAACCCAGGTCGATGCAGCTGCTTTTTCGGGGTTAAAGCCGCCGGCTTTTTGCCAGACCTTTAGCATCACCTCCTGCACCAGCTCGTCAGCGTGTGTGGCTGACAAACTTGACCCCGACAGCGCAAACGCTTTGATCAACGGGGCAAAATGACGGAAAAAACGCGTGAAGGCGCCCCGATCCTGACTTTCACCAATCAGCACCAGCGCTGTGCTCCACTCGTCCGTGCGGCGGCCTGTCGGGACATTCCACTTCCCGTTGCCGTTCGCAGCTTGAGCGTTGCCTGCGTCTTTTTCGTTTGCCATCAAAGGTCAAACCATCATCCCGGTAGGACAGGATACACGCACTGGCAACGGCTTGATACCGTAGTAGACACCTTATTTACAGGCCATTTCAGAGCGCACATCGCCCTCCGGTACCCCCTTTTGGGGACCTGATCCGCCGACCCCTGAGGCCCGTAACAGCCATAACCATTCCCTGTCTGGTGGCCGGAGGTCGTCAGCGATGCACATTGCAGTCATTGGAGCGGGCATCTCCGGGCTGGGATGCGCCTACCAGCTAGCCAAGCGCGGTCATCGCGTAGAAGTTTTCGAGGCCCGGGACCGCATCGGCGGACACACCGCCACTTACGACGTGCAGATCGGCACGCGGCGGTTCGCCGTGGACACCGGTTTTATTGTTTATAACGATCGCAATTACCCCAACCTCATCCAGCTATTCGACGAGCTCGGCGTGGCCAATAAACCCACTTCGATGGGCTTCTCGGTCTGTGATGAAGTGAGCGGACTGGAGTATGCGGGTAACAACCTCAATACTTTGTTCGCGCAGCGGGGCAACCTGCTCTCACCCAGCTTTCTCAGCATGATCAGGGAGATCTTGCGTTTCAACAAACTGGCCGTTGCCGATCTTGATGGAGGGCGATTACCGCAAGACCTGACCTTGGGAGAGTACCTCGAGCGAAACGGCTTCAGCGCGCATTTCAGCCGCAGCTATCTGCTAGCGATGACATCGGCCATTTGGTCCGCAGATTTTGAGGACGCGCAACATTTCCCCGTCGAGTTCTTCATCCGCTTCTTTCGCAACCACGGGTTGCTGTCCTTGAAGAACCGGCCTCAGTGGCGGGTGGTCGAGGGCGGTAGCCGCGAGTACCTAGCCCCTCTGACACAGCAATTCGCCGAGTCGATCCGCACACGTATGCCGGTAGAGACTATTCTTCGGCCACCGGGCAAGCCCGTGTCGGTCCGCTTTACCAATGGGTTGCAGCGGGAATTTGATGAGGTCGTGATCGCCGCCCACTCCAACGAGGCGCTGGCGATGCTGGGCGACCCCACCGAAGACGAGAGATCGATACTGGGCGCTCTGCCCTACCGCGACAATGAGGTCATTTTGCACACTGACGCTCGGTTGCTGCCAAAGAACCAGCGAGCTTGGTCGAGCTGGAATTACCGGCTGAAGCCCGGTAACGGTCGTGCAGCCGTGACCTACAACATGAACATTTTGCAGGGTCTCGATGCTCCGGAGACATTCTGTGTCACCTTGAACGATACGGCGTCTGTTAACCCCCATCGCATACTGGGCCGCTTTAATTATGCGCATCCGCAGTTCACACTGGCGGGTATGCAGGCACAGCAGCGATGGGGCGACATCAATGGGCGGAATGGCACATGGTTTTGCGGCGCGTACTGGCAGAATGGCTTTCACGAGGACGGTCTGAGCAGCGGGCTACGCGTTGCAGAGAGCCTGAGCGCTTCAGCCCGAATGGCCGCGTGAGCGCCAAGCTTTACTCGGGCACCCTGCGCCACGCGCGATATACCCCAAAAAGGCATGTTTTCTCGTACAAGGTATTTATGCCTTTTGTCGAGCTTGAATCGCTCGATACGCTGATATCACAACTTCCCCTCTGGTCCACAAAACGCTGGGCTCCCGCTCGATTTCTGAGAAGGGATTTCCTGGGAGAGGAAAGCACGCCGCTTGTTGACGCCGTGCGGCAACGGATCCACGAGGAGACCGGCTGCCAGCAAACCGGGCCCATTTATCTTCTCGCCAACTGGCGATACTTCGGCTACCAGAACAACCCTATTGCCGTTTACTACTGTTATGACACCGTCGGTGAGCAGCTCGAGTATGTGGTGGCCGAAGTGACGAACACCCCCTGGGGTGAGCGGCATAGCTACGTGCTGAAAGCCCCAGACGCCAACGCACCTTTGGCCACCGAATTCGACAAGTCACTGCACGTGTCACCGTTTAACCCGATGAATATGACTTATCGTTGGTATAGCAACGCGCCTGAAGATGACCTCACTATTCAGATTGCCCTGTTTGAAGAGGGTCGGCGGGTCTTTGATGCCGTCTTGTCGTTGACAGCGGCGCCGCTCGACGCACGCTCGGCGCCGCGCGCCGTTCTCACCTACCCTCTCATGACCATTAAAGTGGTGGCGGGCATCTATTGGGAGGCCTTGCGCCTGTTTTTAAAAGGCGTCAGCCTGCACGCTCATCCGAAGCGAACGCACTGACGTAACCGTCGACTCCACGAAGTATTTGAGAGAGGGTCCGCATGAGTGAATACAGCGTCAAAAACATCTCCAAATTACCCATGCTGTTTCCCGAAAAGCATGGGGGACTGGCACGCTCCCTCATGCTCAAAGTGTTATCCAAGCTTCAGGTTGGCTCGCTCACTTTAAAGGAGCAAGGGGAAACACTGGTCTTCGGAACAAAGTCGGATCCGACGGCACCCCACGCCGAGGTGCATGTCCACGATAGTGATCTCTATCGCCGCATTTTGACTGGCGGCAGTATCGCTGCCGGAGAGACTTACATTGAGGGGATCTGGAGCAGCCCCGATCTGACCGCTGTCACACGCGCCTTTAGTGGCAACATGGCCATGCTCGAAGCCATGTCTGACCGGCAAAACGCCCTCGCACGCCTCGCCCTAAAACTGAACCATTGGGCTAGACGAAACACTTCCCGTCGCTCGCGCGAAAATATCTCTGCCCACTACGACCTCGGCAACGATTTCTTTTCGCTGTTTCTTGACCCGAGCATGATGTATTCCTCGGCGGTATTTCCGACACCAGGCAGCGACCTGACAACCGCCTCGCAGCACAAATTACATTTGATCTGCGAGGATCTTGAGCTCAAGCCGGAAGACCATCTGGTTGAAATTGGCACCGGCTGGGGTGGCATGGCGATTTATGCCGCCGAGCATTATGGCTGCCGCGTAACAACCACCACCATCTCTCGTGAACAGTTCGACTACACCGTTGCTGCCGTGGCAGAGCGTGGCCTGCAAGATCAGATCACGGTGCTCTTCGATGACTACCGTGATCTGACCGGCACGTTCGACAAGCTGGCGTCGATCGAGATGATTGAGGCGGTCGGACATCAGTTTTACGACACCTACTTCCAGAAAATCAGCCGACTACTGAAGCCCCACGGCAAGGCGGTCATTCAAGCCATCACCATGACCGAGCAACGCTATGAGCAGGCGAGGGATTCGGTGGACTTTATCAAGCGCTATATTTTCCCCGGCGGATGCCTGCCCTCGCTCACCGTCATCAGCGACGCGCTGGCGCGCATGACCGATATGCAAATGGTTCACCTCAGAGATATCACTCGGGACTACGCCGATACGCTGAGCATCTGGCACGAGGTGTTTCTTGAAAAGCTGGACCGGGTGCGGGATATGGGTTTTGACGATCAGTTTATCAATATGTGGCGCTACTACCTCAGCTATTGCGAGGGGGGGTTTCGCGAGCGCATTATTGGCACCTATCAAATCACCATGACCAAGCCGGGGTACCGCCCCGCCTGATCCACCGCCTATGCTGCTGTCCCTTGCGCCGATCGCGCTGCTGGTTTTACTGCTCTCCGCCTCAGTAGCGCTGTTTGGCTCGGACGCATCCTACGGACCTAATCAAGTAGCACTGATCATTGCCTCGGCGGCCACCATGCTGGTGGGCTGGCGCCGCGGTATGAGCTGGGAAGCGATTCAAGAAGGCATGGTGGGTGCCATTACGGTCTCGATCATGCCGATGATGATTCTGCTCTCTGTAGGCGCGCTGATCGGCAGCTGGATTGTCAGCGGCACCGTCCCAGGCATGATCTATTACGGGGTGCAGCTGCTAGACCCCGGTTTCTTTTACGCCGCATCTGCCATCATCTGTGCGCTGGCTTCATTGAGCCTGGGCAGCTCCTGGACCGTTGCCGGCACGCTGGGCATCGGTCTGATGGGCATCGCCACCACCTACTCGCTGTCGCCCGCCATCACGGCCGGTGCAGTGATCTCTGGCGCCTATTTTGGCGACAAACTCTCGCCGCTCTCAGACACCACCAATCTGGCCGCGGCGGCGGTAGGCGTTGATCTTTTTGAGCACATTAAAAATATGCTCTGGACCACCCTGCCCGCTTTTATCGCGGCGCTGGTGATTTTTTCCTTCATTGGCAGTGACGGCGCCGCCACCCCCGAGAACATCGCCGAGATCCGCACTGCTCTGGCCGGCCAGTTCGCCATCTCCCCCTGGGCGCTCTCCCCTTTGGCACTGATGCTGGCACTCATTTACTGGCGCGTCCCGGCCTACCCCGCCATCCTGATCTGTACCCTGGCAGGCATACTGCTGGCGGCGTGGTTACAGAGCGATGTCGTGCGCGAGCTGGCACTGGCGGCACACCCCGAATCACCGACTCCGCTCATACAGGGCTTATGGATGGCACTGTTCTCGGGTTATCAGTCGCCCGAAGGCATGGGCGAGCTCAGCAAGCTGCTCGACAAGGGCGGCTTGGCCAGCATGCTGAACACCATCTTTCTGATTCTGACCGCCATGACCTTTGGCGGGATGCTGGATAGCACGGGCATCCTTAGGCAGCTGCTGGATCAGGTCCTGCGGGGGGTGAAACGCACCGGGGATCTGATACTGGCCACGGTGGGCGGCGGAGTTATTACCAACGTGCTGGCTGCCGATCAGTTTCTGGCCATCACATTGCCCGGCCGACTGTTCACGCCGGCCTACGATGACCGCGGGCTCAATCGACTGAGCCTCTCCCGTACGCTGGAAGATTCCGCCACCCTCACCTCGGTGTTGATCCCCTGGAATACCTGTGGCGCTTTCATGGCGGCAACGCTGGGCGTCGCCACCTTCGAGTACGCCCCTTATGCGCTGTTCAATCTGATTTGTCCGGTGCTGGCGGTGATCTTCGGCTACCTGATGATCGCGCAACCCCGCGCCGAGTCGCCCAGCGCATGACCACGCCACAGTGGGATTTTACCGACCCCTTTTTGTGGCCGGTCACCGTTGAGGCAGCGCATATCGACGCGCTCGCCCACACCCGCAACACTCACTACGTCGAGTGGTGCATGGAGGCCGCCTGGGCGCACACCACTGCGCTCGGCTTGGGAGCCGAGGACTACCAGCGCCTCGACCGCGCCATGGCACTGACTCATGCCGAGTACGACTACCTGAAAGCAACCCGGGAAGGCGATCAATTACTGGTAGGCACCTGGATTACAGACTGGGCGGGCAAAATGAAAATGACTCGCCGGCTGCAGGTGGTCTGCGAACAGACCGGAGAAACGGTTTTCCGAGGCACACTAGAGTTTGTCTGTATTGAGATTTCTTCGGGCGCGCCAAAAAGGCCGCCCAAAGAATTTATCGAGATCTATGGCCCGGTCATTGCAGCGGCAGTGCCAGCCAAAGCAAAGCCGTTATGGGATCCTGATCCTGTCCAGTAAGGTCACTGGGCGGCGCGCAGCGGGTCAGGCGCGGTCCCAGTCGAAGCTGATGGTCTCCGCGAGATTTTCGGCGCCCGACTTCAAAGCAAGCAATCGATCCACGCCCAGCGCGACCCCCGCGCACGCCGGTAGCCCGTGACGATGCGCGGCCAGCAGGCGTTCATCGATTGGCCGCTGCGGCAGCCCGCGCTGCTGCCGCCGTGTGTTCTCGGCCTGCAACTGCTTGTCCAGCGCATCAGGATCGGTTTGCTCCCAATACCCGTTGGCTAACTCTTTGCCGTGCACATAGCATTCGAAGCGCGCGGCAACATCGACATTGTCTACCGGGCCACAACGGGCCATGGCGGCTTGCGACGGTGGAAAGTCAGTGATGAACACCATTCCCCAATCACTGATCCCGGGCTCTATGCAGTGGCTCATCAGTAAATCGAGTACGGCGTCTCTATCGAGACCCTCAGGCACCGAGCCAACACGAGAGTGGGCAAGGTCGGCGAGTGTCTTCAGACTGGTCTGCTCATCCATAGGATCCACGCCGAGGAGCTCGACAAACAGCGCCCGATAGGGCCAAACCTGCCAACCATCCGAAGTCAAAACCGTGCCCAATAATTCGGCCACCTCACGTATCAAAGCGACGTGGTCCCAGTCCAATCGGTACCACTCGAGCAGGGTGAACTCGGGGTTGTGGTGACGGCCTGCCTCACCTTGGCGAAATGCTTTGCAGATTTGAAAAATATCGCCTGAGCCGGCGGCCAGCAAGCGCTTCATCGCGCTCTCGGGTGAGGTCTGTAGATATCTATCTGGCGCGTCATCCACCCCGGGCAACCTGAAAACGTCGATGCCAGCGTCGGGTATGGTGCCTTGGGAGAGAAGCGGGGTTTCGACCTCCATCACGCCGCGATCGCGAAAAAAGCGTCGTATCGTGCGCAGTACGTCGGCCCTCGCAGCGAGGCTCTCCGGCGACGCTGTGGGTCGCCATTCACCCGAGAGTTGGTCACTCATGGGTCAGTCACCCATAGGTCAAATGCTCGCCGGTCAGCTTTTACTGGCGCGACTCACGTATTCGCCGGTTCGGGTATCCACGCGAATGACCTCACCCTCGGTGATGAACAGCGGCACCCGCACCACCGCCCCGGTACTCAGGGTAGCGGGCTTGCTGCCGCCCTGCGCCGTATCACCCTTTAGACCCGGGTCGGTTTCGGTGATCTGCAGCTCAATGAAGTTAGGCGGTGTAACCGCCAGCGGTGTGCCGTTGTACAACGTAATCTCATACCGCTCTTGCTCTTTGAGCCACTTCTCAGCTTCACCCACCGCGTCGCGATCAGCGCCGTATTGCTCGTAGGTGGAGGGGTCCATGAAGTGCCAGAACTCACCATCGGTGTAGGAGTACTCGAGATCCACATCCATGACGTCGGCACCCTCAAGGGTGTCGCCCGATTTGAAAGTGCGCTCCCAGACCCTTCCGGACTTGAGGTTGCGAAGTTTGACGCGGTTAAACGCCTGCCCTTTGCCCGGCTTAACAAATTCGTTCTCAAGAATGGAACACGGGTCGCCATCGAGCATGACCTTCAGGCCCGGCTTGAATTCATTGGTCGAGTAATTTGGCATCGTCGGTGGCCTATTGAGCAAAAACGCGATCATACCTTAGGGCGTGATCGCTGGGCATTATCAGGAGTACAGCGCGGCAGGTTCAGCGGTCAGCGAATTCGCCCTCACTGCCGAGCAGGTAGCACACTCCGTCGAGGCCGCAGTGCGTGACCTCAATGGGGCTCGCAGCGCGTACCGCCGGCTTGGCGTGGAACGCCACGCCCAGACCGGCCGCTGCCATCATCGACAGATCATTGGCACCGTCACCCACGGCAATGCAGGCCTCCAACCCTACGCCCAATCGATGTGCCAGATTCCTTAATGCCTCTGCCTTGTGCTCGCCATTGATAACCGGCGGCACAACTCGCCCGGTCACCTTGCCGTGCTCCACCTCAAGCACATTAGCCACCACCTCATCGAAGCCGTAATCCGCTTGCAGTCGCCGAGCGATAGGCAAAAAACCGCCAGAAAAAATAGCGAGCGTCATGCCTCTCGCCTTGAGGGTCGTCACCATCTCACGAAGCCCTTCATTCACGGGTAGTCGATCTGCCAAGGCGTCGATCGCGGCGGCATCGAGGCCCGCCAACAATGCAAGCCGGGTGCGGTAACTCTCATCAAAATCGATTTCACCACGCATGGCCTGGGCGGTAATGTCTGCGACGGCCTCTCCGACACCGGCGACGGCGGCCAACTCATCAATGACCTCACAATCGATCAGCGTCGAGTCCATATCAAAGACCGCCAATCGATAAGATTGACAGCGCGCCGCGCGCGGCTGCAAAGCGATATCGACTTCATGCCGATCGGAGAGGTCACGGAGCTTCGCGGAGAGCCTCTCCGTATCCGCCGTCTTGACCAGTAGATTGTGGACGGAGCGGCGACCCGACAGCGTTACCGGCACCGGAACAGCGCGTACTTCAAGGACTTCTGCGCCCGCAGACTTTGCTAAGTCGGCTACCACGGCAACGTCCAGCGCGGCACCTTGGGGCACCATCATGACGATCACATGTGTCGCATCTACCACGAAAAATGTCCTGTTGAGGGGGACAGTTGCGGCTCGGTCAGCCGACAGCCGCACGAGGGAAGTCTATACTGATCCCCTAGTGAATGGAGGCATTCTGTGGAACGGCTGCTGCAACGCTTACGTCACCAACCCTTGTCACAACAGCTTGCTTTAGCAGCTGCGGGGTGTTGCCTGCTCGCCACTCTGGTGCTGGTCATCGTGGCGGCTCAGTCGACTCAATCCATTCAGAACACCACGCTCACTGACCACGCCCAAGCCGCCGTCGAACAGCTGGCCACTAGAGCCGCTGCCGAGCTGGCCACGGGTAATCGGCTGGGTCTGGTAGCTGAGCTGCAATTCTATACCGAACAACCCTTGTTCGCCGCAGCCCGGGTGCTGGACGTTGAGGGTGCCGAGCTGGCGACGCGAGGCACCGTCGGCACAGACCGATTAACCTTTCGGCATGCAGTCCGCATCGACGGCGATACGGCGGGCTCAGTCGAACTCGATCTCGACCTCAGCGCACAAACGGCGGCCCGCGAGACCTTGATCTGGGGCCTTGTGGCGCTGTCCTTCCTTCTTAGCGCCGCGGTCTATGCACTGACGCGCCCGATGGGACAGCGCCTGGCAAGCAATATCAGCGAAGCCGTAGCGCAATTGGATGCGATCAGTGACGATGCGCCGGGCGCAGTCAACGAAGTGCACAAGCTAAGAGATCGTATTAACGCGCTACCATTGGACCTGCTGAGACCGAGAGGCGTCGAGGATCAAAGTGAAGCGCATTACAACGACACGGCTATTTTGTGTATTGCGCTAAAACACTTGCCCGCCTATGTGGATACGCTGGACGAATCCCGGCTGCAGTCCTATGTCGCTTTGCTGCATCGTATGGCCTATGGCAGCGCCGGGTTTTATGCCGGTGACCTGGCGGTGATACGGCAATTTGGTCTTGCAATTTACTTCACCGGTCATCACGCCGTGGGGTCGCCGGTACTGCGCGCCGCCAGCTGTGCATGGCTTCTGTCTCGCTGCAGCGAGGCGGCAGAAAAAAGAGAGCGGCTCTCCTTCCTGCCCGGTATGGCCATTGGGCTGAGCGAATTAGGGCGTGGTGATGATGGCGATATTTACCCCGGCTTGTACACACAGGCAATGCTGGATGAATTACTCGAACTGGCTAGCGAAAAAGTCGAGGGCATCCTGCTGTCTTCTCACGCCGCGGAGGACGCTGGCCTGACCGCCAAAATCGGGATCGACGTCATCGATGAAAAGTGGATGGCGCTCGGCGGCGTCAGTGGCAGCCATCTCGAGCTTTTAGAGCGGCAATTTAACATCCTGAAAAGCGCTACCGCGCCGTCAGACGAGGACACCCCGCAAGGGTTTTTGCCGTTCTGATCAATCAGTCTTTGACGACCTCGAGACGGGTTACCCGCTGGTAGCCCTTCGGTAACTTACTGCCCCGCCGACCTCTCTCGCCCCGAAAATGCTCAAGCTCAGACCACTTGAAGTTTCGGTAGTGTCCCCCGGAGGTCACCTGCAGCGTATCGCCCTCGGAGACCACGCACAGCCCTGCAACAAATTCTTCTCGAGCGGCTGCCCTGGCAGAAGGAATGCCAATGAGTTTGTTGCCCTTTCCTCTGGCCAGCTCTGGAAGCTCCGCGAGCGGGAACACCAACATACGCCCCTCGTTGGTGGCAACGACCACCAGCGAATCGGCCTCTTGGGAAATGGCTGCCGGTGACAGCACGCGAGCGTTTTTGGGCAGCGTCAGCAGCGCTTTACCGGCCTTGTTTTTTGTCTGGAGCTGCGCGAACTGCACCACAAAGCCATAGCCGGCATCGCTGGCGAGCAAAAAGCGGTCTGCCTCGGCGCCGGTAATCAATCCCTCAAAGGTTGCCCCAGAAGGCGGGTTAATCCGGCCTGTGAGGGGCTCCCCCTGACCTCGCGCAGATGGCAGCTGATGCGTCGGCAGCGTGTAAGCACGACCCGTGGAATCGAGAACCACGGTGGGCAGATTCGACTTTGCGCGCGCTGCAAAGCGGAAACTATCGCCCGATTTATAGCTCAGCGAGGCGGGGTCGATATCATGGCCCTTGGCCGCGCGAATCCAGCCCTTCTCCGACAAGACGATTGTCAGGGGGTCTGCACTGGTCAACTCAAGCTCACTGAAGGCCTTGGCTTCATCCCGCTGCTCGATAGGCGAGCGTCTCGTATCGCCATGAATCTCAACGACTGCTTTTAGCTCGCGCTTGATCAGCGTTTTGAGCCGAGCATCACTGCCAAGCGTTTTCTTCAGGCTGTCTCGCTCTTCGGCAAGCTCGTCCTGCTCACCGCGAATCTTCATCTCTTCAAGCTTGGCGAGATTGCGGAGCTTCAGATCAAGGATCGCCTCTGCCTGCACATCCGAGATTTTGAAGGTCTTCATCAACACCGCTTTGGGTTCGTCTTCTTCGCGGATAATGCGAATCACTTCGTCGATGTTCAGGAAGGCCACCAAATAGCCCTCCAGGATATGAATGCGTCGCTCTACCCGCTCGAGCCGGTATTCGAGGCGCCGCTTGACCGTTGCCTTTCGAAACGCCAGCCACTCTCTCAGGATGGTGACCAACGACTTCACGGCAGGCCGGCCATCGATACCAATCACATTGAGGTTGACCCGATAAGTGCGCTCGAGATCGGTGGTCGCAAACAGATGGCTCATCACTTCATCGAGATCGATGCGGTTTGACCGGGGCACCAAGACCAGACGCGTGGGATGTTCGTGATCTGACTCGTCGCGCAGATCTGAGACCATCGGCAACTTTCGAGCCTGCATCTGCGCCGCAATTTGCTCCAGCACTTTTGCACCTGACACCTGATACGGCAACGCGTAAATCACGACGGCGCCATCCTCAATCTGGTAAGCAGCGCGCACCCTGAGCGCACCCCGACCGGTCTCATATAGCGCGCGCAACTCCCCCTCGGGAGTGATGATCTCCGCCTCAGTCGGGAAGTCCGGCCCCTGAATATGCTTGCATAGGTCGGCGACCGTCGCCTTGGGGGATTCAAGTAAATGAATCGTTGCGGACACCACTTCGTTGAGATTATGCGGCGGAATGTCCGTGGCCATACCTACTGCAATGCCGGTGGTGCCGTTCAGCAGCAGGTTGGGCACTTGAGCAGGCAGGACCGTCGGCTCTTCCAGCGTTCCGTCGAAGTTGGGCTGCCAATCGACCGTGCCCTGCCCCAACTCGGATAACAGCACCTCGGCATAAGGGGTCAGACGCGACTCGGTGTAGCGCATGGCAGCGAACGACTTTGGATCATCTGGCGAGCCCCAATTCCCCTGACCGTCGATTAATGGGTAGCGGTAGGAGAAGTCCTGAGCCATCAGCACCATCGCTTCGTAGGCAGCACTGTCACCGTGGGGATGGAATTTACCGATCACGTCGCCGACGGTGCGCGCAGACTTCTTGTACTTTGCCGTGGCCTTGAGACTGAGCTCGCTCATGGCATAGATGATGCGCCGTTGAACGGGCTTCAGGCCGTCGCCGATGTGCGGCAGCGCCCTGTCGAGAATGACGTACATTGAATAGTCGAGGTACGCTTTTTCGGCGTAATCACGCAGCGACAGCTGCTCGACGTCGACCGAAGGCTGCATCATGTCTGTCATGGCAATGGGGCTCTCTCGCAAGGCGCCGGGACGCGCTTCAGCGCGCGGCCCAATAACCGCGCTATCCTAACGCACCCTGACCCGGGAACACCACGAAACGTAACCTCGTTCCCGCCGAGGAGAGTGACAATGCCAGTCGATCCTTCCAATTTACAAGCCGGCCTGATCTGGCGCTGGCGACACTTCTCGCTGTTCAGCGTCTCCGAATGGCATGAAGTGCTGCGCCTAAGAACGGCGGTGTTTGTCGTCGAGCAAGAGTGCCCTTATCAGGAGGTCGATGATAAAGATCCAGTGGCTTGGCATCTGGAACTGCACCACGACGGGGAATTGATCGGTACCCTGCGAATACTGCCACCCGGGATTGCCTATCAGGAGTGCTCATTGGGCAGAGTCGCCGTGCGCGCCGACTACCGGCGCCTCGGGCTGGGAAGAGATGTCATGTCGAGAGCGTTGGTGTTTTGTGACAGCCGCTGGCCAGCAGTGCGCCTCAGCGCCCAGCTGTACTTAAAACCGTTTTATGAGTCACTTGGATTTACGGCGGTGGGCGAGTCCTATCTGGAGGACGATATTCCCCACATCGAAATGCTCAGAGCCCGTTAACGATTCAATCTCACGCCGCAAGCTAGGCTGCGTTGCGTGACGCGCGTTTGCGCTCATGCTCTAGCAACAGTTTTTTACGCAGTCGAATACTGTCAGGCGTCACCTCAACAAGTTCGTCTTCATCGATAAACTCAAGCGCCTGCTCAAGACTGTGCAGCACCGGCGGGGTCAAAATCACGGCCTCATCAGTGCCCGATGCGCGCACGTTGGTGAGCTGTTTGGCCTTGGTGGGGTTAACCACCAAATCGTTGCCGCGACTATGCAAACCCATAATCTGGCCTTCATAAACGTCAACATTGGGCTCGATAAACAGACGACCGCGCTCCTGAAGACTAAAAAGCGCATAGGCCAGTGTCTTGCCCGAAACCATGGAGACGAGCACACCGTTACTGCGCGAACCCAGTTCGGACTTCGCCACGGGTCCGTAGTGATCAAACACGTGGGTCATAATCCCTGATCCCGACGTGAGGGTAAGAAACTGCGAGCGGAAACCGATCAATCCCCGGGCAGGCACCATAAATTCGAGGCGCACTCTGCCAGCGCCGTCAGTCACCAGGTTCTTAAGCTCGGCACGCCGCAGGCCCAGCTCTTGCATCACGCCACCCTGATGTAATTCCTCGCAATCGATGACCAAAAGCTCATAGGGCTCTGACAGCTGACCGTCTATTTCCTTCTGTATGACCTCGGGTCGCGATACGCCAAGCTCAAATCCCTCACGCCGCATGTTTTCAATCAGGACTGAAAGATGAAGCTCACCACGGCCCGACACCTTGAACTTGTCAGGGCTGTCGCCTTGCTCCACTCGCAGCGCGACGTTGTGAATCAGCTCTCGCTCGAGACGCTCTTTGATGTTTCGTGAGGTGACGTACTTGCCCTCACGACCCGCAAAAGGCGAATCGTTCACCTGAAACGTCATGCTCACTGTCGGCTCATCGACCGTCAGCGCAGGCAACGGTTCGGGGTGAGCCGGATCACACAACGTGTCCGAGATATTCAGTGCGTCAATTCCTGTGACACAGACAATGTCTCCGGCCTCAGCTTGGGCGGCTTCAATGCGCTCAAGGCCCATGTAGCCCATGACCTGAAGCACTTTGCCGTTGCGCTGACTGCCGTCGCGATCCACCACCGCCACAGCCGTATTGGGCGTCAATACACCCCGCGTGATACGACCGACCCCGATGACACCGACATAGCTACTGTAGTCGAGGGCAGAAATCTGGAGCTGCAGTGGACCGTCGGCATTGACCTGAGGAGGTGCGACTTTATCGACAATGGCTTGGAACAATGGCGACATGTCGTCAGACATCGCGTCGTAATCGTCACCGGCAATGCCGTTGATCGCAGAGGCATAGATCACCGGAAAATCGAGCTGCTCTTCGGTCGCGCCCAATGTGTCAAATAAATCAAACACCTGATCGACCACCCAATCGGGCCTGGCGCCCGGCCGGTCAATTTTGTTCACCACGACAATCGGATTCAGTCCGCGCTCAAACGCTTTAGCCGTAACAAAGCGAGTTTGTGGCATAGGCCCATCAACAGCATCGACCAGCAACAACACTGAATCGACCATCGACAGCACCCGCTCCACCTCGCCACCAAAATCCGCGTGCCCAGGGGTATCGACAATGTTGATGTGGTAATCGTGCCAATCGATGGCGGTATTTTTTGCGAGAATCGTAATGCCGCGCTCCCGCTCTTGATCATTTGAATCCATGATCCGCTCAGCACCCGCACTTTTGCGATCGAGCGTGCCGGACTGCTGCAGCAAGCCGTCGACTAGCGTGGTTTTACCGTGATCAACGTGGGCAATGATGGCGATATTGCGAAGCGCTTTCATGGAATGTCCCGATTGTATGGAGGGGGATAGCGGCAGGGCGCGCGGAGTGTACACCACCAAAGCGCAATTGGTTCAGTGCGACAGAGAGATTCAGCTTAGCCAGTTCAGGTCTTCGACACTTAACCGAGCACCGGCTTGTCTAGCGATAAACGACGCACAGAGACACGTGCGTAGAAGACGAGTACAAAAAAACCGCAACGAATCAAAAGATCACGTTGCGGCTTCCTGCTCGAGTTAACCCCCGTAACCGGCGGCCACAGGCAGGGTCAAGATTACGCGTTTAAGCAAGTGCCTCTTTAGTCGTTTTAACGATAGCAGCGGCTACTTTGTATGGATCTGCATTAGAGGCCGTTCGTCGATCTTCGAGGCGACCAATCCAACCGTCAGCGTGTGTAGATACCGGAATTCGGATCGAGGCACCTCTGTCAGAGATACCGTAGCTGAACGTATCGATAGATTGGGTCTCGTGGTCACCCGTCAATCGCTGGTCGTTGTCTGCACCGTAGACGCTGATATGGCGATCAATATTCTTACCGAACTCCTCGCAGATCTTCGTGAAGACGGATTCTTCGCCCATCGTTCTCATCATTTCGTTGGAGAAGTTGGCGTGCATGCCAGAGCCGTTCCAATCCAGCTTGCCAAAGGGTTTGGGGTGCCAGTTGATTGAGAAGCCATACTTTTCACCCACGCGCTCGAGGAGGTATCGGGCCACCCAGGTTTCATCTCCGGCTCGCTTTGCGCCCTTGGCAAATACCTGAAATTCCCATTGCCCAGCCGCAACTTCGGCATTGATGCCTTCGACATTGATGCCCGCTGCCAGGCACAGGTCAAAGTGCTCCTCTACGCATTCGCGGCCAAACGCGTTGCCGGCACCGACAGAACAGTAATAGGGGCCTTGAGGACCCGGATAGCCATTGACCGGGAAGCCGGGAGGCAGCTGGGTGTCAACGTCCCACAAGAAATACTCCTGCTCGAAGCCAAACCAGAAGTCGTCGTCATCGTCATCAATCGTTGCCCGGCCGTTGGATTCGTGATTTGTACCGTCGGCGTTTAGGACTTCGGTCATGACCAAGAAAGCGTCTTTTCGGCCCGGATCTGGGAAAATGGCAACGGGCTTCAGCAAGCAATCGGAACTGCTACCGTCAGCTTGCTCGGTCGAGCTGCCATCAAATGACCACATGGGACACTCTTCGAGCGTGCCGCCAAAATTATCCCGAACCTGGGTCTTGCTACGCAGGCTTTGAGTCGGCTTGTAACCATCAAGCCAGATGTATTCAAGTTTAGCTTTCATTTTAACTACGTCTCCGCACAGTGCGATAAGGCACACAGTTTGCTCAAGTTAGTTCACACATCGATGTGTCAGTCGCTTCACGTGGCGATGACTAAAACACCTGACCCATCCACTCGCAAAATCCGTGCCACCCATAGCAGACGCCTAAGCCATTGATTAATAATAGGTTCCAGTTCTTGCTGGCAGGATAATGCACTAAATAAGTGCATGTCGGTTGCTTATTGCACCAAAAAGTGGCAATTTGCGCAGCGAGGTGGGTCCCCATCACCACCCGCAACGGTGGATTCCTCAGCATTGAGTTGACTCCGCGCACAGTTGCTGGTGCCCTCCGGGTTGGCACACCCTTTGCAAGCTATCCATCACCTTAACGCTTTGGCTCTGCCTGGTTGCGGAGCGATTTATGAAGGAGCAACACATGTCGGAGCGCACGCTCGATCTGATCAGTAAAAACGATATTCGCTGGGTGGACCTACGATTCACCGATACCAAGGGCAAGGAGCAACACGTCTCGATCCCCGCTAGCGCGGTGGATGAAGATTTCTTCGAGGGCGGCAAAATGTTCGACGGTTCGTCCATTTCCGGTTGGAAAGGCATCAACGAGTCCGACATGATTCTGATGCCCGATGACAGCACTCCTCTGCTGGATCCTTTCACTGACGACCCCACGCTCATTTTGCGTTGCGATATTGTCGAACCCACCACCATGCAGGGCTACGACAGAGACCCGCGTAGCATTGCCAAGAAAGCCGAGGCTTATCTGGCGTCTACGGGCCTGGGTGACACTGCGTTCTTCGGTCCCGAGCCGGAGTTTTTCGTTTTTGACGATGTTAAGTGGCACGCTGACATGAGCGGCGCAAGCTATGCCATTAACGCTGAGGAAGCAGCATGGTCCTCGAGCATGGACTTCGAGGACGGCAACATCGGGCATCGCCCCGGCGTTAAAGGTGGCTACTTCCCTGTGCCGCCAGTCGATTCGCTGCACGATATTCGCGCCGCCATGTGCTCTGCCATGGAGCAAATGGGTTTGGAGGTGGAGGTGCACCACCACGAAGTCGGCACGGCGGGTCAGTGTGAGATTGGCGTCAAGTTCAACACGCTGGTGTCCAAAGCAGATGAAGTACAGATTCTGAAGTACTGTGTCCTGAACGTCGCGCACGCCTATGGCAAAACGGCCACCTTTATGCCCAAGCCGCTGGTGGGTGATAACGGCTCTGGCATGCACGTTCACCAATCCATCGCCAAAGGGGGTGACAACACCTTCGCAGGCGATGGTTACGCTGGCTTGTCTGATACTGCGCTCTACTACATTGGCGGCATTATCAAACACGCACGGGCATTAAACGCCTTCACTAATGCCTCCACCAACAGCTACAAGCGCCTAGTGCCCGGTTTTGAAGCACCGGTCATGTTGGCTTACTCAGCCCGTAATCGATCTGCTTCGATCCGCATCCCCTACGAACCCTCCCCAAAAGGTAAGCGGGTCGAGGTGCGGTTCCCGGACCCAACGGCCAACCCCTACCTCGCTTTTGCTGCAATGCTGATGGCGGGTATTGATGGCATCCAGAACAAAATTCACCCCGGTGATGCTGCGGACAAAGATCTCTATGACCTGCCGGCAGAGGAAGCTGCAGATATTCCTACCGTCGCCTCCAGCCTGGAGATGGCTTTGGACGCCCTCGAGGCAGATCGCGACTTTCTGACTGCTGGCGGGGTCTTCACCGACGACATGATCGACGCCTATATCGAGCTCAAGCGAGAAGACGTGGAACGACTGAACATGACCACGCACCCGGTTGAATTCGACATGTACTACTCGGTCTAAGTGTCAGTCACCATTAACAGCCAACTCGAAAACGCCCGCACCCTGCGGGCGATTCTCTTTTGCGGGCCTCCCTACCACCATCACGCACCACATTGGTGCATCTCAGGCAGGTCCTAGCGGCGCATGACCCAACGTTCTCATCACAACCCAGGATCAGCCAATCGCCAGAACCCAGCGTGGCGGGCCTGCCTCAGTGGCGGCGCCGTGCTGCTCGCTATCGCGGTATTCGCCGGCGCGATGTCAAAAGGCTTTGCGCAAACGGTGTACAAGGTCACGGATAAGGATGGCAACGTCACGTTCACCGACACGCCGCCCTCGGACAAAGAAGCCGTGGTAGAGGCACAAACCGTTCACAGCCTCAATACTTCGGCCGCGGTGACACCCGCACCCAAATCCGAACCCGACGCCGTGGCGACCGAGCCGATCAGCTACGAAACGCTGATCATGAGTCCGGCCGAAGCCGCGACGATTCCGATGGGCCCAGGCAATTTTTCAGTCGATGCAATGGTGCGCCCAGCTCTATCTCAGGGTGAGCGCGTTGTCTTGACGCTGGACGGTGAGCCGGTGGGCACGCCGCAACGAATGACTACGTGGCAGCTCACCAACGTCTATCGTGGCGAACACCGGCTACAAGTGGTGCGCGTTAACGCCGAGGGTGCCAGGGTCAATGCTTCCAGCGAGCGTACCGTCTATGTCATGCGCCCCAGTGCAAATCGATAACAGTATGACCGCTGAATTACCTCCCGATTTATCCATCGATTATCACCTCGACCTGTTGGCCACCGGGGTGGTGCTGTTGGATGCCGATCTGCACATCAGGGCGCTGAATCTATCGGCAGAGAATCTGCTGGAGGTGTCTGCCAGCCGGGCATTGGGAAGTCCGCTGGAGGAGCTGCTTGAAGAATCAAACGAGTGGTACCCATTGCTCAACCAGGCCCTCACTGAAAATTACTCTATGGTCCGGCGCGCGATCCCGCTGACCACGCGCACCGGCCAAGAGCGCACCGTTGACGTCACGCTGAGCCCAATCGCCGGCAAGGTCGAAAGTCGCTGCCTGCTCGTTGAATTGACGATGGTCGATCGGTTGCAGGCTATCAGCCGCGATGAGAGCGAATGGCAAGCTCAGGCAACGCTTAAAGAAATTATGAAAGGCGTCGCGCACGAAGTGAAAAACCCATTGGGCGGTATACGGGGGGCAGCACAGCTTTTGTCTGGGGAGCTGGCCAACCCCAACCTGCAGGAATACACCGACATCATCATTTCCGAGGTAGACCGGCTTCACACGCTGGTCGATCGTATGCTGGGCCCCAGAGAACGGCTTGAGTCCGAACCGACCAATATTCACGAAGTTACCGAGCATGTCCGGCAACTGATCGAGGCCGAGGCAAAGGGCGAACTGGCTATCGAACGCGATTACGATCCGAGCTTGCCCGATTTTCTCGCCGACGCGGGTCAGTTGACTCAAGCCGTACTCAATTTAGTACGCAACGCACGGCAAGCCTGTGGTGATGCTGGTTTGATCACGCTTCGAACCCGTGTGCTCAGACAGTTCACGTTAGGTGGCAGTCGCCACAAGCTGGTTTGCGCGCTTCAGGTGAACGACGACGGCCCCGGTGTACCAGAGGATCTCCTGCCAAGGCTTTTTCTACCGATGGTCACCGGCAATGCCAAAGGGACCGGGCTGGGTCTGTCTATCGCTCAACGCATCGCCAATCAGCATGGCGGACTAATTCAAGTACGGAGCTCACCTGGTGATACCTGTTTCACCATGCTCATACCCATGGAGACCTGAGATGGCTACCACCGACCAGGTATGGATCGTCGACGACGACAGTTCGATTCGTTGGGTCATGGAAAAAGCCCTGACGCGTGCTGGTTTAAGCTGCCGGGTTTTTGAGTCCGGTGACGACGTAATCGACGCTTTGTCCTTGCAACAACCCATGGTGGTGGTCAGCGACATTCGTATGCCCGGCATGGACGGCATCACGCTGCTCTCAAAACTCAAGTCTCAACAACCGGACTTGCCCGTCATCATTACCACGGCGCATTCAGACCTCGACAGTGCTGTGAGCTCCTATGAGGAGGGTGCCTTCGAATATTTGCCAAAGCCTTTTGATATCGAGGAAATGGTGGCCACTGTCGCCCGGGCGCAGGCGCAACGTACTCAAGTGGAACCCGCCGGCATTGAAGCAGGAGATCGCCGCTCGACCGAGATCATCGGTAACGCACCGGCGATGCAAGAAGTCTTCCGTGCCATTGGGCGTCTGGCACAAAGCCACATCACAGTGTTGATTAACGGCGAGTCGGGGACAGGTAAAGAACTGGTCGCCAGAGCGCTCCACCGCCACAGCCCGAGAGCGGATAAGGGATTTGTTGCACTGAATATGGCGGCCATTCCTCAGGAGCTGATGGAATCAGAGTTATTTGGCCACGAGAAAGGGGCGTTCACCGGGGCCAATAGCCGCCGGGAAGGTCGCTTTGAGCAGGCCCGTGGGGGCACTCTGTTCCTAGATGAGATTGGCGATATGCCTGCGGCAACCCAGACGCGCTTACTGAGAGTGCTCCAGGACGGGGAGTTCTTCCGCGTTGGCGGAGTCGACTCCATCAAGGCGGACGTCAGAATCATCGCGGCGACCCATCAAAAACTGGAATCACTGGTCGAATCGGGGGCGTTCCGCGAGGATCTGTTCCATCGACTGAACGTGATTCGTATTCACGTCCCCAAACTATCCGAGCGCCGGGAAGATATCCCTCAGCTACTCAAGCACTTTTTAACCTCTGCAGGTAACGAACTGGGTGTCGAAGCGAAAACGATTTCGGATGACGCTCTGGAGGTGCTGACGCAACTGTCTTGGCCAGGCAATGTCAGACAGTTGGAGAACACCTGCCGATGGTTAACCGTGATGGCGGCCGGTCGTGAGGTGCTCCTATCGGATCTGCCACCTGAGTTGGTTCAGGCCCACGACAGCAGCGCGGTCTCTTCGGCAGAAACCTGGCATGAGCAACTTGCCGGCTGGGCAAATCAGCAGCTGTCGGAGGGTCAGTCGAACGTCCTGCGCCAGGCACTGCCACTGTTTGAATCGATCATGATCGAAGCCGCTCTGCGTCATACCGGCGGGCGGAAGGCCGAAGCCGCGGAGTTACTCGGATGGGGGCGAAACACCCTCACCCGAAAACTCAAAGATCTGGACTTACCGGCCGCCTGAGCGGATAGCCACCCGGCCAGGTACCGCCTTGAGAGGCGGCGAACAGATCAGTGAGTCGAGCCTTCTGGCGCGGCTACAACCTGATCACCGCCCTCAGCGGCTTGCTGAGCGACCGCCTGACGGAATAGCGCGTCGAAGTTGACCGGCGCGATCATCAAGGCCGGGAAACCGCCCTTCACAACCAGATTGTCCACCGCTTCACGCGCATAGGGGAAAAGAATGGTCGGGGCGACCGTCGACAACAACTGCCGGAGCGCATCCCCCTCAATACCCGCCACATAAAAAATGCCTGCTTGCTGAACCTCCACCAAAAACGCGGTCTGTTCCTCTAGCTTGGCGGTGATGGTCAGGGTCAGCACAACCTCATGGTTTCCCTCCTCATCAACGCGGCTACTTTTCGTATTCAGGTCAACGTTAACCGCGGGTTTCCACTCCTGCCGGAATACGTTGGGCGTCATCGGCGACTCAAAAGAAATGTCTTTCGTGTAAACACGCTGGGTCACAAATTGCTGTTGCGCCTGTGCTTCCTGACCGGCGGCCGTACCTTCTTCAGCCATGCTGGCTCTCCTTGTTAATCAAAGTCTTGGCGAGTCTGCTTTAGGACAGCAGCGGGTCGAGTGCGCCGGAACGCTCCAAACCATACAGCTGATCACACCCACCTATATATTGTTCACCAATCCAGATTTGCGGCACGGATGTGCGACCGGCTCGCTCTGCCATATCCTGCCGAGTGGCTGGGTCGCCATCTACCGGTATTTCCTGATACCGAACTCCTTTTTGATCGAGCAGCGCTTTGGCACGGATACAAAAAGGACACCATCGAGTGGTGTAAATGACGACTTCACTCACTGGGTGACAACCGGAAGCTTTTGGGCGTCCCACTCCATCATGCCGCCCGACAGCTTTTGCGCTTTTCCAAAGCCCTGGGCGCGCAACGTCTTTGTCGCAGGGCCAGCAGACTGCCCCATTTTACACACGACGATGACAGGTTTATCGCGGAATTTTTCCAGCTCGGAGACGCGATTCGCCAGCGAAGCTGCCGGGATATGCTTGGCATCAGTGATATGACCCCGGCCATATTCAGCCGCATCCCGTATATCCAAGAAGACCCCACCCTCGGTGTTGACAAGCTGCACCGCCTGGTTGATCGACAGCGCAGGCCCCGCTTTACGCGTCTCATGAAGTAGCAACAGCGTCAGGACAGCGGCGAGCGCCGCTACCAAAACCCACTGCTCTGCCAAAAACTGAAAAAACATCCCTGCTGACACGTTATTCCCGCCTCGTGATGATGCGTCGCTGATATCGATAGATCATTTGACGCACAGCGCTTCCCGTTACCCTATGGGACGCCCTGGACGCTTGATAGCAAACGGCGCGGGCCGCGAGTATATCGGTTCAATTCCGCGCCCTCCAGTCAGTGTCCCCTAGTCAGGCCACTGTGCTCGAGCTCCTGCGGCCCGCGCTCAGACACCGAATCGACGCGCCCGCCAAAACAGCGGCACCTCCCAGCAGCTCGGCTGCGTCCGCCAGTGGGAGAGTCGATAGTCAAGGTAGGCTAGAGCGGTTTGGAGCTAAGATCCGTCGGACTGCTCCACCGCTTCGATCCTGTCATCCAGTTGCTCCTCAGCCAAACTCACAGGGTCGAGATGAATCATCACGTCTGCCTGAGGTATCGCAGCCATGATGGCGGCTTCCACATCATCACTCACTTCATGGGCAACCGTAAGCGGCATGTGGTCATCGAGCTCAAGGTGCAACTCCACAAAGTCGACTCTTCCAGCGCTACGCGTCCGCAGATCGTGAACCCCCAAAACGCGAGGGTGCGCGCTGGCAATATCGATAATCTGGTCCCGTTTGGGTTGGGGAAGTTCCTGGTCCAGCAATTCACTGGTGGCGTCACGGATGATGTCCCACGCGGCTTTCAGCGTGTAGACCGCTACCGCCAGCGCGAACAACGGATCAATACCCAACCAACCAAACTGTGCAAGCACCAGCGCTAACAACACTGCTGAGTTAGTGAGCAGGTCAGTGCGGTAATGGAGTGAGTCCGCCCGAATTGCGGGCGAGCGCGTTCTGCGGATGACATAGCTCTGCACCGCCACCAAGCCGGCTGTCAAAACGATGGTCACCACCATTACTCCAACCCCGACCGGAAAAGCAGCGAGTGGCGCGGGACTCAAGAGTCGCTGCACCGCTTCGCTCACCAGGAAAAGCCCCGACGCGATAATGAATACCCCTTGCCCCAGGCCCGCAATCGCTTCAGCTTTACCATGTCCCCAGCGATGACTGGCGTCAGCTGGCGCCAGCGCATAGCGCACCGCAAAAAGGTTGAGTATCGATGCCCCCGCATCCATCAGTGAGTCGACCAAAGATGCCAGAATGGCCACCGAGTCGGTCTGCCACCACGCATAGCCCTTGGCCAAAATCAGCATTACCGCAACGCTGACAGAGAGGTTGGTGGCCAAGCGGAGTAACTTGGCCGCCTCATCAGCGTCACCGGAAAGGTCAGGTGTACCGGACGGTGCCGGATCCGATGCAGTCATAATCAATTGGGGCGTTCAACGCCCCTCTCACAAGGCCGATCGAGGCTGTGCCTCCGTGCTGGCACCTTAACACCGGCACAGAATCGCCAACAGGTAGCATTGGTGCGACGGCAGACCTGCGTACCTCGTGCCCTCCTCAGTCCGCCGCGTTACAATGCCCACTGCGACCGTTTGAGCCCTGCACGCCGTGTCTACGCCACGAAGCACAACATTGCTGGTCATCCTCGATGGCTTTGGTCATCGGGCCGCCACGGAAGACAATGCCGTGCACGCTGCCCACACCCCCAATCTTGATCGCTTGTGGCAGGAAGCGCCGCACACCCTGGTGTCCGGCTCAGGTCTTGATGTCGGTCTACCTGAGGGCCAGATGGGCAACTCAGAGGTAGGCCATATGAGTCTTGGCGCCGGACGCATTGTTTACCAGTCGATCACAAAAATTGACCGCGCCATCGAGACCGGTGAATTTTTTGAGAATCCGGCCTATCTGCAGGCAATTGATGACGCCGTTGCAAGCGGCAATGCTGTCCATGTGATGGGCCTGCTCTCTCCCGGCGGCGTTCATAGTCATGAGGACCAGCTGTTTGCCGCGCTGCAACTCGCCGTAAAGCGCGGCGCGAAAAAGCTTTACCTGCATGCTTTTCTCGATGGCCGTGACACGCCACCCCGCAGTGCCGGCCCCTCACTGCAGCGGGCAGAGCAGGTGTTGCAAACGCTTGGCGTCGGGCGCATCGCCTCGGTGCATGGGCGCTACTGGGCAATGGACCGAGACAATCGCTGGGATCGCGTTGAAAAAAGCTATGCGCTACTTGCGGAAGGCAGGGCCTCATTTACCGCTGTGTCGGCGCAAGCGGCCCTTGAGGCGGCTTATGCGCGCGATGAAGATGACGAATTTGTCATGCCCACTATTGTCGGAGACCCCCTCACCTTTGAGAATGGCGACGCGGTATTGTTCATGAATTTTCGAGCTGATCGTGCCCGGCAATTGGCCCAAGCACTGACCGATCCCGCATTCAACAGTTTTACGCGAAGTGACCCACCTGCTTTACAACTGGTGACCACCACAGAGTACGCGTCCTCATTAGCTTGCCCCGTGGCCTTCCCTCCGGACACCTTGACGGACAGTTTGGGCGAGGTCCTCGCCGCACGGGGGATGACACAGCTGCGCATCGCGGAGACCGAGAAGTACGCTCATGTCACGTTTTTTTTCAGCGGCGGCCGCGAAGATCCTTTCGAAGGTGAAGCCCGTACGCTGATCCCCTCTCCCGATGTGCCGACCTATGATTTGCAACCGGCCATGAGTGCACACGAGGTCACCGACGCCTTGGTCGAAGCCATCGAATCCAGAGACTTTGACTTTATTGTCGTGAACTATGCCAACGGCGATATGGTGGGTCATACCGGTCAATTTGCTGCCGCTGTCGCCGCTGTCGAGACGCTGGATCAGTGCATTGGCCGACTCGAGACGGCATTACTGGCACAGGGTGGCCAGGGCCTCATCACCGCAGATCATGGCAATTGTGAGCAAATGCGGGATTACGAGAACGATCAACCCCATACCCAGCACACCACAGAGCATGTCCCTTTGATTTACTTTGGGGGTAACCCGCGTGCCTTGGATCCTGCGGGCGGCATACTCGCCGATATCGCCCCCACTGTCCTGACGATGATGGGACTGGATATCCCCGCCGCCATGTCAGGGCGCAACCTGCTGATCAACTAAGCGGTCAGCGGATGGCTCGCATCGGAGCAGTCCGCCCCCTGTCTAAACTCTTTGCTGTTGCAACGATGCCATTTTGGCTGGCTCTTGCGCAGGCACAACAGCCGGCCTCTCCCAACGACACAGCCGCACAACTCGGCGCGCTCGCGGACGAAATTCAGGCCATTCAGCAAAAACTGGATGCCCAAGAGAAAGAGCGCAGTACCTTGCAGCAGGCGCTGCGCGAGGCAGAACTTCAGATCAGCGAATCCGACCAGCGACTTGCGGAAGTCATGCAGGCGCAGGAAGCACTGCAACAACAACTGACCCAGCTGGACAACCAGCGGACGCGCTTACTGGTCGCCCAGCGCGACCGCACGGACATCATTGAGCAGGGCATTCAGCAGTTGTGGGCTGTGCAGCAAGGCGGAGGCCTCAGAGTATGGCTGGGTGATCAGGATCCGCAGAAAGTAGCGAGGCATTTGGCCTACCTCGAACGCATCGTCGAAGACCAACAAGTGATCATCGCCGAATATCAGCAGGCGCTGTTGGCAATTGGGGAAAATCGCAAAGCCGCTGCGGACACCCAGTCACAACTGGACATCCAGCGCGAGACCCTTGCCGACGCCCAGCGCGCGCTTGCCGATCAGCAAGCTGCTCGGCAGCAGGCCATTGCTGACATTAGCGCAACGCTACAGACCGACCAGCAACGACTGGCCGAACTTGAGCGAGATCAAGAACGGCTCAATGCACTATTGGGTGAAATACAGGATGTCGCAGTCAGATCGGAAAGCCTCTCACCTGCCAATCTTCAACCCTTTGCTGACACCCGCGGCACCCTGGCTATGCCGGTAAACGGCGCGCCCGCCAACCGTTTTGGCGAGCGCCGCAATGCCGACATTCGTTGGCGAGGCTGGCTGATCTCAGCGGAACAAGGGGAACCCGTACAGGCGGTCCATGGGGGGCGTGTGATCTATTCTGACTGGCTACGGGGTCAGGGTCTGTTGGTTGTTATTGATCATGGCGACGGCTGGCTGTCACTGTATGCGCGCAATCACAGTCTGCTCCGACGTGTCGGCGACAGGGTTAACTCGGGTGATCTCATTGCGAGAGCGGGCGCGAGTGGCGGATCTGAGGCGTCCGGCCTGTATTTTGAAATCCGGCGCGACGGAAAACCGGTAGACCCTGCCGACTGGATTCGCCGTTAAGTTCCAGCGGGATAATCAGTTACCATTCACGTCTTTGTCATCTCGGATAACCATCATGCGTTGTCGCACTCTCCCCGCTGGACTGATCCTCGGCCTTGTTGCTTGCTGTTTCGCCGTTGCCGACGACAGCGGCTCTGACGTCGCTGACGAAAATAATCCTCACAATGCGGTGTTGGATGTCCCGCCTGAAAATCAGTCGCTGCCCTTAGAAGAGTTGCAGATGTTTGCAGACGTCTTCAACCAAATCCGACAGGGCTACGTCGAATCGGTACCGGACAGCGAGCTGTTTGAACTTGCAGTGCAGGGGATGCTCTCTGGACTCGATCCTCACTCGGTCTTTCTTCAGGAAAAAGCGTACGACTCTCTGCAAGAGACGACACAGGGTGAATTCAGTGGTCTCGGCATCGAGATCGGTCAAGATCGTGGTTACATCAGCATCATCGCGCCGATTGACGGCTCACCTGCTGAGGCAGCGGGGCTTCGTGCGGGTGACATTATTCTCAAAATTGATGGTGAGTCGATCCGCGATCTGCCCGTCAACAAGTCGGTAGAAAAGATGCGGGGACCCACCGGATCCGAGGTGCTGCTGACCATCGGCAGACGGGGCGTCGCGGATCCGTTTGACGTCACCGTGGTGCGGGACATTATCAAAGTGCCGAGCGTCAGAAGCCGTGAGCTGATGGAGGGCTACCTCTGGTTGCGGGCGTCGCAGTTTCAAAAGGACACCGGGCTAGAAGCGATCGCGACGCTTGAGCAGGTCCTCTCCGAAGGATCTCTCAAGGGGGTGGTTTTGGATCTCCGCAACAACCCTGGCGGCGTGCTCGGTGCCAGTGTGGATATGGCCGGTGCCGTATTGGACGGGGGGTTGGTCGTCTACACAGAAGGACGTCATCCTCAGGCAGCAGACCGCTTTGAAGCTTCCCCGGGCGATATGCTGAATGGCATACCCATCGTGGTATTGATTAACGGCGGCTCCGCCAGCGCCTCCGAAATTGTCGCCGGAGCCCTTCAGGATCGTCGGCGCGCCGTGATCATGGGGACCCGCAGTTTTGGCAAAGGCTCGGTACAGACCATCCTGCCCGTCTCGGAAACCCGC
The DNA here is from genome assembly GCA_016778045.1 of Luminiphilus sp. Classification (GTDB taxonomy): domain Bacteria; phylum Pseudomonadota; class Gammaproteobacteria; order Pseudomonadales; family Halieaceae; genus Luminiphilus. The sequence continues at coordinate 2,670 of JADHQG010000007.1, read as the reverse complement.
GCCGTCAAGCTCACCACCGCCCTGTATTACACACCGAAGGGCCGCTCAATTCAGGCTGAGGGCATCGTGCCCGACATCGTGGTAGAGCGTGCTGAGGTCACGAGCGTGGAATCCAACCGACGAACCAAGGAAGCCGACCTGCAGGGGAGTCTGAGCGGCGACGGCGGTCCCGTGGATGCTCAATCGGAGAGCGAGGCGCTGACGGAATTGCGCAATTCGGATAATCAGCTGTATGAGGCACTGACGCTGCTCCGCGGCATCAACCTCCTCACGCCTGAAACGCCATCTGAAGAGCCAGAAACAGAAGACCCGACCACGGTGGCGCTCGGCACACCCTGAGGCCGCCGCTCAACGCGGGTATGGGATGATTCCGTTATCGCGAAGACGCGGCGACACGTCATTTATCAGTTCAGTGACAGCGCACCCTGAACAGGATGCCCGATATCACAGCCGCATCGTGATGCCCTGATCGGCCATGAACGCCTTGGCCTCGCCCACGGTGTATTCACCGAAGTGGAAAATGCTGGCAGCCAACACGGCGTCGGCGCCCCCTTTCGCGACGCCATCGGCCAGGTGCTGAAGCGTGCCTACCCCACCTGACGCGATCACCGGAATGTCGACCGCGTCAGTAATCGCGCGGGTAATGACCAATTCAAAACCATCGCGGGTGCCGTCGCGGTCCATGCTCGTCAGCAGGAGTTCACCAGCACCTAACTTCGCCATTTTTGTAGCCCACCCCACCGCCTCGATCCCGGTGGGCTTGCGACCACCGTGGGTAAAGAGCTCGTAGCGCGGTGCATCATCGGGCGCTGAGACCCGCTTCACATCGATCGCCACCACAATGCATTGCGAGCCGAATCGTGCCGCTGCCTCACGCACCAGCTCAGGCTCGTGAATCGCCGCGGTATTGATACTCACCTTGTCGGCACCCGCATTAAGCATGGTGCGAATGTCCTGCAAGGAGCGAATGCCGCCGCCCACTGTCAGTGGGATAAACACCTCGCGGGCAATCTGCTCGACGGTGTGGACAGTCGTATCGCGCTCTTCGTGGCTGGCCGTGATATCGAGAAACGTGATCTCGTCGGCGCCTTCTTCGTTATAGCGCCGCGCAATTTCCACCGGGTCGCCGGCGTCACGAATACCCAAAAAGTTGACGCCCTTCACCACTCGCCCCTGATCCACGTCGAGGCAGGGAATGATGCGTTTGGCGAGCGCCATCAATCACTCTCCAGAAAGGCATCAACCATGGTCTGGGCCTCGGCCAAATCCAGCGTGCCCTCATAGATCGCGCGGCCGGTGATAGCGCCGCATATACCCGCGCTCGCGTGCTGCATCAGGCCACGCACGTCTTCAAGCTGGCTGATACCACCCGAAGCAATCACCGGCAGGCCCGACTCAACAGCCAGGGCAACCGTTGCCTCGACATTGACGCCTTGCATCATGCCGTCGCGGTCAATATCGGTATAAACCACCGCGCTCACGCCTGCATCGGCGAAGCGCTTGGCGAGATCGGTGGCATCAAGTTCACTCTCGCTCGCCCAGCCCTCAACGGCCACACGGCCGCCGCGGGCATCGATGCCGACAATGATGTGCCCCGGAAAGGCCGAACAGGCTTCGTGAACGAAGTCCGGGTCCTTGGCCGCCATGGTGCCGATGATGGCGTACTCCACCCCGGCTTCGAGATAGCGCGCAATGGTCCCCAGATTGCGGATGCCGCCGCCAATCTGGATCGGCAGCGATGGCAAGGCTTTTGAAATCGCCTCGATGATGCCGGCATTGACCGGCTCGCCTGCGAAGGCGCCATCGAGATCAACGATATGGAGCCGACGGGCGCCCTCGTCAAACCACCGCTGCGCCATGGCAACAGGATCGTCAGAGAACACCGTGCTGTCTGCCATGTCGCCTTGGCGCAAGCGCACGCACTGGCCATCTTTTAAATCAATGGCGGGTATTACGAGCATGTGCCTTCCCAATCGAGAAAGTTTTTCAGTAGCGTCAACCCGGCGCTGTGGCTCTTCTCCGGGTGGAACTGCGTTGCAAAAAGGTTCTCCTGCGCAAGCGCCGCACAACCCGTGAGGCCGTAGTCAAACGTTCCCGCGACAACGGCTTGGTTATCAGGCACCACGTGGTAGCTGTGAACAAAATAGAAGCGGGTGTCGGGCTCGATACCGCGCCACAGGGGATGATTGATCGCCGGTCGCACGGCATTCCACCCCATGTGGGGCACTTTCAGCCGCCCGCCGTCATCGCCTTGATGCGCGTCACCAAAAAAGGCGACCTGGCCCGGCAACACATCGAGACAGGCAACGCCCCCATTTTCCTCGGAATGGGACATCAGCGCCTGCATGCCGACGCAAATGGCCAACACCGGCTTGCGGTCCACGCTCAGTACCTGATCGAGTAACTGATCGCAGCCGAGGCGACGGATCGCTGCCATGCAATCACGAATACCGCCCACACCGGGAAACACGACCCGGTCGGCATTAAGAATCTTTTGCGGTTCATGGCTGACAACGACTTCAGCAGCACCGACATGCTCCAGCGCGCTGGCTACAGAGTGGAGGTTGCCCATGCCGTAGTCAATTACGGCAACCCGTTGGGTCACGGCTTACAAAACCCCTTTGGTCGAGGGGCTGGTGCCGGCCATGGCCGCGTCGGGTGCGACCGCCA
>JADHQG010000006.1 GCA_016778045.1 Luminiphilus sp. | reverse complement strand
AATCCTCCCTCTTTATATCGGCGACGCGATAGCAGGGATAAGTAAAAATGGCCGCAGGCAGCTGCGGCGATGACAGGGAAGCCGGAGACGCGCCGACGCAGGGGGGCGTCTGACGATCCATCTTCTAGAGTGGCTCCCGAGACAAGGCGAGAATCTGCTGAGCCGCCGCTAGCGGCGTTTGTTGCGCCGAACGTACGGCCTCCTCGATAGCGGGAAGCGCACCCTGCACCGCTGGATGAGTGGACAAACTGCTCCGCAGCATCTCGTCGACCAACTGCCGCATCCAAGAGAAATTCTGACCCGCGCGGGCCTTTTCAAAAGCGCCGTTAACGCGGGCCTCTTCTGCAAAGTCCGTAATGGTTTCCCACACCTCGCTAATACCCACGCCGTGCAACGCCGAACAGGTCATGACGCGGGGCTCCCAAAACCCGTCGTGACTGAGTAGCGACATCGCACCCCGATAGTGTTGCTGTGTGGTCCGTGCCAGCGCCTCGCTGGCGCCATCTGCCTTGTTCACGACAATGGCGTCAGCCAATTCGAGAATCCCTTTCTTGATACCTTGCAACTCATCCCCTCCCCCCGGGAGCATGAGCAACAGGAAGAAGTCGACCATGCCGGCCACCTGATGCTCTGATTGACCAACACCCACCGTCTCGACCAACACCACGTCAAACCCAGCGGCCTCGCAGAGCATCAATGATTCGCGAGTCTTAAAGGCCACGCCACCGAGCGCCTTACCCGCCGGGGACGGACGGATAAAAGCAGACTCAGAACGGGACAGTGTTTCCATCCGCGTTTTGTCACCCAAAATCGAACCACCGGCTACCGGAGAGCTGGGGTCAACCGCGAGCACAGCCAGACGATGCCCGTGGTCTATGACGTGCTGACCGAATGCCTCAATAAAAGTGGATTTACCGACGCCGGGGACACCGGTGATACCTACCCGGATGCTGCGCCCGGTATGGGGTAACAATGAAGTCAGTAGCGCCTGAGCCGCGTCGCGATCAGCGGGCAGCTGACTTTCTACGAGGGTGATCGCCTTGGCGAGCGCTCGACGATCCCCTGCAAGGATGGCTTCAGCTGTTGGCGTTGATCGCATCGAGGACCTTTCGCGCCGCATCGGGGATAGGCGTGCCCGGGCCAAAAATCAATGCCACCCCACGCTCCTCCAAGAAGGCGTAGTCCTGCTGGGGAATCACACCGCCCGCGATGACGATGACATCCTCAGCCCCCTGCTCTCGCAGAGCGTCAATCAGTTGCGGCACAAGCGTTTTGTGGCCCGCTGCGAGACTCGAGGCGCCGACCACATGCACATCGTTTTCAATGGCCTGCCGAGCAACTTCTTCGGGCGTCGAGAACATGGGCGAAAGATCAACGTCAAAGCCGACATCGGCAAAGGCGGTCGCAACCACTTTCGCGCCGCGATCATGCCCGTCCTGCCCCATTTTCGCGACCAGCATTCTGGGGCGGCGTCCGTACTGTGCTACAAAGGCATCGATGTCCATCGAAATACCCTCCCAATTGGCGTCCTCGGCGTAGGCCGCCCCGTAAACACCCGAGACTGTCTGTGCGTTGGCGACAAAGCGACCATACACGCTCTCCAATGCATCTGAGATTTCTCCCACGGTAGCTCGACAGCGCGTCGCTTGAACAGCCAGGCCAAGCAGATTGCCCTCCCCTGATTTGGCTGCCTCGGTGAGCGCCGTCAGTGCAGATTGCACCGCCGTATCATCACGCGTTTCTCGAATGCTAGCGAGCCGGGCGAGCTGTGATTCTCTGACCTGCTCGTTGTCAATCTCAAGAATGTCGACAGCGTCCTGGTCATCAATCTGAAACTTGTTCACGCCGACAATGACGTCTTCACCACGATCAATCCGCGCCTGCTTTTTAGCTGCTGCTTCCTCAATGCGAAGCTTCGGGATCCCGCTCTCGATCGCCTTGGCCATACCGCCCAGCTCATCAATCTCGGTAATCAGTTCGCGCGCTTTTTCGGCCATGTCATGGGTCAGGTTCTCCATCATGTAGGAGCCACCCCATGGATCCACGACCTGACCAATACCGGTTTCTTCCTGCAAGATCAGCTGCGTATTCCGGGCGATGCGAGCGGCGAAATCCGAAGGCAAGGCAATGGCTTCGTCCAGCGCATTGGTATGAAGAGATTGTGTTCCACCAAATACCGCCGCCATGGCTTCGATGGTTGTGCGCACAATATTGTTGTAGGGATCTTGCTCGGTCAGCGACCAACCCGAGGTCTGGCAGTGGGTCCGCAACATGCCGCTTTTCGGATTGACTGGCTCGAACGCCTCAACGATCTCAGCCCACAGCAGCCGCGCCGCACGCATCTTCGCGATCTCCATGTAGAAGTTCATGCCAATACCCCAGAAGAAACTGAGGCGTGGCGCGAAATCGTCAATCTTTAAACCCGCGGCAATGGCGGTGTGAATGTATTCTTTGCCGTCGGCGAGGGTATAGGCAAGCTCTAACGCCGCATTCGCGCCGGCCTCCTGCATGTGATACCCCGAGATCGAGATCGTATTGAACTTGGGCAGATGTGCGGAGCAGTAGGCGATGATATCGCCGATGATGCGCATACTGGGCGCAGGCGGATAGATGTAAGTATTCCGCACCATGAATTCTTTCAATATGTCGTTCTGAATAGTCCCCGACAGCTCAGACTGATCAACGCCTTGCTCTTCAGCCGCGACAATGTAGCCGGCGAGGACCGGCAACACAGCACCATTCATGGTCATGGAAACCGAGACCTGGTCGAGGGGAATGCCATCGAACAGAATCTTCATGTCCTCGACGGAGTCGATCGCCACGCCTGCCTTGCCCACATCGCCGGTCACGCGCGGATGGTCAGAGTCGTATCCGCGATGGGTCGCCAAATCGAACGCCACCGATATACCTTGCCCACCTGCCGCTAGCGATTTGCGATAAAAAGCGTTCGACGCCTCGGCTGTGGAGAACCCCGCGTATTGGCGAATCGTCCAACGCCGTCCTGCATACATCGTAGCCTGAGGGCCTCGGATATAAGGGGGAATACCCGGGAGCGTATTGGTATAGGGCAGCGATTCAAGATCTTCGGCGGTGTAAAGCGTCTTCAGCGGAATGCCTTCGGGCGTATGCCACGTGAAGTCGTCAGGCTTGAGCCCCTTGCTCTGTTTCTCAACTAATGCGCCCCAAGCCGAGAGATTGGCTTCGCCGGGGTCATAGACACTCATGCGTGGGCCTCCGCGGGCTCAGACAGCTCGATGAGCACGCCATCGCAACTCTTGGGATGAATGAAAATCACCCGTGAACCATGCGCCCCCGGCGTCGGTGCGTCGCCGATGAATTGATAGCCTTTAGCCTTCAACCGCTCGACATCACTGTCAATGTCGTCAGTGCGAAAGCAAAGATGGTGCAGTCCACCGCCGCGCTTCTCAAGATAGGTCGCGATTGGCCCCTGACCATCAAGGGGATGCACTAGCTCGATATGCGTCTCTGGCAAGCTAAAAAACGCCGTTGTGGTTTGCGCAGCCTCAACGATCTCGTTGCCGTCGTGCTGAAGACCAAAGTCCTCCAAGAAACGTGAGACAGCGGCGTCTAGGTTTGGTACGGCGATCGCAATGTGATCGAGTGCGGTAATCATTAAAAAGCCCTGGTATAAATTAGATAAAGAGCTTGACCAGCTCTGTCGTGTGCTCACGCTTTCTTGCGACCACTTCGGCCTCAGACAACACCTCGACCTTCTCGTCGGGCGTAACTTTAAAAAGAGGCTGCCCCTTGGCAATAATAACGCCGTCGCCTTCTACCAACACTTCGTCGACGGTCCCCGCAAAGGGAGCCATTACTTTATTAAACATCTTCATGACTTCCACAATGTAGAGCGGCTCGCCGGCCTCAAAATGCTGTCCCGCTTCGACATAGAGGGGCGATTCGGGGGTCTCTCGACCATAAAACATGCCGCCGCTCTCGGCGACAATCTCGTTGGATTTGGCAACCGGTGGCGGAGCCAGCGTTCTCGCCATCGCCTTCTGGTGCGACTCATCTAATAGCCTCTCGGGGAAATCGATGGTCATATCCGCATTCACCCCAAGATCGAAGAAACCCGTGAACTTCGCCATCGCTGGCAGTAGCTCGAGAATCTCTGTGCCCGCCTGATAGCCTTTATGGGCCGCTTTAATGGCAGCCCAATCGCCAGCCGACACACCCTCGGGAGCATCATCCACCAGCAGCTCGCACACCCCGGGCCAGTTGTCGGCATCGAAGCGCCGGCTCATCTCTGCGTAAAAGTCTTCGGCGTCAGACAAAATAGCGTGGTCGTGATCCCAAATCATATTTGCGGCGGGCTCAGCGTCGTTCCAGTCCAGTTGCAAAAAGTGATAGGTATCGGCCAACACCTCGATCGGATTTTCAGCCCATGAAAAATGCCCGTCCTCAAAACGGAAGGCGCGCTGATTCAAGCTCAGCCAACCGGACAGCAAATGAGGCGAGGCCATCAGCTGCTTGATGGGACGAATCAAGAGGCTCTGCTTAGCGGTCAGTACTTCCCGAAGTGAGGCATCCGCAGCATCTGCGCCAAGCCGCGCATTACAGAGTTGCTGCCAGGCCACGTCGACGTCAACCTGACCGGCCTCCTGTGCGAGCTCGCCCACCGCTGTCAGGTAAGGAACGATAAACTGCGTGGTCGGCCGGGCATTAACCGTTCTGCCAAGAAACCAGTGCACCAAGCCGTAGTGGAAGGCCAAATTGGTAGCAAGGTTCTTGCCGCGCAACCGGCTGGCTCGCAACACCTCGGCCATCTGCTCATAGGCAGATTCGCGGCTGTCACCTACCGTCAGCAGTAATGCGATGTTGGAGTCATAAGCTCCGGCCAACGTGTACTCCATGAAGACGTCGGTGTCCGGGTTGTGCAGACTAATACCCTGATCATCGCGGATCTCCCCTGCGATAGGATCTGACCAAAACTCCACAACACCACCAGCACTGGGCTGCAACGCATCATTGGTGGCATTGAGCCTCGCCTCCAGGGAGTCGGGAAGGCGCGCGATCCGCTCTGGCTTCGGCAGCGCAGGACCGTGCGCAGCGAGCAGCACCATCGCCTCGACCAGTGACTCCACCACGAACGCATCTGAAGCATCGTCGGGATTAACAAAGCGCATGGCATAACAAAGCTCCGATACACGATGCTCAACCTGAATACGCGTATTCATCTCCATGAAGAAGTGCTGATCCCGATCAACGATACACTCAAACGTAGACACTGAATCCAGCCCAACAGCCTCGCCAAAACGCGCCGCTTCGGTTTCCATCGCATCGAGCGTCTTGACGTCCTGAGCCAACACCGCAGCCTCGTTTTCGGAACCGGCCTGCTGTGCCCGGCTCTCGGCTGCCTGCAGTGACTCTCTTGTCACCGATACTTCTAACAGTTTTTGCTCGTGCATTTGCAGGGAACAATCGCGCCCCCCCAGCGTAATGCACCAGTCGCCGTTACCGATGACCTGAATTTCTTGATGGCGTGTGGTCTCAATATTGAGCTCGACCAGCACGTTTTTATTGTCACCCACCCCGGTCGCCTTCACCTCATTCAAGATTTCCCTGACCAACTCGGGGGTCTTGTCAGCCTGCCCCAGCGGCACAATGCGCTGGCCCTTACCGCCACCACCGCCAATCGCCTTCAGACGAACGCGATTCTGTGGGTATTGCTCCGCCATTTGCTTAACGGCCTCAGTGAGGGTCTCACCCAGCTCATCAATGGTGTAAAGATCAATGCCTTTTCGGTAGCTAGCCGTCAGCACTTGCTCAGCAAACGCTTCAAGTTCAGTCGCCGCGGGATCTTCTAAGCTGAAGTCCTGCTCAGCCACCAGCGCCTCCAGCGCCGAGCGATCGGGGTATTTCTTGAGTAGCGTTAAGGTCGTGCCGTTATCAATGCCCGGTGTGACCGATACGCCTGCCTTTAGCGCCGTGCGTTTAGCCTCGTCTTTCAGGCCCGCTTGCCGCACTGTTCGTGAGCAGGGCCCGATGAAGTTAAGCCCAGCGCCTTCCATCGCTGCCACCATCTGCTCATCTTCGGCCATGAATCCGTAACCCGCGAAGATCGCGTTGTAGCCCCGCGTATGGGCGATGGCAATGATGTCGGCAATCCGCTGCTCGCGCTCTTCTTTGGTGGCACCACTGTAGTCAGGCACCCGGTGCACCCGATCCGGATCTGTCAGGACGCGGAGCTCGGGCGCCAGCGCGCCGCGGTACACAATCGAATCCTTTTCCGACAGCAGGATGCCGTAATGGTTGATACCCATCTCGGCAAAAACATCCATCGCTTCTTTACGAATCGGGCCACGGCAAATGATCAGCGGCTTGAGATGATCACAGCGGAATTGCTCAGTCCACTCCGACTGACGAAGCTTGGCGCGACGGTCAGCATGAATCAGAGGATTATCGAGATAATGTTGCGTACCCAAGTGTGATGCTCTCCCGGATGCTGATCAGTGGAATTCACGCTGGACCGATTGCATCGGCCCCGGCGTGTAGTGCCGCAGGCAAAATGCCATTTGCGTCGCCAGTGTGCTGCGCAAATCCGACGGCATCACAATCTCGGAAATAGACCCCAAACTCAGCGCCTCTTCCGGGTTCATAATTTCACGCTCGTACCGCTGCGCGAGAAGCGCCTCCTCGGCGCGGAGCGCGGCATCCACGGCGGCCTCCGCCTCCTGACCGGCCTGCGCTTCAGACACTCCCTGCGATATGCGTGCGTCGATCTCGGCCTTGATTTGGGTACTACGGCCAGCACGAATTTTCTTCAATTCGTCTTTGTACACGTACTCCACTCCGGCCGGCCCCATCACCGCCACCCGAGTCGTTGGCAAGGCAACGACAAAATCCGCGCCTGTCGCGTAGTTGTTATAAGACGCATACGCGCCGCCAAAGGCATTGCGTACCAGAACCAAAAACCGGGGGGTGCGAAGGTCAACAATGGCGTCGAGCATCGCTCGGCCCGCCTGCACAATGCCGCGGTGCTCTTGCTCACGCCCCGGCAAAAATCCGGTCGTATCCTCAAGAAAGATCACGGGGATGTTGTAGAGATTACAAAAGCGAATGAAGCGCGCATTTTTATAAGCGGCGTCGATATCAATTTGACCCGATGCCACTGCAGAATTGTTGGCCACGAAGCCCACCACATTGCCGCCCATTCTCCCGAAGGCCGTGATGGTGTTGCGCGCCCTTTCCGCCTGAGTTTCAAGAAAATCGCCGTGATCACACAACTGCTGAATCAAAATGCTGATGTCAAAGGGTGTGTTGAAGCCTGTGGGCGAGTTAAATGCCTTTTTTAACAAGATGTCGATATCGACGGTTTTTCGCTCGATGGGATCTGACGTCTCTCTATAAGGGGCTAACGATTGATAGGAGTCAGGCAGGTATCGCAACAGTTCGCGCACTTTGCGTAGCGCGGCCACTTCATCCTCTACAACAAAGTCAGTCACACCTGTCTGAGAGTGAACCGAGGGGCCGCCCAATTCATCGGGGGTGATGTCCTCACCCAGAACGCTCTTCACAACGCCAGGGCCGGTGAGTCCAAAAAAAGTGTTTTTAGGCTGTATTAGGAAACTACCCTGCCGAGGCAAGTAACTCCCCCCACCCGCGTTAAAACCGAACATACACATGATGCTGGGCACAATGCCGCTAATCTTTCGCAGCGCGGTGAAGGCATCCGCGTAACCATCCAGTCCACCGACCCCGGCCGGGATATAGGCTCCCGCAGAGTCGTTGAGCCCCACCAGCGGGATTTGACGCTTTGCCGCCAGCTCGAACAATCGCGCCAGCTTCTCGCCATTCGTTGCGTCCATTGAGCCCGCTCGAACCGTGAAATCGTGTCCGTAAACCGCAACGTCACGACCGTCGATGCTGATGATCGCGGTGACCAGAGACGCCCCATCGAGGTTCGGCCCCCAGTTCTGGAAAAGCACGTGCGGTTCACTGTCTGCCAAAAAACGAATGCGCTCCCAAACCGTCATCCGCTCCTTGAGATGCTGCCGCTGCCGGTTGGCCGTGCCCGCAGCAACATAAGGCTTGTTGCGCAGCTCAGTGCCCCGCTTCAGCGTCGTCTCGTAACGTCCCAGCTCCACGGCATCCTCAGGGATGACAGAAAACGGGTTTTCTAGCGATAAGGTCGGCTCGCTTGCGGCGACCTTCTCGGTATCTTGACTCATGGGTGAACTCTCAGATCAGCTAAATGAAGGCGACAGTGCCCATCGAGGACAAAATGTGCCTTTCAACGCTCTGTGCACAGGCCGAGACATTACTTATCCTTATGTATTGATGTCAATTTAACCCCTAAAAATTATAGGGTTATGCATGGTGCCCAACGCGATAACGCTTTCACTCCCCTACACCGCCAGCCTGTCGGGACTGGCTGACAGGCTGGCGCATCTACCGGGGTTCGTCTATCTCGACAGCGGTGATCGAGAATTCAGCGCCGAGATGGAAATCGTGACTGCTCTCCCGACCACCATCCACCAATTGGATGATTATTCGGGAAACTTGAATGACTGGATGACTGCTGTTGAGCGCGATCTCAGCGAGGGGCAGGAGCGCCAAGCCATTTTGGGAAGCTCCGGCACATTTACGGGCCGCATTGCCATCGGCTCACTGGATTACGATGCGCCCGCCGCACAGCTGATGGGCCATGGCAGTCACCCGACGGGCACCATGGCTGCCATTTACCATTGGCTCTTGGTGTCACATCGGCCTAGCAATACAACAGAGCTACTTTTTCACGCCGACTGCCCAGAAGAGACGCGAAGCGCAGTACTTAAGGCACTGGAATCTGAGGAGCCAAGACAGCCAAGTCCATTCGCCATCACGCGGCCATTTGAGGCGGCCATCTCGAAGCAGGACTATCAGCGGGCTGTTGAGCGGATACAGGCATACATCCTCGCCGGCGACTGCTACCAGGTTAACTTCGCGCAACGCTTTGAGTCGATGTTACAGGGTGACGCCTGGACCGCCTATCGGGCGATTCGAGACAATCTCGCAGGGGGCTTCTCCGCGTTCATGCGACCCTCAACCCATCACGCCATCCTGTCGCTCTCGCCCGAGCGCTTCCTTAAAGTCCAAGACGGTGTTGTGACCACACAACCGATCAAAGGCACCGCGCCAAGAAACAGCGATCCCGAGCAAGATAAAAAATTGGCTGAAGCACTGCAACGCTCAGAAAAGGATCGTGCCGAAAACGTCATGATCACCGACCTGTTGCGCAATGATATTGGCCGGTTCTGCGAGGCCGGATCGGTCAAAGTGACCGAGCTGTGTGGTCTGCACAGCTTTGGCAATGTGCATCACCTGATCAGCACCGTTGAGGGCCGGCTTGCCAGCGGCACAACGGCGGGCCAGTTACTGCTCGCCACATCGCCAGGCGGCTCCATCACCGGCGCCCCTAAAAAGCGCGCAGTGGAGATCATTGCAGAGCTAGAAGATTTCCCCCGCGGCGCCTACTGCGGGTCAATATTCATGCTGGGTGGTGGCGACTGGTTACAGAGCAGTATCGCGATCCGAACGCTTGAAGCCAGCAACGGTAATCTTTATTGCTGGGGCGGCGGCGGCATCACCGCAAGCTCTCAGTGGGAAGCGGAATATCAGGAAACTCTGGACAAGGTCGGCCCGATCATGAGCGCGCTAGAGGCGGCAAGTCAGTGCTCGGGCAGCTCAATCCCTTCATAAAGCGCGATGCGGTCGGTCAGCTTGGCTCTGGAGAGCGCCTCCTGCACCAGTTCGCGCCCAAGATGCGGCGCCAGCTCATGAATAAAGTCGTGCATGTACGCTCGTAGAAAGCTGCCCTTGCGAAACCCCACACTTGTCACGGAATTGGCGAACAAATGCGACACATCCACTTTCACAAGGTCTGAATCTAACTCGCTGTCATACGCCATCCCGGCGATCAACCCGACCCCCAAGCCAAGACGGACATAGGTTTTAATCACATCAGAATCCACGGCCGTGAACACCACTCTCGGCGTCAAGCCGCGATCAAAAAACGCCTCATCAAGCTTGGAACGGCCTGTAAAACCGGTGGTATAGGTGACGATGGGATGCTCTGCGATAGCTTCTAGAGAGCAATGGGCAACCGACGCCAGTGGGTGTCCCTCGGGCACCACCACACAGCGATTCCAGCGGTAGCAAGGCAGAGTAATCAAGCTGGAGAACTGATTCAGCGCCTCGGTGGCGATCACGAAATCTACTTCACCGTCAGCCGCCATTTGCGCGACTTGCGGCGGCGTTCCCTGCTTCATCACTAGAGAAACATCGGGGTATTGCGCCATGAATCGGCGAATCACCTCAGGTAGCACGTAGCGCGCCTGCGTGTGTGTGGTGGCGATAGAGAGCGTGCCTGAGGTTTCGTCCGAGAATTCCTGAGCCACTCGCTTGATTGACTCCGCCTTGCGCAACATCTCTCCCGCAAGGTCCAGAATCACCTCGCCAGCCGGGGTGACGTGGGTAAGGTGCTTACCACTGCGGGCGAAGATTTCCACGCCGAGCTCATCCTCAAGGAGCCGAATTTGCTTGCTGATGCCGGGCTGTGAGGTGAACAAGCTTTGTGCAGTCGCAGACACGTTGAGATCGTGATGCGCCACTTCCCATATGTATCGCAACTGCTGTAGCTTCAAGGCGGGCGCCTCAAGTCTCTGAAAAACACCAAAACCTTACTCCCGTTTCCGCCGACTCGCTACCGATAGGGTATAAAATTTCTATTTTTTATAATTCTTAGCGCCTGTTGGCCACGCCATGGGGAACGTGCCCGGTGGGAACATGCCCAGCGGCGTCTTCACAATGAACTTGCTGATCATCAAAGAAAACGTCGGCGCGGTATGCCTTGAGGAACTCGGTTTTAGTGAGTCCACCCAAAAAAATCGACTCATCAATCCGAACATCCCAGGCCCGAAGCGTCCTGATCACACGCTCGTGGGCGGGTGCAGATCTGGCTGTCACCAGGGCGGTTCGGATCGGAGGGTCAGTCGCGGGTAGCGCTTGCTGCAGTCGCTGCAGCGAGGCCAAAAAGTTTTTAAACGGACCACCCGTGAGGGGCTCCCTGCGAGCAGCATCCTCGCTGGCGGCGAAAGCATCCAGACCCTCCCGCTTATAAATTTGCTCCGCCTCATCGGAGAACAAGACGGCGTCTCCATCAAAGGCAAAACGCAGTTGATCATCATTGTGGTCAGCGGTGGCGGTAGAGACCAACGTTGCGGCCGCAACGCCATGATCAAGTGCGATTCGCACATCCTCGCCCTCCGCAGACAAAAACAGCTGGCAACCAAACGCTTCGATGTAGCGCCACGGAGGTTCTCCGCCGCAAAAGGCGGCCCGCGTGATGCCCAGCCCATAATGCTCAATGGAGTTAAATACACGGAGACCCGTGTCGGCGCTGTTTCGGGACAGAAGAATGACCTCGATGCCAAGTGAATCCGGTAACTGACTGTTCAGAGCCAGTAGCTTCTTGACCATGGGAAAGGCTTGACCGGGCTCGAGAGCCTCCTCTTCTTTTTCAATCTGGTAGTTTGAGTAGGCTTGAAGACCCTCTTCCTCGAAAATCCGATGAGCGTCGTCCAGATTAAATAGGGCGCGCGAAGAAATTGCGATAACGAGCTTTTGCGCACCGATGGCACTCATGACTGCGCGACGCTCCCGGCAGAGCCCGAGCCACGGCTGAAATAAACCTTTGACACCTGAAAGACCACCGGCGACAGCAACAGGAGTGCAATAAGGTTGGGAATCGCCATGAACGCGTTCAGCGTATCAGCGACCAGCCAGATCAACCCCAAGTCTGTGCCCGCACCCACCGGTATCGCCAGCACCCAGAGTATTCTGAATGGGAGAATGCCTTTGGTTCCAAACAGATAGACGACGCATCGCTCCCCGTAGAAAGACCAACCAATCATGGTGGTCGTTGCAAACAGCACCACTCCTAGCGTCACCACCAGCTCCCCTCCCGGTAAAGCGGACCCAAAAGCTGAGGCGGTCAAGCTCGCACCCGATACACCCGACTCAAGTACCCCCGTGAGCATAATGACCAACCCGGTCATCGTGCACACCACAAGCGTGTCAATAAAAGTGCCGAGCATGGCTATCAGTCCCTGCTCCACCGGCTCATTAGTCTTGGCGGCGGCATGCGCAATCGGCGCACTACCGAGACCCGCTTCGTTGGAGAAAATACCTCGCGCTACGCCAAAACGGATCGCCGCCCAGACCGTCGCGCCAGCAAAGCCCCCAGCTGCCGATGCGCCATTGAATGCGCTATCGACCACCGTCGCCAAAGCGGCCGGCACGGCCTGAATATTCAAGCCGATCACCATCAAGCTCATCGCAACATAAGCAATTGCCATAGCGGGCACCACCGCACTCGCGGTAGCGGCTATTCGCTGGATTCCGCCCAAAATCACGGCGCCGACGACTACCATCAGCACCGCTCCGGTGAGCTCCCATGGCACCTGAAACTGATCACCCAACACCTGCGCCACCGAGTTAGATTGCACGGTATTGGCCAGTCCAAATCCCGCCATGCTGCCGAATAGCGCAAAGGCTCCACCCAACAAGGCATAGCGAGGTCCCAGCCCGTTTTTGATGTAGTACATAGGCCCACCGCTATAGCCACCCTGATCGTCCTGCTCTCGGTAGCGCACGGCCAACACCGCCTCGGCGTATTTCATTGCCATGCCAAACAATGCAGTCAGCCACATCCAGAATAGCGCGCCAGGTCCGCCCAGCGTCATCGCAGTCGCAACGCCTGCGATATTACCTGTGCCAATGGTGGCGCTGAGTGACGTCATGAGCGCGCGAAACGGGGGGATATCACCCTCGCCCTGCCCCTGAAAACCACTGAAGAGCAGTCGGAAAGCAAAGCCGAGGCGCCGCCAGGTCAGAAAACCGAGCCCCAAGGTCAGGAAAATACCCGTGCCCAACAGCAGCACTTGCATGGGAACGCCCCAAGCCCAGGCATTGATTTCTATAATGATGGCTTCCACTGCTTCACCTTAATCCGCGCACGCTGCCGCGAGCATATCAGCGGACATCACGGGCTGGCTATTGAGTGTTGGCGCAGACTGAATCTAAGGGGCCGGCTGCGCGGGTTGCCGCTGGCCCTTCTTCTTTAACGCAAGTTCTGAACAGTTTGCTCCAGTGCACGAGCATGGGAGAACAAACCAAAGACACCACCCGTATGCACGAAAACGATATCGTCCACGTCATCGAAAAAACCCTGCTCAATATCGGTAATCAGACCCTGAAACGCCTTGCCCGTGTAGACCGGATCTAGCGGTATCCCCTCGAGTCGCGTCAGTTCGGCGATCAACTGGTATACAGCCGCATCGGCGCGACCATAACCGGGGCCAACGGAGTGATCCCGAGTCGTCGGCACAAGATCGATATCGGGTAATTGCGACCACCGCGTTAAAGAGGCTTGCCAGTCGCTGGCGACGCGCTGATTAAACCAGGCGGCGTCATCGCACACTGCGTATCCGATTACATGGAGCGGCAAACCAAATATCGCCACACCTGCTGTCAGGCCCGTTTGAGTGCCCGCAGAACCCGTTGCCATGACCAGTGCCGCAGTCTCAATTTCGTGATGCTTAAGGTCGGCGCCCAGCTCCTCAGCGGCGCGGATATAGCCCCAGACACCGAGGCTGTCACTGCCACCGGTTGGGATCATTAAAGCGGGCCGACCGGCGGCGTCAAACGATGCCTCCAGGCGACTGAAGGTTTCTTTGAGATGACGTCCCCAATCTGACGCGGGCCAGATTTCATGGCTGGCACCCGCTAGTTGATCGAGCAAAAAGTTACCGGTAACCGCCTCTGGCTCGCCATCGGCTCGCAATACCAAGTGACAATCAAGACCCAGCTGCGCCGCTACCAATGCCGTGGCGCGACAATGATTACTCTGAACGCCGCCGCAGGTCACCAACGTTTGGTAACCATGCTCTAGGGCGTATGCGCCGATAAATTCAAGTTTTCGGATCTTGTTGCCGGTCAGCGCTGACCCCGTCAAGTCATCCCGCTTTATCCACAGGCGCTTGCCCGCACCCCATTTTTCTGACGCGCGCGCCAGGTACTGGAGCGGTGTAGGTGCGCGCGCCAGCTCGAGGCGCGGCGGGTAATCAACCCGACTCAACGCCGACCGACTTCAGGGTGCCTTTGGGCAGCACCGAGGTGACGTGAACTTTCTGAAATTTCAAATCCACATTATTGCCGACCGACAGCAGCAAATAGTTGTCGTCCAAACCGCTAATCTTGCCCAGCATCCCCGAGGACAATGCCACCTCATCACCCTTCTTGAGCGCTGCCACCATCGCGGCATGCTCTTTCTGGCGCTTGCGTTGGGGTCTAATCGTGGTGAAGTACATAAACGCTACGATGCCGATCATCATGACGGGCAGCAGAAATCCACCCCCTTGCGGCTGTGCTGCGGCAGTTTGCGCATAGGCTTGCGGGATCAACATGGTGCTCTCTCCTGTTAGCGAGGCGCCACTCTAAGCCCTGAAACGCTTTTCAACAATATGCCCTTCGACAGTGCGGTTATCAGGCTTGCTGGTAATACAGTCTGGCGCTACCGCTAAGCCGGCGGGTCGATATCGAAGTCAATCGTGAGTGGCGAGTGATCCGAGAAACGCTCCTCGCGATAGATCGATTGGCGCTGGCCTGTGCCAGATAACCCCGGTGTTACCAGCATATAGTCGAGTCGCCACCCGACGTTGTTAGCCCATGCCTGACCCCGGTTAGACCACCACGTGTAGAGATCGGGTTGATCCGTGATTTCGCGAAAAATATCCACCCAGCCAAGCTGGTCGTAGATACGGTCAAGCCACGCCCGCTCGTGAGGCATGAAACCAGAATTTTTCTGGTTGCTGCGCCAGTTCTTGAGGTCAATGTTTTGGTGGCAGGTATTCCAGTCCGCACAGATGATGAACTGTCGGCGTTTTCGCTTCAGCCCCGCGAGGTGTTCGTAAAACGGCTCCATAAAGCCATCTTTACGCGCCTGGGCCACCTCTGAGGCTGAGCCGGAAGGCACATACAGTGAAACCACACTTAACCCGGGAAAGTCGAGCTGTATATAGCGGCCCTCAGTATCGACAATTTCCCAATCGAGCCGGGTAGTCACCTTTTGCGGCTTCTGCTTGGAGTAAATGGCAGTACCCGCATAGCCGGGCCGGTCCGCCTCATTGTAGTAGCAGTGATACCCCTTGGGGTAAAAGACCTCCTCAGTCAGTTGTTCTTCCTTGGCTTTAATTTCCTGAATGCACACCACATCTGCTCTTTGTCCTGCGAGCCAGTCAAAAAAGCCCTTGCGCGCTGCTGCACGAATACCGTTGGTGTTACAAGTGATGACTCGATACATGGATGACGCACCGCTCTAAAGGCCCAATACCAACGCAGTCAAACAAACTCAGATGCACAACACAACCGAGTGACCAGGTAGTCAGCGACATCTCGCCAATTCAATTTCTTGATGAAACATCGCTTCGGCGAAACCATGAATAAAGCAGAGCGCGTGGGGAGAGACTATGGCAAAAAGAAAGTGCGGCAGAGCGCCAGAGCTGCGGCGTGGGGAACTTTTATAAGGGGGAGACGTGCTCCGATCTGTGTCTTTTACCCTCGCGCCGCATAGACAGATTAGGTACGTCGAGATGCGCTGTCCAAGACCAATCCACCATTTACAGCCAGCTGTTTAGACCCAAACGCTATGACAGGGCCCAACCCAATCACTTTCAGTCAGAATCGGCCATAAGAGATAGAGAGTCCTCTCCTCCAAACGTTGGCGGTTCCAAAAACCACTCCTATACTCCCGGCTCATTCTCCGCCGTCCTGACCCACATAGAGGCTCAAAATATCTGTGCGTATTACGCTACTCACGAATCGAGATCTGGCGAGCAACTACGCCCTGAACTTGCTGCTTCCGAGGCTATCGGCGAACCACCAACTGAGCCTTTTCTGCTCCGACAGAGTGGGCAGCAAGCCTGTGGCACCGGGTTCGGCGGGCATCTCCTTTTATGAGCAAACACTCCCCATAACGCTCCTGTTTCCGCTCATCGATGCACAGTCAATGCATGGCGAACTCCTCACCTTTCAGGGTCTGAACCGCTATCTGACCGCACCGATGGACAGCTTGAATGAACCCAATAACAAGCGAGGATTGGAGGCACTAGCGGCTACTGAGCCCGATTTGGTGATCTCAATTCGCTATGGCTGCATTTTGGGATCCAACGCGTTGTCGATACCGACCCAGGGCGTGCTCAATCTGCACTCTGGCAGGTTGCCTCAGTATCGCGGGGTAATGGCCACTTTTAGAGCCATGCTGGCAGGTGACGAGTTGCTCGCTACTACTCTGCACTGGATAGACGATGCGACGATCGACACCGGCAGGATTATCAGCATCCAAAGTCAGCATAGAGACCCGCAGGCGTGTTATCTGGCTAATACCATTGGACTGTACCGATCAGGCTGTGCGGCGTTGGCCCATGTCGTCGACTTGCTTGAGGCAGGTGAGGAAGTCAAGGCTCGGGCGCCCGTAGATGCGGGTCGCTATTACTCCTTCCCAAGCCAAAGTCACTTGGACGCATTTACTGACGCGGGGCATCAATGGGCAAGGCCTGAATTCGTTACCGAGCTACTATGCCAGTATCTGCCTTCTAATTTTGCCGGCTGAAGCCGCACCAGCATGATTTTTCGCGTTGCGCGACATTTAGAGGTGGCATTTTGCGTCAATAGCACCAATCCAAAGCCTTAATGAGCTATTGAAGCCGAAATTAGCTCCAAAGAAATATCTACAACTTGTTGTAATTGCTGCATTAAGTTTCGATTCCACCCTCATTTCGAATGCCTGTTGCAATTCGCTTGCAATTTATTTCATTTTGCAACATCATAGTGCCAAGTCAGGACGACAGGGCTATCTCGGGTGGCCACGGAAGGCCGTAAAACCCAGACCCGGGACAAACCTATCTGGGGCATGGATTGCCCCTTCTTTTTTCTCCTCTACACGTTTCTTTCCTTAGCGCCTGCTGTCAGCAGGCGCTCTTTTTTTTGACACATCTGACCAACCAGCGGTGTATCAGGCAAGTCAATCCATAATACGTTTCCAGATAATGAGCTCGTCAAGGAAGAATCTCCGCCATGGATGGCGAGACGTGAACCCAGAGACCGAGCGCTACTCCAGGATAATCCGCTCGCAATGCGTCGGCGTTGCGGGCTCGCAGCCGCCGACACACTTGACCCCGTCGATACCTTTCGTGGCGTCGCCAACACGCAACGACCGCCCAGTCCATCCGGCTCACGATACAAAAATTTGATTGGGGTGGCTGACGGGTCTCGAACCCGCTACCTCCGGAGCCACAATCCGGTGCTCTACCTGGTGAGCTACAGCCACCATCAAGAAGCGCTAGCAGGGAGCCTGCCGCGCTGACCCGAAGGCTTAACCCCTCCCCTGTGGCCTAACCGGAAGGAGTTGGTCGGGGTGGAGGGATTCGAACCCCCGACATCCTGCTCCCAAAGCAGGCGCGCTACCAGACTGCGCTACACCCCGATGACGGAGGGTTCAGCCCCCGCGCGGCGCGCAGTGTACCGACATTGCGAATTGTCGGCAATGCGCAACAAAACGCCTTCCCACATTGCCGGATCTTTGCCAGAATCGCGCCCGTTTTTAAGGGGGATTTCACATGACGGCAGTCATTCTGGACGGCAAACACGTTGCCCAACTCACAGAAGAACAACTGAGTAACCGGGTCGAGGCACTAAAAGAAAAATCTAACGGGCGGACGCCGGTTCTGGCAACCATACTGGTGGGTGAAGATCCCGCGTCGGCGACCTACGTAAAAATGAAGGGTAACGCATGCCGCCGAGTTGGCATGGAGTCTATGGCGATCGAACTGCCCGCCTCTACCCGTACCAACGACCTCCTCAGAGAAATCGAGCAGCTTAACCAGAACCCGGACGTACACGGCATTCTGCTACAGCATCCCGTACCTTCGCAGATCGACGAGCGGGCCTGTTTCGACATGATTGCGCTCGAGAAGGATGTTGACGGCGTGACCTGCTTGGGCTTTGGTCGCATGGCGATGGGCGAACCAGCCTATGGGTGTGCGACGCCTCAAGGCATCATGCGCCTGCTCGCACACTATGAGATCAATTTGGAGGGATTACACGCCGTGGTGATTGGCAGAAGTCCGATTCTCGGCAAGCCGATGGCCATGATGATGCTCGAAGCCAACGCGACGGTCACTATCTGCCACTCCCGAACGCGTGATCTCGAGAGTCATGTGCGTCAGGCCGACTTGGTGGTAGGCGCAGTGGGCCGTCCCGAATTTATCCGCGCAGACTGGATTAAAGATGGCGCCGTTGTGGTCGACGCGGGATACCACCCCGGCGGAGTCGGAGATATCGAGCTGGGGCCCCTCGCCGAGCGTGCCAGCGCGATCACGCCGGTACCGGGTGGCGTTGGCCCGATGACCATCAATACGCTGATTCAACAGACCGTGGTATCAGGCGAGAGAGCATTAAGCTGAAACTCTAACCTCGGCGGCGCCACTGGGTGCCGTCGGGGCCGTCCTCCAATACCACGCCTTGTGCCTCGAGATCGTCTCGAATCTGATCGGCGCGTTGAAAGTTACGATTGGCTTTAGCGGTGATACGCTCTTTGATTAAGACATCGATCTCTTCAGCAGTAGGCCCCGCCTCCCGCACCGAAGCGGTAAACCACACCTCAGGGTCTGTCTGCAGCAATCCAAGCAAGCCACCACCGACCTTCAACTCTGCCTTGGCTATCGCGATCTCTTGAGGGTCATCGGATTTATTCAGGATGCTCACCGCACCGTGTAGCGCGGCAATCGCCTCGGGGGTATTCATGTCGTCTAGCAGGGCTGAAAACACGCGGCTGTCTGCCACACTCAGCGCGGCGGATTCGACATCAAGGTGACGCCGAAGCGCACCGTAAAAAGCGTCCAGCGTGCCCCGGGCGGCAATCAACAGCTCGCCAGAGAAGTTGAGTGCCGAGCGATAGTGGGCCGAGAGCAATGCAAAACGCAGCACCTCGCCCGGAAAACGCGCGAGTAGCTCTCTCACTGTGCGCACATTGCCCAGTGACTTGGACATCTTCTCGCCGTCCATGTCGATAAAAGCATTGTGAATCCAATAGCGCACAAAATCACCGCCGTAAGCGCAACAGCTCTGGGCGCGCTCGTTCTCATGATGGGGAAATATGAGATCGCGACCGCCGCCATGAATATCGATAGCCTCCCCCAGATGCGCGCGAATCATCGCCGAGCACTCAAGGTGCCAACCCGGTCGCCCGCGGCCCCAGGGACTGTTCCAACCGGGCTCTTGATCGCTAGAGGGCTTCCAAAGCACAAAATCACCGGGATGGCGCTTGTAATCGGCCACTTCGACCCTCGCGCCTGCCATCATGTCCTCAAGCTTCCGCCCACTGAGCTCACCATAGGTGGGCATGGATTCAACCGCGAACAAAGCGTGGCCATCAGCCTCATACGCGTGTCCGTTGGCGATCAGTCGCTCCGTCAACGCAATCATGTCCTCGATGTGCTCCGTGGCCATTGGCTCGATGCTGGGTGATAGCGCATTAAGCGCCGCCATATCCTCGCGATACTTCTGGGTGAACTCCGCACTAACTTCGGCAATATCCGCGCCACGCTGTGTTGCTGCGTCAATAATCTTGTCGTCGATATCAGTGATGTTGCGCGCGTACACCACTTGAGGATAAAGCGCGCTTAACAGTCGATAGAGACAGTCAAACACCACCACCGGACGTGCGTTACCAATATGGACGTAGTTGTAGACCGTGGGCCCACACACATACATGGTGACGCGCTCTGGATCCCGAGGCGTGAAGACCTCTTTGACACCACTTAGAGTATTGTGCAGGCGCAACTCAGCCATGAGTCGCCGACCAGGTGTCGCGTAGACCAATCGTCAGATTGAAAACGGGAGCCTCTGCGGTGTGGTCATAGCGATCCGCCACGAAATAACCCTCGCGCTCGAACTGAAAGACCTGCTCCGGCTCTGCCTCGCTCAGCCCGGGTTCCACCATCGCCCCCTCAATCACCTCAAGGCTCTGCGCATTCAATGCCGCCAACGCATCCTCTTCTCGGCTCGGCTCAGCCACGGCAAACAGTCGGTCGTAGCGTCGGATGGTCGCAGCCAAACCTTCATCAGCGGAGACCCACTGGATCACACCTTTGGGCTTTACGCCATCTTCTGGGTCGGTTCCTGGCACTGACGTCACACATCGAGCCAACACATGCACGACGTTGCCGTCCGCATCTTTCTCGCAGCTCTCTCCCTCAATCACCAGCCCGCCGCGGAGCCTGACCCGCTTGCCTAATACCAACCGCTTGAATTGCTTGTTTGCCTCCTCGCGAAAGTCTGCCTGATCGATATAAAGCTCACTGCCCATCACCAGCTCTCGACTACCAAATTCCGGATTAGCGGGATGATTGGGAACCGTCAGTACCAGCGACTCAGCAAGATTGGTCAGCGTCAAGCGGAGTGGCTGCATGACACACATCGCCCGGGGCGCGTGCTGATTGAGATGATCCCTGACGGCGCTTTCCAGCATGGCCACATCGACCGTGCCATCGGAACGCGAGGTGCCGACTTCCTCACAAAAATGTCGGATCGCGGCGGCGGGATACCCTCGCCGCCGCAGACCGGCGATTGTCGGCATGCGAGGGTCGTCCCATCCGGTTACGATATTCTCATCAACTAACTGCTTTAGCTTGCGCTTACTGGTAATGGTGTAGCTGGTATTCAATCTGGCGAATTCAATTTGTCGTGGCCTATGAGGCACCGGCAAATGCTCTATGAACCAGTCATACAGCGGTCGATGATCTTCGAACTCCAGCGTGCAGATGGAATGAGTCACGCCTTCAATGGCGTCCTCCTGGCCGTGCGCAAAGTCATAAGTGGGGTAGATTGGCCACTGGTTACCCGTTTGATGATGCGTCGCGTGTCGGATGCGATAGAGGATGGGATCGCGCAAATTCATATTGCTGGACGCCATGTCGATCTTGGCGCGCAGCACACGCTCTCCGTCGGCAAAATCGCCGTTGCGCATCTGCATGAACAGCTCGCGATTTACTTCAATGGGTCGATTACGATACGGACTATCCTGGCCCGGCTCGGTCAACGTCCCCCTGTAAGAGCGCGCCTCCTCGGCCGACAGATCACACACATAGGCTAAGCTTGCATCGATGAGATGGAGCGCCCACTCAAAGAATTGCTCAAAATAGGAGGACGCATAGCGAACCTCCCCATCCCATTGGTAGCCAAGCCACCGCACATCTTCCTGAATGGAGTTGATGAACTCCTGACTCTCTTTTTCAGGGTTTGTGTCATCAAATCGAAGATGGCACCGCCCCCCAAATTGATCGGCCAGGCCGAAATTCACCGTAATGGATTTGGCGTGGCCAATATGCAAATAGCCGTTGGGCTCAGGCGGGAACCGCGTCACGACCGTGCTGACGCTACCCGACTCTAAATCGGCTTGGATCTGTGTTCGCAGGAAATTACTGCGTAACGCTGCGGACATAGCAGAACTCGATTACGAAATGGTGAACAATAACCGGGATACTATACCAAGCAATCACGCGCATGGCAGGCAGTGAGACCAACCAATCGCCGACAATCCGTCACTAAAAATGGGCATCGCCACACACTGTCAGTTCGGGTACGATGCCGCCTCTTACCCAGCTCCACAGAGGTAACCATGCCAGCTGCTCAAGTATTGATGACCACCACCGTCGGCCCGATCACACTCGAACTCGACGCGGATAACGCTCCCAAAACTGTGGAAAATTTCCTGTCTTACGTCTCCAGTGGCTTCTACGATGGAACCATCTTTCATCGCGTCATCGATAACTTCATGATTCAGGGCGGCGGCTTTGATGCTGACATGAGCCAAAAGGAAACCGAGGCACCGATTGAAAACGAGGCCAACAACGGATTGAAGAATCTGCGCGGCTCAATTGCCATGGCGCGCACTCAAGACCCCCACTCGGCAACCGCACAGTTCTTTATCAACGTGAAAGACAACGACTTCCTGAATCACACCGGCGAGAATATGCAGGGTTGGGGCTACGCTGTCTTCGGCAAAGTCGCCGAGGGTGAGGATGTGCTGGACAAAATTCGCTGCGTGCAAACGGGTAGCAGCGCCGGGCACCAGGATGTACCTGTTGAACCTATTATTATCGAGAGCGTCACCATCATCGATCAGTGAGAGGATCCTGCGGTGCACCGACTTTTCATTAGCGACCTGCACCTGAGCGACGACACGCCGGAGATTGAATCCGCCCTCAAAACCCTGCTTGAACAAGAGCCCTTGCCGGACGGACTGATTATCCTGGGAGACCTCTTCGAAGCCTGGATAGGCGACGACGACGATTCACCCCTAGCCAGCCGCATGAAAGCCTTACTGAGCAACGTTACCGATGGCGGCTGTTCGGTGATGATCGCCCGCGGCAACCGGGATTTTATTCTGGGCACGCGCTTCGCCGGCGAGGTGGGTGCCACCCTGCTAGGTGACGAGACAGTCATGGACGTCGCAGGCCACCCCACTTTGCTAATGCATGGCGACACGCTATGCACCGACGATACGGACTATCAGCAATTCCGAGCGCTCGTTCACGACCCGGATTGGCAGCAGGACATGATGGCCAAGTCTTTGGAGGAGCGCCGTCAATTGGCGCGACAGCTCCGTGCTATGAGCGCCGACGCAGCGAGCAACAAACCCGAGGACATCATGGATGTCAACGAGGAGGCCGTCCGCGATCGCATGGCAGCTCACTCTGTCAGCCATTTAGTACATGGGCACACGCACCGACCGGCTCGACACGCCGTGAACACAGGTGAACGCATTGTGTTAGGCGACTGGACGAGCGATAGAGGCTGGGTGCTGCGCGAGCGGGATAAAACGCTTTCTCTGGAATCCTTTGCTATTCGCTAGTGCAGGCCGGTTACGGGTCCACTGTGGAACCTGAACTCTCTGTCAGCGGCCGTTACCAACTCGGCCTCCAGAGAAGAGAAATAGGTCACACGCTCTAATAATTGAGACGCATCACATAGCGACTCAGCGAGCTTCAGGTAGTCAGCAAAATGCCGCGCCTCGCTCTTTAGGAGCGACGAGTAGAACTCTCCAAGCTGTTCATCCAGATGCGGTGCCAATTTGGCAAAGCGCTCGCAGGAGCGCGCTTCGATGAGCGCCCCCACAATAAGCGTGTCGATTAGCCGACCGGGCTCTGATCGCCTTACGCCGACATGAAGCCCTTGAGCGTAACGAGACGCGCTCAGAGGTCGATAGGCGACGTCACGACGCGCCATGATCTGAGTGACTTGCTCAAAATGCCTGAGCTCCTCCCTCGCCAGCCGCGACATTTTATTGAGCAAGGCAGCATTGTCCGTGTATCGGTGCATCAGCGATAACGCGGTGGCCGCAGCTTTCTTTTCGCAATTGGCATGATCGATGAGCAACGTCGCCTCGCAGTCCGGCCTGATCGCGGTTGAGATCCAAGTATCAGGGGTGGCGCAGGGCAGAAACGTCTCGACCGCCAATGCCATCTCCCGAATTTGATGAAGCGAAGCCATCAGGGTGTTACCCCCTGTCCCTCAGAAGCAAACAGATCTGGGGTTGCAACGTAGCGGTCATAATGCGCCGAGGACAGCACCCAAAACTCCTCATCGATCTGATCTCTCAGGGCCGACAGCGGCACGCCCCTGAAGGCGGGCAAGATTTCAAAGCCAAACTGCTCCGGCACGTCGATCTGGTTGGCCCCCGCCTTGAGCAGGGCAAAGACATGGCAGTAGGGGTCGTGGTGCGCCTGGTGGCGGATTTTCTGCACCGACAGCTGCCAATCGAGCAACTTTTGATCGACGATGCGAAATTTATTGGCGACACACATCGCTAAAAAACGATTCAGACGCTGATCGATGGCTTGCTTTTGCTCCACGGAATATCCGTTCCAATCAATTACCTCATGAGCAAACCGCTTACAGCCGCGACAAACCGAGTCGCCGATACCGGTCGAGCATACGCCTATGCAGGGAGTTCTAATGGGAGTCAAACTGGACACGGCACCTCCGGAGAGGCTGTATTTTAACACCTTCATCGGAAGGTCAATCGCCACCTCATCGGCTCAGTGAATGAGGGTTATTTGACGAGCAGTTAACGACGAATGTCATCACCGAGCTATAATCGGTACATCTGTAAATAGTCTGTAACAAGGAACCTGTTCATGCTGGAAGCCTACCGCCAACATGTCGCTGAGCGCGCTGCGCAGAACATCCCCCCCGCCCCACTCTCCCCGGAGCAAGTGGCTGACCTGGTGGAGCTCATAAAAGATCCTCCGCAAGGTGAGGAAGCGCTCCTTGTCGAACTGCTCACTGAGCGCGTTCCTCCCGGCGTGGATGAGGCCGCCTATGTGAAAGCGGGCTTTGTCTCAGCCGTGGCGACTGGTGAAATCACGTGCGATCTGATCAGTGCCGAACATGCCGTGAGGCTGCTGGGCGACATGCATGGCGGCTATAACATCAGCACATTGGTTGGCCTTTTGGATGACCCAGCTCTGGGCGAGAGCGCCGCGCGCGAGCTCAAGCAGACGCTACTCATGTTCGATGCTTTTTACGACGTCGCAGAGCGGGCCAAAAACGGGTCTCAGAATGCCCAGGCCGTCCTTGAAAGTTGGGCCGCCGGTGAGTGGTTCACCGACCGAGACGATGTCCCAGACTCGATCAAGATGGTGGTCTTTAAAGTCACCGGAGAGACCAACACCGATGATCTCTCACCCGCACCGGATGCGTGGTCGCGACCCGATATTCCGCTCCATGCTTTAGCCATGTTCAAAATGGCGCGAGACGGTATCGAGCCTGATGAGCCAGGTGTCACCGGACCGCTACAGCAGATCGACGCGATCAAGGCAACGGGATTACCTGTCGCATTCGTCGGCGACGTGGTGGGTACCGGCTCGTCGAGAAAGTCCGCTACCAATTCTGTTTTATGGTACTTCGGCAAAGACACGCCCGGCATTCCAAACAAAAGGGCCGGTGGCGTCTGCATTGGCGGTAAGGTGGCACCCATTTTCTACAACACCATGGAAGACGCGGGCGCGCTGGTATTTGAGGCGCCAGTCGATGAGCTTCACATGGGGGACGTGATCGAGATTAGGCCGTATGACGGCAAAATACTGTCTGAGACAGGGCAAGTGCTCTCTGAGTTTGCGCTGCGCTCCGACGTACTGCTCGACGAGGTTCGAGCCGGAGGTCGTATCAATTTGATCATCGGCCGTGGCCTGACTGCCAAAGCACGAGAAGCGCTGGGATTGGAGGAGAGCACGCTGTTTCGAACCCCAGACCAGCCCGAGGACTCGGGCAAAGGATTCACTCTGGCTCAAAAAATGGTGGGGCGCGCCTGTGGCGTCGAGGGTATTCGGCCCGGCACGTATTGCGAACCGCGCATGACGACGGTTGGCTCTCAAGACACCACTGGCCCAATGACAAGGGACGAGCTGCAGGATCTGGCGTGCCTGGGCTTCTCAGCGGACCTCACCATGCAGTCTTTCTGTCATACCGCGGCGTATCCCAAGCCGGTCGACATAGACACCCAGCACACCCTGCCTGACTTCATTATGACCCGAGGCGGCGTCTCACTCAGGCCCGGCGATGGCATTATCCACAGCTGGCTGAACCGCATGCTGCTGCCCGACACGGTTGGCACCGGGGGCGACTCACACACCCGTTTTCCAATGGGGATCTCGTTTCCTGCCGGTTCTGGCTTGGTGGCGTTCGCGGCCGCTACGGGCGTCATGCCCTTAGACATGCCCGAATCCGTGCTGGTGCGCTTTAAGGGCGCGATGCAGCCCGGGGTGACACTGCGCGATTTGGTACACGCGATCCCCTACTACGCGATTCAGCAAGGACTGCTCACGGTCGAGAAAAAAGGCAAGAAAAACATATTCTCAGGACGGATTCTTGAGATTGAAGGTTTAGAGTCTTTAACGGTTGAACAGGCGTTTGAGCTATCCGATGCGTCGGCTGAGCGATCGGCCGCAGGCTGTACCATCAAGCTCGGCGAGGACACCATTGCAGAGTACCTCCGCTCCAACATCGTGTTGCTGCGATCCATGATTGCCGAAGGCTATGGCGATGCCCGCACACTAGAGCGCCGGGCACGCAACATGGAGAGTTGGCTCACAGACCCCACTCTACTCTCGGCCGATTCAGATGCAGAATACGCCGCCATCATTGAGATTGATCTCGCTGAGATCGATCAGCCAATTGTCTGCGCACCTAACGATCCCGATGATGCCCGACTGCTCTCCGAGGTTCAGGGCGACCGCGTGGACGAAGTGTTTATCGGCAGCTGCATGACCAATATCGGGCACTTCCGCGCGGCCGGCGAGCTTCTGCAGGCCCATGGCGCGCCTGTCAGCACCCGCATGTGGATTTGTCCACCGACTCGCATGGACGAGCACCAGCTGATGGAGGAAGGGTATTACGCCATCTTTGGCAAGGCGGGCGCACGGACAGAAATGCCCGGATGCTCCCTGTGCATGGGTAATCAGGCCCGCGTGGCGCCGAAATCTACCGTGCTGTCTACCTCTACACGGAACTTTCCCAACCGTTTGGGCGAAGGCGCCAACGTTTACCTGACGTCGGCCGAGTTAGCTGCTGTCGGTGCACTACTGGGCAAACTGCCCACGCCTGACGAATACCTTGAATACGCCAACAAGATCGATTCTATGGCCGATGAGATTTATCGGTACATGAATTTTGATCAAGTGGTTGCGTTTCAAAAGCTGGCGCAGGACGGGGAACGCATTGCGGCCACCATCATAGACGAGGTGGCATGAGGGTAGCCTGAGAGTCGCATGAAGGTCGCTCAGGGCGATTAGGCGGCAATTTAGCCGGAAATTTTACGGCTGTCGGTCACTCAAGCGTCGTCAGGCGGTGCTAATGGACGCAAACCCTCGTTCACAGTCGGCCTGCAAATCTTCGAGATCCTCCAAGCCTACTGCGATGCGGATCAACCCATCGCCAATACCCGACGCCTGACGCTGCTCGTCGCTCAATCGACCGTGGGTCGTCGAAGCAGGATGCACTACGGTCGTTTTGGCGTCACCCAAGTTGGCGGTCAATGACATCAACTCAGTACCATTGATAAACCGCCAGGCAGCGTCTTGACCACCTGACACCTCGAAAGCCAGCACCGCGCCGAAGTCTTTCTGATTGCGACGCGCCATTTCATGCCCGGGGTGCTCGGGTAGTCCACAATAATGGACGGCAGATACGGCTGGCTGCGTGACCAACCATTGCGCCAATAAGTTGGCGGTGCTGCAGTGCGCGCGCATTCTGAGATCCAGGGTCTCGAGACCCTTCAGCATGACCCACGCATTGAATGCACTCATCGTTGGACCGCCAGAACGATTGAAAGCCACCACCGGCTCAATAAGCTCGGCACGGCCTACCAGCGCTCCCCCCAAGACGCGGCCCTGCCCGTCGAGGTACTTGGTTGCCGAGTGGGTGACAATATCCGCCCCCAGAGCCAGAGGCTGCTGTAAAGCAGGGGTACAAAAGCAGTTGTCAACCGCGAGGATAGCGCCCAACTCCCGACTGATTTCGGCTAATCCCGCGAGATCGGCAATTGCATTCAGTGGGTTCGATGGAGTTTCCAAAAACAATAAACGCGTCTTTGACGTAGCGGCGCCGCGCCAGGCATCGAGGTCTGTCAACGGGACAAAGCTGATGTCCACGCCGAACTTCCGCAGCGTATTGTCGAAAAGCCCCACCGTAGCGCCAAAAACATCCTGCGAGCACAACACGTGGTCGCCAGCGCGCAAATGCGTGAGGCACAGTGCCAGTATGGCGGACATCCCGGATGCGGTTGCGACGGCTCGCTCCCCCTCCTCCATTGCTGCCAAGCGCGACTCGAAGGTCCTGACTGTGGGATTGGTATATCTGGAATACACATTGCCATCCGCCTCACCCGAAAAGGTTTTCGCAGCGGCTTCTGCCGATTCAAAGACAAAACTAGAGGAAGTGAAAATGGGCTCAGCGTGCTCCAGCTCAGCCGTTCGTCTAATGCCGGCGCGAACGGCCTTCGTGCGTGGGCCGGCTTCTTCAAGCCAATCACCGTTATCTGACGTCATATTCAGCTGTCGTTATGTAATCCGACCACTGCGCCGTCGCTAGCGCCGAGGAAAGGCCCGCGCCCTTTCGCCCCGTCGGATCGCGCCGCTTCGATCGACTGGAGATACTGCTCATCAATATTGCCGGCAAGGTATTGCCCGTCGAACACCGAGGACTCAAAACCGTCCACCTCGGGGTTTCCCTCTTTAGAGCAGTCAATCAGATCCTCAAGATCTTGATAGACCAACCAGTCTGCGCCGATCTCATCACGAACCTCTTCGACGGTCCTGCCGTGAGCAATCAGCTCAGTTGCGGCAGGCATATCGATCCCATAAACATTGGGAAAGCGCACCGGTGGCGCAGCCGAGGCGAAGTAAACCCGCCGCGCCCCCGCTTCACGCGCCATTTGAATGATCTGTCCGCAGGTTGTTCCTCTGACAATCGAATCATCGATCAACAGCACGTTCTTATCCTGAAACTCAAGCGGCACCGGATTCAGCTTTTGTCTCACAGACTTTTTGCGCTCGCTTTGTCCCGGCATGATAAATGTTCTACCGATGTAGCGATTTTTCATAAAGCCCTCACGGAACTTCACCCCCAGCTCGTAGGCTAGTGATTGGCCCGCAACCCGGCTCGTATCAGGAATGGGAATCACCACATCGATATCGTGCTCTGGGCGCTCCCTGAGAATTTTTTTGGCAAGCGCTGCCCCTTGGCGCATGCGCGTTTTGTAGACCGAAATACTGTCCATCAGTGAATCAGGACGGGCAAAGTAGACGTGCTCGAAAATACAAGGCGTTAACCGCGGCGCGTCGGCACACTGTTCGCGGTGCAGCTCACCATTCTGGGTGACACAGACCGCTTCCCCAGGTAGCACATCGCCCAACAGTTCGAAACCCAACACATCCAGCGCGACGCTCTCCGAGGCCACCATGTAATCTGAACGACCATTCTTGCCTACTCGCTGCCCAACGACCAAGGGCCGGATACCATTCGGATCCCGAAACGCCACCAAGCCGAAGCCCGAGATCAGCGCTACCGCGGCATACCCGCCCTCGCATCGCCGGTGAAGGACGCGTGTCGCGTCAAAAATATCTCTGGGCGTCGGCTTGAGTTTTCCCAAACGATGCAATTCGTGGGCAAAGACATTGAGCAACACTTCAGAATCTGAGTCAGTATTGAGATGTCTCAGATCAGACTGAAAAAGCTCGTTTGACAAAAACGCTGAATTGGTCAAATTGCCGTTGTGGGCCAGCGCGATGCCATAGGGAGAGTTCACATAGAACGGCTGTGCCAATGCAGTCCCCGAGCTTCCTTGGGTCGGGTAACGAACATGGCCAATGCCGAATCGGCCCAGTAGCTGAGCCATATGACTGGCGCGAAAGACATCCCGCACCAGCCCCTCACCCTTACGCTGCATTAACTTGCCTTCAGAGCACGTCATGATGCCCGCAGCATCTTGGCCGCGATGCTGAAGCATGGTGAGCGCGTCGTAGATGTTTGCGGCAACATCTCTTTCAGCGACCAATCCAACTAATCCACACATAACGCCTCTCCGACCTAGAGCATCTCGCTCGAATCGATCGTGTCTTTCAATGCTTCGGTTGGCTCAGCCTCGGTCACACGATCAAAGTTTGCGCCAATCCACTCTGCGACCATATTGACCGGCTCCATCAAGACCGCCGAATCCAGCAAGTCCTCTTCGCTGTCCGGCAACATAGCGCGCATCAGAATACTCAGTGCCGCCACAATGATCACGCCCCGAAGCAAACCAAAAATACCACCCAATAGTCGATTGCCAATGTTGAATCCTGGCTGCCGCATTTGCCGCGAAAGAAACGCCGCTACGGCACTGAACATGAGCAGCACCGCAATGAAGGTCAGTGCCCAGCCGAGCAGATACCGGGTAGTCGGCTCATCGATAATCTCCCGACCTAAATCCGCAACCGGATCGGCTAGAACATTTGCTAGCAAAAACGCACTGACCCATCCCAGAACCGACAGTGCTTCCCTGGCGAACCCTCGCGTTATCCCGTAGCCCGCCGAGACCAACCAAACAAGCACTATCAGCCAATCAAACAAATTGAATTGCCCGATCAGGGTAGCGATGTCATCGAGCCAATCTGCCATGCTATTGGGTATACCTCAGCACTTGGGAATTCACTTTCAAGACAGCGTCAATGTCGGCCTTCATATCCAGAAGCTTGGCTTGCTCCGCATTGGGGCCTACCTGAACACGATAAAGCTCATCATCAACTTGGACGTATCGCTTAAAAAACGCTTTGTAGCCACGCGTCCGAAGCCCCTCGACAATCTCTCGCGCACGTGCCTCTGACCCCACCGTGGCGACTTGCAGAACCCAGAATACCGCCACTCCCTGATCATCGATCAGTGACTGCGAATCAGGGCCTCCATCACGAGGCAGTTCAGCCCCCGCGCTTCCAGCCTCAGGCAGACTTTGAAGATCAGCTACTGCAACTTCAGTCTCCGTATTGAGGTCAGCGGCCTCTTGCAAACTCGAGGGATTAGTGGGCTCCTCGGGGAGGCGAGCCTTCACTTCGTCCAGGTAGCTTTTTGGGGGCGAGATGGGGCTCTGATCGACAGCTGGTTTGTCAGACATAGGTTGTAATGTGATGGGATCGCGAGTCTCGGGTGTGACGAAAATCAGGGGCCAGAAAACGATTCCGAGGGCGATGAGCACCAGCGTGCCGACCATGCGTTGCTTTAACAACGGACTCACGTATCGCTAATCCCCATTTTTACTACCTGTATCCATCATCGCGAGCGCTTCGCCCACCGAAAAGAAAGAACCGAACACGATAACCCTGTCGTGCTCTGCCGTTCGCGCCCTCACCATGGGCCACAGATCCGAAAATACGCCCATATCGGCCACGTGCTCACCCTGCAATAGCGAAGCGACGTCTTGGGGCGCCATGGCCCGCGGAACATGACTGAGATCGATCAAATTCCACTCATCGATAATGCCCGAGCAGTTGTGAATCATATCATGGATGGGTTTATCTCCCATGACACCAAACAGGGCCCGCGTCTTTCCAGCAACTGGATGATCCGACAGATATCGGCTGAGCTGGGCCACCGATTCAGCGTTATGGGCTACGTCGAGCAGTACGTCTTTCCCCTCGAACCGTTGAAGCGACAGCCTTCCTTGCACCGACACGGAGGACAGAGCCTCTAACAATGCTGGCGATAGGGAAAAGCCGGGCAATCTTGAAAGCGCCTCGACGGCGGCGCCGACGTTTTGTGGCAATAATCCCGCTGGTGGCGAAACGCCATAGGTCTCTCCACCTGACGTGTGCACGCGATCAGCCTCCACTCGCCAATCTTGATTAATCCAACTCACCTCTGCACCGAGCGAAGTGAGATACGCCACCAAGGACGGTGGAGGATCCGGCTCCGCTACCACACAAGGTTGCCCGCCTCGCGCGACCCCTGCCTTTTCCAGCGCGATCTGTGAACGATCGTCTCCCAGCCAGTCGGTATGGTCCATACCGATACTGGTGATCACAGTCAGATCGGCATCGAGAATATTGACCGCGTCAAGTCGACCGCCGAGTCCGACTTCGAGTATCTGTACGTCGACCTGACGAGCATGAAAGATATAGAGCGCCGCAAGCGTTGCCGCCTCAAAATAGGTGAGACTGACGTCGCCTCTCTTCTGCTCAATGGCCTCAAATGCCGCCACGAGACCAGCGTCGTCCACTTCACGCTCATTAATGCAGATCCGCTCGTTAAAGCGAAGCAAATGTGGCGACATATAGCGGCCTACACAGAGCCCACTGTCCGAGAGGACTCTCGATAGCACCGACACCACGCTACCCTTGCCATTGGTTCCGGCAACGGTAATGGTAAGGGGTGGTGCTGCCCGCAGGCCCATAGCATCGGCAACCGCGGAAACCCGATCCAGCCCCAGATCGATCTCCCATGGGTGCTGCGATTGCAATGCCTCCAGCCACTCGCTCAGCGACAACCGGCTCATAGGTGGCTAGGCGTCGCCTCCCTCCGCCTCGATGATTTCGCCCTCGAGAACCGCAGACGGCTGCCCGGGAGTACCAAGGCCAGTCAACTTGGCTAAGACGCGAGCCAGCGTATTCCGCATCTCGTTACGATGGACGATCATGTCGATTGCGCCGTGCTCAAGCAGAAACTCACTGCGCTGAAAGCCCTTGGGCAGCTTCTGTCTGATTGTTTGTTCGATGATGTTGGGGCCTGCAAAACCTGCCCTGGCGTCGGGCTCGGCGATGTTGATATCCCCGAGCAATGCCAACGATGCCGATACACCCCCATAGATGGGATCTGTCAACACCGAGACGTAGGGTATGCCCTGACCTTTCAGCCTCTCAATGACCGCTGATGTTTTCGCCATCTGCATCAACGAGATGAGCGCCTCCTGCATTCTTGCGCCTCCCGAGGCGGAAAAACAGATCAACGGCAAGCCTTCTTCAAGCGCTACAGTGGCTGCACGAGTGAATTTTTCCCCAACCGCGTAACCCATAGAGCCGCCGTGAAAATCGAACTCAAAAGCCAATGCAACGACCTCTACGCCAAGGATTGCGCCGCGCATTGCGATCAAAGCGTCTTTCTCGCCAGTGCTTCGCTGTGCTGCCGTCAGCCGATCACGATACTTGCGCTTGTCCTTGAACTTTAGATGGTCGACTGGTTCCAAATCGGCAAACAACTCAGAAGCTCCCCGATCGAGACAGAGTTCGAGCCGCCGGCGCGCCCCGATGCGCATGTGGTGGTCGCACTTGGGACACACCTCAGCGTTCCTCTCCAGGTCTGGCTTGTAGAGAATGGCGTCGCACTTGATGCATTTCTTCCAGAGCCCTTCCGGCACGCTGGTGCGATTCGCACTTTCGTCCTTGTTGACCCCGGAGGGGAGGATCTTGTCAATCCAGCTCATCGCATTCTCCAATGCCAAATCGGTGCGAGTATACGAGTCGGGGAATGACCTAGGAAGGTGAAGAGTCCACACCCGAACGAATGCTTTGGAGTAGTTTTACCGCACCACCGTGGATCTGGATCTCCGACGCATTTTCAGCCCTACCCATCGCCTCCATCTCGGCAATCAGCGCGCTGCCTACGACAACGGCATCAGCAACCTTCGCCACGGCGGAAGCACTACTGGCATCCTTGATACCGAATCCCACTGCGACGGGGAGCGTCGTCATGCCCTGTATAGTTGCGACTCTGGCCGCCACGGCATCAGTATCGAGCTGCCCCGAACCCGTGACACCCTTTACCGCCACGCAATATATAAACCCACGAGCTCGGTCTACGATCGTCTGAATGCGAGCCTCAGGAGTAGTGGGCGAGATAAGGAAAATGTTGTCGAGCCCCACCGCCTGCAGCGCAGCATCGATCTCGTCGACCTCTTCGGGGGGCAAATCTACTGTAATCAAGCCGTCAACACCGGCAACGGCACAGGCGTCCGCAAACGCCGAGTAGCCAAAACGCTCAATGGGATTCGCGTACCCCATCATCACAATTGGCGTGCGCTGATCATCGCGACGAAAGACGCTGACCATCTCCAGCACAGCGCTCAGATTCATTCCATTCGCGAGAGCACGCTCATGCCCTTTCTGAATAATCGGCCCTTCCGACATCGGATCTGAGAAAGGCACACCGATCTCAAGTACATCTGCCCCTGCCGCCACCAGCTGGTGCAACAGGCTGACCGTACCGTCAGGGCTTGGGTCACCCGCCACGACATAGGGGATCACCCCTTTTCGGTTTTGCTCCCGGAGCCCCTGAAATACTGCACCTAAGCGACTCACGCTGTTTTCAGACCTCTATGCCGTCAAGCGCGGCTACGGTCAGAATGTCCTTATCGCCCCTGCCTGACAGGTTCACAACGATCTGCTGGTCAGGGGACATCGTTGCAGCTAGTTTTTCTGCGTGAGCCATAGCATGGGCCGTCTCGAGCGCCGGCATAATGCCCTCAATCCGGGTCAACCGGTGGAAGGCTGCCAGCGCCTCATCGTCGTTCGCTGCCACGTATTGCACCCGCCCAATGTCTTTTAGCCACGAATGCTCCGGGCCGACACCCGGATAATCCAGTCCCGCGGAGACCGAGTGGGTGTCAAGGATTTGGCCGTGCTCGTCTTGCATCAAATAAGTCCGGTTTCCGTGCAACACTCCTGGCGTGCCCGCCGATAACGGCGCCGCATGCTCACCCGTTTCGAGTCCCTTGCCGCCTGCCTCGACGCCGTACATCGCCACGTCGGCGTCTTGCAAAAAGGGATGGAATAGCCCGATCGCGTTGGAACCGCCGCCAACACAGGCGACCAAAGCGTCAGGCAACTTCCCGGTCTGTGCCAACGACTGAGCACGCGCTTCGCGGCCGATAACACTCTGAAAGTCTCTGACAAGCATTGGGTAAGGATGTGGCCCAGCAACCGTTCCGATGATGTAAAAAGTGTCATCGATATGGGTGACCCAGTCCCTCATTGCCTCGTTCATAGCATCCTTGAGGGTCCGCGACCCTGAAGTCACCGAGACCACGTGCGCGCCGAGCAATTTCATGCGATAGACATTCAACGCCTGCCGACGAATGTCCTCTTCACCCATGAATACATGGCACTCCAACCCGAGGCGGGCTGCCACAGTAGCACTGGCCACACCATGCTGACCTGCGCCGGTCTCTGCAATGACGCGCTTCTTACCCATGTGCTTGGCCAGTAACGCTTGACCAATAGTGTTATTCACTTTGTGGGCACCGGTATGGTTGAGGTCCTCGCGCTTCAGAAAAATCCGGGCGCCGCCGATGTGGTCAGACAACCGCGCCGCCTCATACAGCGGTGAGGGTCTACCCACGTAATGCGCGAGATCCAGATCAAACTCGCTTTGAAAAGCCTTGTCATCTTTGAGGTCCGCGTAAAGCTGCTCCAGATCGGCCAATGCCGACATCAGGGTCTCGGCGACAAACTTCCCGCCAAAGCGACCAAAGCGGCCGGAGGCATCAGGCACCGTTGAAAATAATTCGGGGGTTACTTCACTCGTCATGTCACACCACTCTCTTCATTACTCATCTAGCCCCGCGCTGCCTTCACAAAGGCTCGCATCATGGCAACGTCTTTGATGCCTTTTTCGCGCTCAACGCCACTGCTCACGTCGACCCCTGCGGGATTTACCTGCTCGATAGCGGAACGAACATTATCCGCATTGAGCCCACCCGCAAGTACCACCCGGCTCGACACTGTCTGATCAATCAAACCCCAATCAAACGCATGGCCCGTGCCACCAAACTGCCCGTTGTGAGCACTGTCTAATAATA
This sequence comes from Luminiphilus sp., assembly GCA_016778045.1. GTDB lineage: Bacteria > Pseudomonadota > Gammaproteobacteria > Pseudomonadales > Halieaceae > Luminiphilus. The sequence goes on along the minus strand of JADHQG010000006.1, from coordinate 13,796 downwards.
AAGCACTTGCGCTCTCATACTGCTCACTGATGATCGACAGATCCACACCGTCAGTCATCGCAATGGCTTTCAAATACGGGCGGCCAAACCGGCTGCAGAACTCTGGCGCTTCCTCTCCGTGAAATTGGAGCGTGTGCAAGGAAACCGAGGATAAAACTGCCTCAACCTGCTCGATAGTCGGATCAACAAACAGTCCCACCATCATGCCAAAGGCTGGCACGACGCGGCTGATTTCATGCGCTCCCTCTATGCTCACCGCACGTGCGCTGGCATGATGAAATACGCACCCAATGGCGTCGGCGCCGGCGCTGAAGGCCGCCGTCGCATCATCAACGCTCGTGATGCCGCATATCTTGATGCGCATACCGTCTACCCTGCCCGCAAACTACTAGTTTAACAGCTTGAGGCAGTCTAAGGCCGTCCCCGAAACTCTCTAAACCCGCCCTTCTAGAAGGGTGGGCCCAGATGGTGTCGCCGGTAATCCGAATGTATCGGGGTAGTGAACGGCGGTCAGGTAAAGTCCATCTGGCGGGGCGGTTTCCGCGGCGAGGGTCCGATCTTGTGTCGCGAGCACTGATCTGAACCAGTCGACCGATTGCGACTCACAGCCCACCGCCAACAGTGAACCCACAATGTTGCGCACCATGTGGTGCAGAAAAGCATTGGCGCAGACATCCACGATCACCAAATCACCTTGCCGGGTCACCTCGCAACGAGTGACGCAGCGATAAGGGGTATTGGCCTGGCAGGACGCGGCGCGAAAAGCGCTGAAATCATGTTCACCGATCAGACTGCTCGCTGCGTCATTCATGAGATCCAACTGAAGCGGGTGCCGAAACCAAGTCACGAGCCCATTCAGGAGTGCCGGGCGAACAGGCGTATTAGCGATCAGATATCGATACTTGCGTGCGGTGGCGCTGAAACGCGCGTGAAAATCCTGCTCGACCGGCATCGCCCAATGGATACGAACGTCGTTTGGCAAGTGGCGATTGGTGCCCAGCACCCAGGCCTTCACGCTACGACCCACAGGGTCGTCAAAGTGAACAATCTGTGAAAAGCCGTGCACCCCGGTATCAGTGCGGCCCGCGCAGGTGGTTTTGATCGCGCAACCGGCGATCTCCTGCAGAGACTGCTCGAGCACTTCTTGAACCGTCATGACGTCAAGGTGTGGCTGCGCCTGCCAGCCGTGGTAACCCTTACCCAGATACTCAACTCTCGCCGCGACGCGTGTCCCCGGGCTTAGTGGTGCATCGGAAAAGTTCAATGCCTTAACTGGCCTCCAAGCGCAGCAGCAACTCGCGCGCCTCGGCTTGCTGGGCAAGATCACCTTCCTTGATGACTTCCATTAGCACCGGTCTGGCGCCCTCGTCATCGCCCATATCCAGGTAGGCGCGGGCAAGATCTAACTTGCTGTCCCGTGGGTCCGTTTCAGCACCGTAAATGGATTCTTCGGATTCCTCCTCGTCCTCCACATCATCAGCTGCTTCGATGGGCGTCAGCGATAGCCCCGAAATATCCCGCACCTCGGTTTCAGCCTGCATGATCGATTCGTGGTTTTGATCGGTCTGCTCAGAGGAGCCAATATCGCCTCTCAGATCCAGCGACGCCAGCGCCAAACCGGCCGAGTCGAGCTCTGGCTCGTCGCTTGCCATCTCAGAGGGCAAGACAGCGCCTGCCGCGCCTTCCAGCGCGCCGGCACCGATGGAGGTTTCAAGCCCGGTCAGGTCACTGAGCGACGGAAACTCCTCATCGTCTTTCTCCAGTGGTGTACCTGCGACATCCAGCCCGAGCTCAGGCTCTGCTCGCTGCAGTTCAGCATCAGCATGGGCCTCAACTTTTGCTTCATTTTCGACACCGTCCACAAACGCAGGGTCCGTTGAGAACGAAAATTCGCCCAGAACCGAGTCTTCAGAGGCTTCTTCAGACATGTCATCCACTTCGGGTCGATCCGGCGTCGCCACTAAAGTGTCTGATTTCACGCCGGCGTCGAGTAACAGCTGACGAGCACGTTCCTGCACCTCTGGGTCGTCGCCCTGCTCTATTCGGCCCAGCAAGGCTACCGCCTCTGCGACCAGGCCCGACTCAACGTAGCATTCAAGCAAGCACATATTGAGCGAGGGTGATGAAAAACCTTGTGCTAACGCCTCATTCAACACCTCAATGGCTTGATCTGTGCGTCCATAGGCAATATAAATTTCAGCCTCTTCAACCACTTTGGAGGCTAAAATTTGCGGGTCAGATAGCCGCCTATCCCCGCCGGCATCCGCCTCAACCGAGGCCGCTGAGTCAATGACTGCCAGCCCATCAGGAGACGAATTGGCCGCGGCGTTCTGCCGCCGCCGTGCCCAGACCAACGCTCCGCCACCCAGCGCCAACGTGGCGACTCCTGCGATAAACGGCCACAGCGGCAGTGGAAAAGATGCAGGCAAGCTCGCCGCCCCCTCGGACGCAACCAACACCGGCGCGGTGATGGGTCGAGACGTCACCGGCGCGGCATCTCGAATAGCCAGTTCCGCTCGCAAATCAGCCAGCTCGATGTCACGAGCGGCCAGCTGCGCCTCCAACGCCTCAACACTCGCCTGAAGACTGCTTACCGTCGTAATCAGAGCGTCAAAATCTTGTTGCAGGGGTGCTTGCACGATCTCAGCAACCTCAGCAACTGCGGGAGTGGCCGACTCTTCACTTTGCGCCACTGTGAGCGCTGGTAAGTCAGCGCTGCCAATGTCGTCGCTCGCAGACAGGGTGTCGGAGTCATCCTCATCGGCTACCAGTGTCAGTCCTTGAGCCGCCATTGGGCCACCCTCTGCCCACTCCCGATTCTGCAAGGACACTTCCTCCAACGCATCGGACAGTGCCAACCGGACATCACCCTCACCCGGCAACTGCAAGACATAACCTGATTTAAGCCCATTAATATTTCCACCCTGAAAAGCAGCCGGATTGGCGGCCACAATTTCGAGCATAGTCTGCTCTACCGATACCCCCGGCGCGGCCGCATTGGAGGCGATCCGCCACAGCGTATCGGTATTGGTGACCAGATAACGTCCCCCTGGCGCGGGGCGATCCGAGACGGCTCGATCGTATTCCCGGGTCTCGGTCGCACCACCGACACCCTCCGCATCCCCCGTTGCCGCCCGCTGTGAGGGCGTTGCCGATGCTGGCTCGGCAACCGGCTGGGGCCTAGGCGGCAAATCAACCAAGACAGTGTATTCGCGCAACAGACGACCGTCAGGCCATCGCGCTTCGATAATCAAGTCGAGATAAGGTTCGCGGAGCGGCGTATCCGTGCTCATCAGCACGGTCTTGCCGCCTTCACCGGCTTGGATCTCAAAAACGATCTTGGTGAGATAAAAATCCCGATTTACGCCAAGTCGCGCGAACTCGGACTCTGGGGCCAGACCCACGTGCACATCGTTTTCGTCAAGGCCCTCAGCCTCGAGAAGCTGCACCTGAGCACTGAGTGGCTCATTGAGATAAGAGTTCAGGGTCAGAGCACCCAAACCGAGTGCCCAGCCGTGGCTTGATGCCAATGCGGTGAGGGCGAAGCCTGCCGTTAATCTAAAGTGTGTTTTCATGGGCTCGTCGCCTTTACCTTCCTTTGGTTTGGCTTAAACGTGGCCCCTGCTACCTATCCATGGCGTCTCTACTGACGGGGCCAAACATCACGAATTGTCTGAGAGATGCTGTTCCAGCAATATTTCTGCAATTTGCACGCTGTTCAGCGCAGCTCCCTTGCGTACGTTGTCAGCCACGACCCAAAGATTCAAGCCTCGTGGGTGTGAAATATCTGCGCGAATACGGCCGACAAAAACCGGGTCCTGACCCGCCGACTCGGTTACCGGCGTTGGGTAACCGCCCGCCTCATGCCTATCCAGCAATGTCACTCCCTCCGCAGCTTCAAGCAGCGCACGCGCAACCTCGGCAGAAATCTCCGCTCGAGTTTCAATGTGGACTGCTTCCGCATGACCAAAAAAAACCGGCACCCTGACACAGGTTGGATTGACCTTAATGTCGGGGTCGCTAAGGATTTTCTGCGTCTCCCAGACCATTTTCATTTCTTCGCGGGTGTAGCCGTTATCTTGAAACTCATCGATATGCGGCAAAACGTTAAAAGCGATTTGCTTCGGATACACCTGAGCCTCCGCCGGCTTTCCGTTGAGCAGGCGTGCCGTTTGACCGGCCAACTCCTCAATCGCCGCTTTGCCCGTGCCGCTGACGGCTTGATAGGTCGCCACATTGATTCGCTCAATCCCAACTGCGTCGTATATCGGCTTCAGCGCGACCAGCATGCCGATCGTTGAGCAGTTGGGGTTCGCGATAATCCCGCGGTTCCGGAATTGGCCAATAGCGTCGGGGTTGACCTCGGGAATCACCAGGGGGATGTCGGCGTCACGTCTGAAGTGTGAAGTGTTATCAATCACGACACAGCCAGCGGCTGCCGCAATCGGCGCAAACTCCGCACTGATATCCCCTCCCGCTGAAAACAGGGCTATCGGTGTTTGAGAGAAATCGAACTCACTTAAATCCCGCACCGCGTGGCGCTTTCCTCGAAATGTGACGGATTTGCCCGCTGAGCGGGCAGAGGCCAGTGGGAATAGCGTATCAACAGGGAAATTGCGTGACTCGAGAATCTCGAGCATGACCTCTCCCACTGCACCGGTCACTCCTACAACCGCAACATTGACTGGCTTCACTGCTCAGATCTCCAATTCGTTATGTGACTATCGCCAACTTGCCCTATGCAGGCCTTAACCTACAGAGCCGCCAAGACCGCATCGCCCATTTCACTTGTGCCCAAGGTGCTGTCTAGCGACTGACTCACGGCCGTATCGCTCGTTCGCATACCCTGAGCCAACACTGATGCGACCGCCCGCTCTATTTGGTCCGCCGCATCACCGGCATGTAACGAATATCTCAGCAACATGGCCGCTGACAAAATAGTCGCCAGAGGATTGGCGACGTTCTGACCCGCAATATCTGGCGCTGAGCCGTGAACAGGCTCATACAGGCCCGCCGAGGACGCATTGAGCGAGGCGGAAGGCAGCATACCGATCGACCCCGTCAGCATGGCGGCAATATCAGAGAGTATGTCACCAAATAAATTACCCGTGACAATCACATCAAACTGCTTTGGCTCCCGTACCAGTTGCATCGCCGCGTTATCCACATACATGTGTGACAACGCCACATCAGGAAAATCCGCGCTGAGGGATTCCATCACCTCGCGCCACAGCATCGTCACTTCCAAAACATTCGCCTTGTCGACTGAGCACAGCCGACCACCCCGCTTTTGCGCCGCCTCGAAGGCCAGTCGCCCGATCCTCAGGATTTCCGTCTCGTTGTATCGGTCGGTGTTCACGCCCTCACGCACGCCATCTTGTCCGGTGCTAATGCCCCGCGGCTGGCCGAAGTAGATACCGCCAGTCAGTTCGCGGACGATCAAAATATCGAGGCCCGATACAAGTTCCGCGCGAAGACTCGATGCTGCCGCCAACTCGGGGAACAAAATCGCCGGTCTAAAATTGCAGAACAGATCGAGATCGGATCGAATGGCGAGCAAGCCTCTCTCTGGCCTCTCGCCGGCGGGCAACGCATCCCATTTGGGCCCACCCACTGCGCCCAGCAAAATGGCATCTGCCTCGGCAGCGAGCGCCTGAGTCGCGGCGGGATAAGCCGCCCCCTCGCGGTCGATGGCTACACCACCTAGGTTGGCCTCCTCAAAGACGAGATCCAGCGCATGTTGCTCGCCGACCGACTCGAGCACCCGTTGGGCCTGACGCACGACTTCGGGGCCAATACCGTCGCCCGGCAAGAGCAAAATGCGTCGGGTCAAAGCCGGATATCCTCGAACAACCACGGAAAACGCGCCTGATGTTGCTCTTCGAAGGCGCTGATCGCTGTCGCGCTCTCAAGTGTTAAGCCGATATCGTCTAGCCCTTGCAGCAAGCAATCGCGACGAAAAGCATCAACTTCAAAGGACCAGATCTCGCCCGCTGGCAATCTGACCGTGCAATCCTCCAGATTGATATCTAGGGAAAAGCCCTCTTCTTCCTGAACCTTCTGGAACAGCGTTTGTACCTGAGATGCGGCCAACTCAATCGGCAAGATCCCATTTTTGAACGCATTGGAGCGGAAGATGTCGGCAAAGCTCGGCGCGATGACCGAGCGAAAACCGAAATCCTCCATCGCCCAAGCCGCATGCTCGCGGCTGGACCCACATCCAAAATTCTCTCTGGCGAGCAGAATAGAGGCGCCCTGATAACGCGGAAAATTGAGTGGGAAGTCAGGATTCAGTGGCCTATGGCTGTTGTCGGCATCGGGCACCCCCTCATCGAGATACCGCAACTCATCAAAGAGATTCGGTCCGAATCCGGATCTGCGAATCGATTTCAGGAATTGTTTGGGCACTATTAAATCCGTATCGATATTGGCCCGATCCATGGGGACCACCAAACCTTGATGACGAGTAAAGGGCCTCACGACGACACTCCTGCTGTCTCGCTCAAGGCCTTCTCGACCGGCACGAATCGTCCGGCAACGGCCGCGGCGGCAGCCATGGCAGGGCTGACCAAATGCGTTCTTCCGCCACCGCCCTGACGACCCTCAAAGTTTCGATTCGAGGTGCTAGCACAACGCTCGCCCGGTAACAGCCGATCCGCGTTCATCGCCAAACACATGGAGCAGCCGGGCTCACGCCACTCCATACCTGCCTCGATAAAAATCTTATCCAGCCCTTCAGCTTCTGCTTGGGCTTTAACCAATCCCGAACCGGGCACGACCATCGCCTTGCGAATGTTCTCCGACACACGACGCCCCTTCAGCACGGCTGCGGCAGCGCGTAGATCCTCGATTCGCGAGTTGGTACAGGAGCCAATAAAAATCGCATCAGGTCGGATATCACCAATGGCCATGCCCTCCTCAAGCCCCATGTATTCCAGCGCCCGTTTGAGGCCTAGCCTGGCCGTCTCATCCGGCATATCAGAGAGCCGCGGCACGTGACCATCGATAGAGGTCACCATTTCGGGAGACGTGCCCCAGGTGACGTGGGGCGCAATCGCACTGCCATCCAGCGAGATGCTGCGATCAAAAACCGCTTTCTCGTCAGAATGCAGAGTGCGCCACCACATTTCAGCCAGCTGCCACTGCTCCCCCTTTGGCGCCAAAGGTTTGTCTTTGAAATAGTTGAGCGTCACATCATCAACCGCCACCAGCCCGCATCGGGCGCCAGCCTCAATCGCCATGTTGCAAAGCGTCATACGCCCTTCCATGCTCAGGTCCCGAATCGCGGACCCACAAAACTCGATGGCGTATCCGGTTCCACCGGCGGTGCCAATCTCGCGAATCACCGCCAGAGCAATGTCTTTAGCCGTCACACCTGCCGCCAATTGACCACTAACCTCCACCTTGAAATTCTTCATCTTCTTTTGTATCAGACACTGCGTAGCGAGCACGTGTTCCACTTCCGAAGTGCCAATGCCGTGGGCAAGAGCGCCTGCGGCGCCGTGAGTGGAGGTGTGCGAATCCCCGCAGACAACGGTCATTCCCGGCAGCACAGCACCCTGCTCCGGACCTATAACGTGGACAATGCCCTGTCGTAAATCATCGAGGTGGATCTGCGCGACATCGAAGGCGTCACAGTTATCGTCCAGTGTTTGCAGCTGAATTCTCGAGATCGGGTCGGGCAGCGCTGCAAGACCGCCGTCTCGCTCTGCCTTCAGGGTCGACACGTTGTGATCTGGCACGGCAAGGTTGGCGTTGCGACGCCATAACGGTCGACCCGCCAGCGTTAAACCCTCGAACGCCTGAGGCGATGTCACCTCATGCAACAGGTGCCGGTCGATATAGATCAGCGCGGTGCCGTCTTCTCGCTGCTCTACAAGATGGGCCTCCCATAATTTGTCGTACAAGGTCTGTGCCATGGGCTGTGCTGTCCTCTTACCAAGGGCAAGCGCCGGCTACGCGGGGGGCGGTCGCCGAGCGCTCGTAAAAAAAGGCGCGGAGTATAGCACTGAAGCTGCAGCCATTGGCGTGGCAAAAGACCCCGACAACCACTCTCTTTGAGCTCTTTGGTTTAGAGGTGTGTTATGCGCCAGCAAGCGTGGATGCGTTGGTTTCGACGAAAATCCTCAGGAATGGATTGCTGCGTGATGTCTGACACCTGCCATTTTTCCAGAGCGCGGGCATCCAACTTGAAGCGTCGAGAATTGGTCGAAAAATACAGGTAGCCCTCGCCAGTCAGGCGGGCCATGGCAAGCTCTAACAATGCGAAGTGATCTCTCTGCACGTCAAAGTCATCATGGCGCTTTGAGTTAGAGAAGGACGGCGGGTCCAGCATAATCAGATCATATTGTCGCGTCTCCTCAGCAAGCCATGACCTGACGTCAGCTCGAATGGCGCGATGCTGTCGATCTGAGAAGCCATTCAGTGCCAGGTTGGCCCCAAACCAGTCGAGATACGTAGCCGAAGCATCGACACTCGTACTAGTCGTCGCCCCGCCCGCCGCAGCGTGTAGCGTCGCCGCCCCGGTATAGCTGAACAGGTTGAGAAAATGCCGCCCCTTTGCTTCCTGCGCCACCCAAGTGCGCAGCGGCCTATGATCCAGAAATAAACCGGTATCCAAATAATCGTGTAGGTTGACGAGCGCCCTGACAGCGCCTTCGCTCACCACCAAACGCTCCCCAGTCTGCTCTAACCGCTGATATTGACCAGGGCCTTTCTGGCGTTCCCGCCGCTTCACCGCCACGCGGTCTACTGCTGGCACCTCGAACACATTACAGACGGCCTGCACCAATGCTTCGAGTCGCCGGTTAGCGGTGTCATCGGGCACAGATTTGGGCGCAGCATATTCGGCGATGTGAGGGTGTCCGTTGTAGATGTCGACGGCGGCGGCATATTCAGGGATGTCGGCATCGTAGACGCGGTAGCAGCTGATACCCTCGCGGCGGAGCCACGGTGACAATCTGCGGCGATTTTTGCGCAGCCGATTAGCGACCATTTCAGCTTCTCCTGACAACGCCGCCTGAGGCGACGACGCCAGCGGCTTCTGGCTAGCCGTGTCCAGATCACGAAAGCGATTATCGGCTGTCAGCTCAAATTGAAGACAATGGAGATCTAAACGCCCATTTTGAAATGCCCGCCGCTTTGCAGCCCGCAACCCAACCGCTTTGCCAAGCGACAAATCCGACGTCAAAACAACACCACGCCAACCCTCAAATTCACGGCTCATGAGATCGCCAAGCGCGTTATATAAGAGGTGAAGACTACTGACACTGCCCATCCGCTCTCCCCACGGCGGATTAGCGACCACCAATCCCCCTGATAGATCCTTGTGGGTTGGCCGTGTCACCGACGCCAAGTCTTTGCAGCGAATCCTGACGAACTTCTCCAAACCCAGGCGCGCAATATTATTTTGTGAGTGGCGCACTGCCTGAATATCGCCGTCATAGCCCCGAATTTCCACAGAAGACGTCAGGCTTGCCTGAGCCCGCTCATCAGCTTCAGAGCGAATTGCCCGCCACTGGGCGTCGTCGTGGCCAGCCCAATGGTCGAAACCGAATCCCGCTCGAGAAAGCCCTGGCGCCTGATCCAGCGCCATCAAAGCACCCTCCAGCAGCAGCGTCGAGGAGCCGCACATGGGATCAATCAGTGCCTGACCCGCCTCGCTCATAGCCGGCCATCCTGCCGCCCATAGCGCCGCTGCAGCGATGTTTTCCTTCAAGGGCGCCAAGCCGCCGTCAAGCCGGTATCCCCGACGATGCAAGCTCTCCCCGCTCAGGTCGACACCGAGACTAAGGTGGCCTCTATGCAGTCGAGCATGAATGCGGAGATCCGGCTCTCGTAAATCCACTGAAGGACGTCCAACCCCCCTTTGGCGGAATTGATCTACGATCGCATCCTTTATTCGACGGGCACCGAACTGCTCGTTACGGATATCGGGGCTGCGGCCTGAAAAATCGATTGCAAGAGATCTCCCGGGCGCCAAATGCTGTAACCAATCGATAGACATCGCGGCCTCATAGAGACCGTCAGCAGTGTCGGCCTTGGCGGCGTCGAGCTGCAAAATGACGCGATTAGCCAGCCGGCTCCAAAGACAAACCCGATAGGCCAGCCCAAGCGCCCCCTCAAACGTGACACCCGAAGGACGCTCAACGACAGAGGCGGCCCCTAATTGCTCAAGCTCCTGAGCCAGATAGACACCCACACCCGCTGGGCAGGTTGCCAAGTATTGGTGCATCACCATGCTGCTGACCCCTGCTCAAGGAGATAAATCTCGCGCAGCAGCTCCCGCCAAGTGTCGTATTGCGATGCCAAAGTACCCTTCAGGCTGACAACACGATCTTCTGTTTGCAAAACGGTAGGCTGGCTCTCATTGTCCAGGGCCTCGGCCAACTCAAACAGGGCCTGTTCTTGAATTCGGAAAGAGCGATATGCCGCATATTGCGCATGCATTCGAGAAAACTCACTGTCACTGGATTTTACCTCTCGGGACGAGGCGCGTCGCTCGTATTGCTCTAGCCACTCAGCCTGCTCCAGGGTCGCCTGCCGCCACAGCGCATAAGTGGGGCCCACACGATCCTCCAACAGGGTGTATTGCTCATCGACGGTATCGCAGAAAAGGTACTCCTGGTTTCGCACTCGGGTCACGCGGGCCATCATTGGGTCGCCCTCTGCAGGCAATCGCCACAGTTGCCAGCCCTCTTCGGTGAGCGCCAACATGTCTGAAAAAGCCTCGGGCACCAGACTCTGCGCGTACATCAGCCCTGCTGCATCCAGAAACCGCTGGCGTTCAAGAACCGCCAATGACCGCCAGTAAGCCAACAGCCGATTGCTGATGACATTAAACAGCGCACCTAGCGGCTGCTCAGACTCTTCCGAGAGCGTCGAGCGGCGTGCAATTCGCTGCTCGAACCACAGCGTACCCATCGCGTCACGTGCCGTGACATCCAGAATCAAATCGCGACCATCTGAAAACACTATTCGGGTCTGTAGCGCGATTGGAGTGAGGGCGGACACCGAGGGCAGCAAACGCACCACGCCCCACTGGTTACTCTGTTGCAGGGTTTCCCTCAATTCAGCAGCCAGTAGCTGTCCTTCCAATCGACGGACTGCCGCCAAAGGACTCACGTCATCGTCTGACACCCCCGGATCGAACGACACCACACCAATATCGAGCAGCGGCAGAGTAGGCTCTGAAGCCCACTCAAGTGACTCGGGAGTGTGCCACTCAGGTTCAGTTACCGGATCCACTGGCCGCTCTGATGGCGGTGCCGCACACCCGAACTGCATTGCTACTGATACGACCGCGACAATGCGGACCAACTGAAACCGCCCAGCGCTTTCAGTCGACGCCACCTCACGCGCGAAGTCGCTTCGAGTGACCGCCCCGAAAACCTTTCCGATAAGTCGCGCCAACCCCATTGTCATTCAACCACTCGCTCAGTGGTGCAGACACGGCCTTTACTCAAGGTTTCGGTGCAGCGGTAACCACGATTTGAGGGATCGAAGCGTGAAAAGATCCGCACCACTTCAAGACCCTGCGACACGCCCGGCGCCATCAGGTGCGTCCGTTGAGCCAGTGAGAGCACATCAGCAGACAAGGTGAACCGGTGATGGATAGACAAACCGTCCGGCATGAAAACCGAAAAGTGAAGCTGACCTCCATCCCACCAGCATTGCTCTGCGCCCAATTGACTCGGAACCGATTGCGAGCCGTCCAAATCGCAGGTCAGCGCAAAATTGTTCTCGCGATCTATGCGGACATGACGGGCGTCCTGCTCGATCTGCAACAGGTCGGCGTCTGTTACCAGCTCCGCCATCTTGGCCAGTGCCACCAATGTATCGAGGTCGCCGATGCGCGATCCCTGATAGGTGCTGCCCCGCTCAGCCGCTTCTCGCTGTCGCCGCAACTCCCGCTGAACCTCCCGAAAAGAGACATTCAGCTGAGTTTGAATACTGTCACTGCGTGCATAATCCACCTCCCAATGCCCGGCGAAGCTCGCCATCGGCTTATCGCTCCAGGAGGGCGCTGGCGCCTCACTGACGCAGGATACAAGACAACCCATACCGATGACCCACAGCCAATAGCGCATATCAGAAACAGTATCCTGCCAACCCGAGAAGAGAGTATTTAGGCCGTGCATCCGCAGTGCATCAGTGCTCTGCGACGCCCCATACGTTGAAGCCAGCGATACGTGGCGTGCCAGGGAGGTACATCTGATCTAGTGCCTTCATTGAAAATCCGGCCTGCTCGATCCAGGCCACTATCGGGCGATTCAGGTTGCACCCACCCATTAGGCGCCGCCAAAGCGGATTGATCCGTGCCTGCCACTTTGATGTGCCGGGGTCGGGAGCAATACCATGCTCGCAAAACAGCAACCGCCCTCCAGGCTTCAAAACGCGCCGGATTTCCGCCAGCGCTGTGTGCGCATCGGGAATCGTGCATAGGCTGTATGTCATGAGGACGCTATCAAACGCCGAGTCTGGGAGGGGCATCGCCTCTGCAGACCCCTCAATAAATTCAAGCGGCACGCCCAGGCTGGCCGCTCGTGGCTGGGCTAACTTCCAACTGGTGACGCACGGGTCAATTCCCACCACTGATTCGACCTGGGTGGCGTGGTAGTAAGGCAGGTTGTGGCCAGCCCCAAGGCCAATCTCCAACACTCGGCCCGACGCCATTGGCACTACCTTCTCTCGTTGCTTGAGAATCGGTTTCGTACCGCAGGCACACGTGACTAACCTCGGTACCACACTGTCGTTATAGAACCCCATTTGCGCCTCCGCCTACTTCGCCTGTCAGTGTACATTGCTGGCTCCTCCCGATGGACGAACGGATTGACCCAGACCCTTCGCCGAATCCGCTCATCGATCAGATGAGATACCCCCTTGTGAAGCACGGGCCGCCGCCGCCTGCGCCTCCAGCGCCTCGCCTAGAGCAGCCTCTTGTATCGCCGCCTCATCGGGGCGTTCATTTTCAGGATAGGCTTGGGGATCAATAACTCGCATCTTTCCCTCGATCCAACCTGACACTTTGTCCATCAAATCGGCAGAGCTCTCACCCGGGAGTGGCGATATGGGCGCACCAATCGATACGGCGATCGAGCCAGGCAGAAAGGTAAAACTTTTTCGGGGCCAACACCGAGCTGACGCCACCGCAATGGGCACAATTCGAGCGCCGGTGGCGATCGCCAACCTAGCTGCGCCAGTTTTATAAACCCCTGACTGTCCTCTTTCGGAACGCGTCCCCTCGGGAAACATGATCACCCACTTGCCTCGATCCATAAGACGCTCGCCCAGTGATGCGACTTTGTTCCAGGCGTCGCCGCGGGCACTGCGATCAATATGGATCATGTTCAGGCAAGCCATCGCCCAGCCAAAGAAGGGTATGAATAGCAACTCGCGCTTGAAGACATAGGCCAAAGGGTGTGGCATACGACTGGCAAAGAAGAAGGTCTCCCAAGTCGACTGATGCTTAGGGCATAAAATGATGCGCTGGTTGTCAGCCGCGCCGGGCAAAAACTCCTCGCCCGAGACCGTATAGTCAACGCCCCCAATAACTCTGGCCGCCTCGACCGCGCCACGCAGCCATGGCCTGGCCAGATACCACCATCGAGCGTCCGGGCTGATAAAAGGCGTCGTCGCGATAATCAAGGTCGCCATGGGTATGACGGTGAGCGCCATCCACAGGAATACCAGAGTTGAGCGTAAAAGACCCATGTTCGGAGTGCAGACCCCTTGTATTCTAAAGTGCCAGACGCGACCGCTCTCTTTACCAATGCGAGCGTCACTATCGGTCGGGC
>JADHQG010000005.1 GCA_016778045.1 Luminiphilus sp. | reverse complement strand
GGTTGCCCTGATTACAGAAGCGGCAACCGTGCAGGGTGGAGAGCCTAAGGCGCAGAAGCTCTTTATAGGGCTGAGCCACTTCACCGCCGCGGAACACTTCTCCGTAGAAAGAGCCCACATACCAGCGATACAGATCTGGATGATTCGCAAAAACCTCAAAGAATGTGGCGTCCCCGCGCAGCGCCATCGAAGCTTCCCACGCCGAGGCAATGTCCTCCGGCATGTCAGCGGCATCGATTCGCTTGAGCGCGGGCTCCGGTTTCATTGTTTTCTCAGACCATGGCCTTGAGTTGCTCGTCTCGATAGCGGCCCAGCAAGAGCAGCGCCAGCGAGCAGATAATGAAGCCCCACATGGAGTAGTAAAGTGCCTGATCGTAAGAGCCGGTATTGCTGTACACCGCGCCAAAGACGGCGGGCCCGAAACCCGCACCGAGGCCAAACAGCGCATACAGTGCGCCGTAAATCCGAGAGTAGCTGCGCACGCCGAAGTAGCGTGATACCAGATAAGCCAGCAGGTCATACTCGACGCCTGCGGCAACACCCAGCAACACGATGGCGAGCACCATTTGGCCATAGCTCGGGTCAGCGCCGGCAAACATCATCATGGAAATTGCCGGCAGGATCATTAGCGCGCAAGCGATCGCAGGCGCCCAGATGAAGTCCAGTAGATAGCCTGCGATCAGCCGCCCGGCATAAACCGAATAACCCAGAAAGCTTGCCAGTATGACCGCGTCAGCGCGCTCAAAGCCTTTTGAGCCCATCATCGTCTCAAGGTTGGGGATGGGTCCACCGATGGCGAAGGAAAGGGGCAGAAAGATCGCGCCCAGCAGCCACAGCCGCCAATCCTTCAGCGCCTGAATGAAGGTAAAGCCATACTGTTGCATGGTGCTGCCAGTCTCTCTGCTCAGTGCAGCCAGCCCCTCGGCCCGCTTGGCGACTTTGGGATCATCCACATCGTGGAAGGCAAAGAGGGCAATTGGCAGGGCGACGATCAGCGGCAGGAATCCGATGCCGACATACGCCATGCGCCAACCGTAGGCATTAATGAGCTCCTCGGCGATTAACTTGGCGACGGCACCGCCAATGCCGGTGCCCACCAATGCAATCCCCAACGCCAGACCGCGCTTTTCGTGGAACCATCGGGAGATGGCCTTGGTGAAGGTGATGGGCAGGGTGCCTGCACTAAGGGCCGATAGCAGTCCCCAGAGGAACAGGTACAGCGTGTGCGAGCCGTTATTGAGTGAGAACAGCATCATGCCCATGGCAAAGGTGAGCATGGAAATCAGGGCCACTTTTCTAACGCCATAACGATCCGACAAATAACCCGCCATGGGCGCGCTGATCACCGTGACGATACAAAACGGCACCAAGCCGAACATGATTTGGTCGATGCCCCAGCCGAATTCCTCTGCTAGAGGCTGCGCGAAGACGCCAATCGTGTAGAACGGCAGTGGCGACATACCCAAAGAAATGCCGAAGGTAGATGCGAGTACGACCGGCCAACCGTAGCGGAATTCGCGGAACTGCGAGGTATCAAATGCCATGCTGTTGCACCGCCTGATTATTGTTTTATGGGGCGCCCCAGAGCGCCTGCGCTTCTGATCATACCCCCGGCATCTGCCATTGGCACACCACCCATCGGGAGGCTAGTTAAGCAACCTCGAAACAGGCCGCGAGATGGCCACTTCACCCTGATCAAAATAAGCGTCGTGGTTTTCCTCGATGCTGCTTAAGTCATAAAGGTAGTTGACCATAATCCCCGCGGATTGCTGCAGCCCCTTATTGCTCAAGTCAGCCGCCCAGTGAATGGCATGGAGACTGGCGCCATTACCCAAATGGAATCGCGCGACCGGATCCAGCGCCGATTTCCCGGCGCGCTCTTTGATCAGATAGTGAGCGCAAAGCCTCAGCGCCCTCTCAGCCATGGCGTCCTTCTCTCCTGTATCTGATGTTTGCGCCGCAGACCTGAGTTCGTGAACATCGATGCCCTGACTTGCGCCTGCTTCGGTTAACCACCGACAAAAACCGGGAACGGGTGACAATGTGATGAAGCGTTTCGCCTTGGGATAGCGTTTGCCCACCTCCTCAACCACCTGTTTGATCAAGAAGTTACCGAAAGAGACTCCCGCGAGCCCAGGATGACAATTACTGATTGAGTAGAACACTACCGTATCGAGGTCTCGCTCATCCTCGGGCTCAGCGGACTTTTCAATCAGCGGCCCAATCGCCTGAGGTATGCCCGCCGTAATCGCTACTTCGACAAAAACCAGCGGGTCGTCCGGCATCGCAGGGTGGAAGAACGCAAAACACATGCGGTTCTCTCGCAGTCTCGAGCGCAGATCGTCCCAGCCCTGAATCGCGTGAACGGACTCGTATTGGATGATGCGCTCCAGCACGGCGGCCGGCGAGTTCCAATCGATGACTCTCAGCTCTAGGAACCCCCGATTGAACCAGGAGATAAATTGATGCTTCAGATCCGAGTCGACGGGTTTTAGCGAGGGTGTGGTCTGCAGGTGGCCGAGCAGGTCACCGCGCATTTTGACCAGCACGGGCGTCGCGCTGGGCGCCATATTCATTCTGCGGAATAGCTTGACTCTGGGCGCTTCGGTTGCCTTTACCAGTGCAGCGAGTTGATCTGAGTCGGGATTGGATTCGAAATCGTCGGCGGCAGTCAGAATCGCCTCACGGTCAGCGCTGAACTCCTGTGCCAAAGCCTGAAAAAAGAGCAGCTGATTGCTCTGGTCTAATGCCTGGTAGTCGGCGATGACCTCGCACGCTAACGCCAGTCCAGACGCTTCACCGCGGTGATGGATTAACTGGTGACATTTGGCAAGCAAATCGCCAGACGGCGCCTCCTCGGTTGATTTTCTGCGCCGATCGAGGATATCGCGGCCGGCGTTGATGACCGAAGTCAGTAGCCCTGCGAAGCTACTGGGATGATGCGCTTTGGACGTCGTCGAGGCTTGTTGCTCGGTCGACATGGCTGGCTCCCCCGGATTGTGGCGTCATAGTGGCCGTGAGCACAGAATAACTACTGTCACCCGCCGACGACCACGAATCAAGTGCTTTTCATCAGGTTGTGCCCGCGGTCTTTGCACCCCTCTGAAACGCGGGCCGGCATGGTTGCATGTGACGCCTCAGAATCACTGTGTAAACGCCGCAGGACAGCGGCGCCAGTGTGGTGGAAACCTGCTGCAACTCTGAATTACAGATTTGCAACGCCCTGGAGAGAAGTCCCAATGTTGCCTGACAGTTAAGCTGATCGCGGGTTCAACAAGGAGAATAATGATGAGGTTAATTGCGCCCCCCCGCTCGCCTTTGAAAAGGCCCGCTCCGTCGCGCTGGGACTGCGTGTGAAACGGTGCTTGCGATACTTTCGCGTTGTGATTCCCGTGTTAGACGGGGTTGGGGCGAAAGTGAAAGGTGTTGGGATGAAGAAGTGGTTAATGACGCTGGCCGTGAGTGTGCTACCAATGAGTGTGGCATTCGCAGAGATGTCGATCTCTGATCGCGTCGACGCTGTCATGGCAACACTGACACTGGAGCAGAAAGTCGCGCAGATGATTCAGGGGGAGATCAAGCACGTTACCCCAGACGATTTGCGACGCTACGGCCTCGGCAGTGTGCTCAACGGGGGCGGCTCCTTCCCAGCGCAAAACAAGTACTCCTCGATTCAGGACTGGGTAGATCTGGCAGACAGTTATTACCTCGCCTCCATTGACACCTCCGAAGGTAGCGCCGGTATCCCCGTAATCTGGGGTACGGACGCAGTTCACGGTCACAACAATGTCATAGGCGCCACTTTGTTTCCCCACAACATTGCGCTGGGCGCAGTCGGAGATCCTGAGTTGACCGCTGCGATTGCCGAGGCGACCGCCAAGGAGGTGAGCGCGACGGGGATCGACTGGATTTTTGCGCCAACTCTGGCGGTAGCGAAGGATCCCAGGTGGGGCCGTACCTATGAATCCTATGGTTCCGACCCGGCGCTCGTCCGTGAATTCGCCGGTGGCGTGGTTGAGGCTATGCAGAGCAACGGCATCGTGGCGACCGCCAAGCACTTTATCGGCGATGGTGGGACACATCGGGGAATTGATCAGGGGGATACCCGTCTCAGCAAATCGGATCTGTTGGCGATCCACGGGCAGGGCTACGTCACAGCGATTGAGGCGGGGGTCATGACGGTGATGGCCTCCTTCAATAGCTGGAACGGGGACAAGATTCATGGCAGCCATGAACTGCTGTCGACCGTGCTTCGCGACGAGTTAGGGTTCGATGGCTTTGTCGTCAGTGATTGGAACGGCATTGGACAGGTCACTGGGTGTAAGCCGGACGATTGTGTTCAGGCCATCAACGCTGGCATTGACATGATCATGGTGCCGAAAGACTGGCTAACGTTGCTCCGCAACATGGTGGCGCAAGTGGAAGCGGGTGAGATTTCTGAGGCCCGCATCGACGAAGCGGTAAGACGTATTCTTAAGGTCAAGTTCCAATCGGGGCTGATGGATCGTGGGTTGCCCTCCGAGCGTGCAGCGGTTTATGCCAAAACCGTGGGTTCAGAGGCACATCGGGCTCTGGCTCAGGAGGCCGTGCGGCGGTCACTGGTATTGGTCAAGCACCAAGGTAACTTGCTGCCGCTCGATCCGGCAGGTGTGTATCGTTTGGCAGGGGCAGGGGCTGATGATATCGGTCTGCAATCCGGAGGCTGGACAATCAGCTGGCAGGGCACCGGTAATGTGAACGCAGATTTTCCGGGCGGAACATCGATCCTTGATGGCTTTATAAAGCATGCCAAAGCCGCCGGAGGCGATGTAGCGCTCTATGATCCCGAAGAGTCCACCGAGGAGCTCGACGCTGTAGTGGTGGTCATAGCCGAGCCACCTTATGCTGAGGGGCAGGGCGACATCGAGACGCTGGCGTGGCAGCAGGGCAGATCCCGAGATCTACAGCTAATAAAGCACCTCAAGAACCGGGGCGTGCCAGTCGTGACTCTTTTCCTTACCGGCCGGCCGCTATGGACTAATCCGGAGTTGAATGCTTCTGATGCCTTTGTCATCGGATGGCTGCCAGGATCTGAAGGTGCAGCGGTGGCTGATGTGCTCATGGCCGCTCGAGAGGGTGGTGCTGTCTATGGATTTGAGGGAAGACTCCCCATGCCCTGGCCGGCGCAAGATCTCAATCCAGAGGATCATGAGTTGCCGATCACGCAAGCTGTATTTCCAGAAGGCTACGGTTTGGTGGCGTCTGATTCACCACAGTGGATCGCTCTGTCCGAGCAGCCCGTCGGCAAAACCAAAACGCTAGACACATGGGTATTCGATAAAGGCGTGCGCGACCCGTGGACGCTATTCATTGGTGACGATTTTAATTGGGCAGTCGAGGTGGGGTCCACTGGAGCCACGTCGGGGCGTGGAGAACTCAGCCTCACTGTTGTAGATCGGAAGGTTCAGGAGGATGCCAGACGCATTGAGTTCACCGGCAAAGGTGAGCACCTCAGTCAGGTGTATTTTCAGTTCGAAGAGCCGGTCAATATGCGGCAGTTGGAAATGGCTGACGGTGCTTTGTCTTTTGACATGCGATTAATCAAAAAACCCTCTCAGCGGGTCACACTCCGAATGGATTGCGGCTACCCTTGTTCTGGCGAGATGGATATTACGAGTGTGCTTGAGACCGCAGCGCAAGCAGAGTGGCAAAAGCTCAGTTTCCCTATGAAGTGCTTTGCTCAGCTTGGCGTCGATTCGACCAAGATCAACACGCCGTTCCTGCTGGCGACAACGGGGGAACTTGCCTTGGAAATTTCTGAGGTGGTACTGGCTGAAACGCCCGAAAGTGGTGAGGTGTTGAGTTGCAGCGAGCTGCTCGTCAACAATTAAGCGCTACTCTCGCCAGAGGCTACCGAAACTCAAACAATAATAGGCGTCCCCCTGTGGGATCGCAGGAGAGATCAGGTGTTGTCGACGATTGATATGGCCATTGTGGCCGTTTATGCGGTGGGCCTTTTCGTTTTGGCTCAATGGGTGTCTCGCGAGCCGGCTGGGCAAGAAAAGAATGCTCAGGATTACTTTCTGGCGGGTAAGGCCCTTCCCTGGTGGGCAATTGGTGCATCCCTGATTGCGGCTAATATTTCAGCCGAGCAGATTATCGGCATGTCAGGGTCGGGTTATGCGATCGGTCTTGCTATCGCCTCTTACGAGTGGATGGCGGCCTTTACGTTGCTCCTAGTCGGCAAGTTTTTACTGCCCATTTTTTTGAAGACGGGCATCTACACGATGCCCCAGTTCCTTGCGCAGCGATACGATGACCGCGTCAAAACCGTCATGGCGGTGTTTTGGCTGGGTGTCTACACCTTCGTCAATTTGACTTCAATTCTCTGGTTGGGCGCCTTGGCCATTAACACGGTGGCGGGCGTCGATCTCACCATGGGCTTGATAGCACTGAGCGTATTTGCCATTGCCTACTCTCTCTACGGTGGACTCAGGGCGGTCGCACTGACCGATATCATTCAGGTGATCCTGCTAGTCATGGGCGGTCTGATGATCTCCTGGATTTTGCTGGAACAGATTGGCGACGGCGCGGGTCCATTAGCAGGTTTTACCACGCTGACCCAGCAGGCGCCTGACAAGTTCCACATGATCCTCAACGAAGGGCATCCTCATTACATGAGTTTGCCTGGACTTTCTGTTCTGCTCGGTGGGATGTGGGTAATGAATATCTCTTACTGGGGCTTCAACCAGTACATTATCCAGCGAGCACTTGCAGCGAAGAGCGTTGACGAGGCACAAAAAGGCATCGCCTTTGCCGCCTTTCTCAAGCTCCTGATGCCCGTGATTGTGGTGCTGCCTGGCATCGCGATGTTTGTGTTGAATCCCGATCTGTCTGCGCCGGATAAAGCGTATCCGTCTGCCATGAATTTGTTGCCCTTGGGGATCAAGGGTCTGGTCTTCGCGGCGCTACTGGCGGCCATCGTCTCGTCACTGGCATCAATGTGTAACAGCATCTCGACCATCTTTACGATGGACGTTGCGCCGTCTCTAGGCATGGTGAGCGATGGGGGTCAGCGCTCTGTGACGCTCGGTCGAGCGGTTGCCATTGTGGCAATGGTTATTGCGGTCATTGCCGCCAAACCTTTGCTGGGTAACTTCGAGCAGGCGTTTCAATACATTCAGGAGTTCACCGGGTTCTTTACGCCGGGGATTGTGGCCATCTTTATGTTGGGGCTGTTTTGGTCGCGTACAACCGCGACCGCGGCACTGATCGCCGCCATCGCCTCCGCAGCGCTGTCGCTACTCTTCAAGCTGTACTGGCCTGAGCTGCCGTTCATGGACCGCGTTGGGTTGGTATTTGTACTGTGCATTGCCATCGGGGTTTTCTGGTCACTGCTGCGACCGCGTGCTCAGACTGGCTTTGTCGACCCCGCGGGCGTGAGCTTTGCGACGACTCAGGGTTTCAACCTCAGCGCCATTGTCGTCACGCTGATATTGGTCTTCTTTTATACCGTCTGGTGGTGAGCATGCAGTTTGATTGGCTGGGGAGTTCTATGGCCTGTCGATACCTGTTTGGCATTCTCTTTGGAGTGTTATCGACTGGCGCGTTGGGCGCGAACTGCGAACCTATCTGGCAAGAGGACTTTGAGGGGCCGCTGGACCGCTCACTCTGGAATATTATTGAAGGCGACGGTTGTGATCAGAATCTCTGTGGCTGGGGCAATAGCGAAGCGCAAACTTATGACGCCAAGGCTGTTTCAGTCAGCGACGGTCTGCTCAGCCTGACTGCATTCATCGACGATCAAGGTCGGGTTCGCTCGGGAAAGATCACGACCGAGGGTAAGCGCGGATTCCAACATGGCGTAATAGAGGCGCGGATCAAACTGCCCGAGGGTAGGGGACTGTGGCCGGCCTTTTGGATGATGCCCGAAGAGAAAAACCTGGGTTGGCCGCTGGAGGGCGAGATCGATATTCTCGAGTGGACCGGCCACGAACCGCATCGCCTGATCGCCGCGATTCATTTTGGCGACTTACCGCCCGATAACGTGCACTACAGTGAAACGCTGCGCGCCCCAGCAGTGTGGAGCGGCGAGTTCCATACCTATGGCATTCAGTGGTCACCCAACCGTGTTGCCTGGTACGTTGACGATCGTATCCATGGCGTCGCTACGTCTGATGACGTCGCACCGTGGCCCTGGGTTTTTGACGATAAAGCGTTCCACCTCATTCTCAATATGGCCGTGGGGGGCACGTTGGGCGGCGAGGTTGTGCCTGCTGACCTGCCGGCGACAGTCGAGTTTGATTGGATTCGCGTCTATCCCCTGTCTTGCCTCGAGGTTGATACCCCCGAAAAGGCGTCATCCTAATGCGGCGACTATTGATGCGGGCATGTAATGAGCCGAGAACAGCCAGGCGCCTAATATGTAATTTAACAACAAAAAATACGTAATAAAGGGCTAAAATGGCTGTAAAATGTTGCTTTATTACAAGCCGAATCACAAACTGATCCTATGCATCCTGAAGTCCTCCGCGTCACCCACGACATCGCTACCCGAAGCCGAACACTGCGGAATCAGTATCGCCGGGACATCGAAAAGATGGCGTCTCAGCCTGTCCACCGGAGTCAACTGAGCTGCGGTAATTTGGCCCATGGTGTCGCCGCCTGTGGTGAAGAGGACAAATCAGTTATCAAGATGATGGACAGCGCCAACGTTGGCATCGTTACCGCCTATAACGATATGTTGTCGGCCCACGCGCCCTACGCCGGTTACCCCGACCAGATCAAGGCGGCGCTCAAGAAGATGGGATGCACCGCGCAGGTCGCGGGCGGCGTACCGGCAATGTGTGACGGCGTGACGCAAGGTCAGCCGGGTATGGAACTCAGTTTGTTTAGTCGCGATGTCATCGCACAAGCCACCGCAGTGTCGCTGT
Source organism: Luminiphilus sp. (assembly GCA_016778045.1). Taxonomy (GTDB): domain Bacteria; phylum Pseudomonadota; class Gammaproteobacteria; order Pseudomonadales; family Halieaceae; genus Luminiphilus. The sequence goes on along the minus strand of JADHQG010000005.1, from coordinate 41,026 downwards.
CGCACCAGATGTTTGATGCGGTGTTGATGCTCGGTATCTGCGACAAGATCGTTCCCGGTTTGCTGATGGGGGCGCTGCAGTTTGGTCACCTGCCTGCGCTGTTCATCCCCGCAGGCCCCATGACCTCGGGTTTGTCCAACAAAGAAAAAGTGCGTGTTCGCCAGCTCTATGCAGAGGGTAAGGTGGATAGAGCGGCTCTGCTCGAGGCAGAAATGGCCTCTTACCATGGCCAAGGCACCTGCACGTTTTATGGCACGGCAAATTCCAACCAAATGGTGCTGGAAGCGATGGGCCTGCAGCTACCAGGCAGTGCCTTTGTGAACCCCTATACGCCGCTGCGCGACGCGCTCACAAACGCTGCAGCAGAGCACGTAGCCAAAATTGCCAGAAACGGCCGTCTGTCGCTGCCCCTCGCCGAGGTGGTAGATGAGCGGAGCTTTGTAAATGGTATGGTTGCCTTGCTGGCTTCTGGCGGGTCCACCAACCTGTGCATCCATCTGATCGCCATCGCTCGAGCGGCCGGGCTTGTATTGAATTGGTCGGATTTCGATGCCCTGTCCAAGGTCGTTCCGTTACTTACCCGCATTTATCCCAATGGCAGCGCGGACATCAATCATTTCCAGGCGGCTGGCGGCACGGGTTTACTGTTCTCCGAGTTGATTCAGGCGGGGCTGATGCACGGCGACGCCCGCGTGTGCTTCGGAGAGTCGCTGGAGGCGGCGTCCCTTGAGCCCTGTCTGCACGAGGGAGTGCTGCAGTGGCGTTCTGCACCGACCCAGAGTCTGGATCCGGAGGTGATTAGGCCGGCTCATGATCCCTTCGCACCGGAAGGCGGAATTCGATTACTTCAGGGCAATTTAGGTCGCAGCTTGATTAAGTCCTCTGCAGTGTCGCCGGAGCATCTGAAGATCGAGGCGCAGGCGGTTGTGATCTCTCATCAGGATGAACTGAAATCGCTCTTCGACCGCGGAGAATTGAATAAAGATTGTGTCATCGTTGCGCGCTTCCAAGGCCCTTGCGCTAACGGCATGCCAGAGCTGCACAAACTGATGCCGATTCTCGGGGTCTTGCAAGATCGAGGGCATGCGGTGGCACTGGTCACTGACGGTCGGTTAAGTGGGGCATCGGGTAAGGTGCCCGCTGCGATCCACGTCACTCCTGAGGCGGCTACGGGCGGCGCGATTGGCCGCATTCAAGACGGCGACGTGATCTCTCTAGATGTCGCAAGCGGTCAGCTCTCACTAAGTGTGGATGAGGCGCTGCTGGCAAGTCGAGCAGCAGTTGACCAACCGACAGAGGAACATACCGTCGGTCGTGGACTGTTCGTGTTAAATCGAGAGGCCGTGACCGATGCTGAGTGCGGTGGGTGTTCATTGTTTGGACCACCGACCCTCGACCCCACCCCCGTGCAAGAAACGACGCGAGCCGTTGCCTATGAACACTGTGCCAGCTGACACAGGAAAACAGGTGCGGCCACTTTACCTCCTGGCCGATATTGGCGGTACCAATGCCCGCTTTGCCTTTGCGGATCCGGTTAACACGGCGCCTGAGCCGATTGCTAATTACGCGGTGGAAGAGTTTCCTTCATTTGAAGAAGTGCTCAATCAACTCCGCCAGGATTGGCAGGCGCTGAATTTATCTAATACCTATCTGGCGCGTGTCTGTCTGGCGGTCGCGGCCATCCCGGAACAGCGGGAGATCAGCTTTACCAATAATCCTTGGCGTTTCACGGCCGAGGGTGTGGCGGAACAGATGGTGTGCCCCCATATCAGCATCATTAACGACTTCGCTGCAGTCGCCCGCGCGTTGCCGGCATTGTCTGCCGAGCATCTAGAGGCAATTGGAGGCGGCGAGGTCGAGCAGTATAAGCCGATGGTTGCTATTGGGCCGGGCACAGGCACCGGTGTGGCAAGTGTAGTGTTCGACCGCCAGAACAGACCGGTCGTTTTGCCGGGCGAAGGCGGACATGTCGATTTTGCGCCCATTACCGATATCGAGGCAAAGATCTTACGCCGCCTGCGGGCACAATTTGGTCGTGTCTCCATCGAGCGTTTACTGTGTGGTGCCGGCATCATGAATATATACCGGGCGCTGGCCGATATTCGTGGCTTGCCAGCGGTTCATCTTACTCCTGAGACGGTAGGCAGTGCAGCTCAACAGGGCGATGACGCATTGGCAGGTGAGGCGATGAATACGTTTTTCTCGGTGCTGGGTTCGGCGGCGGGCAACCTCGCGCTGACATTGGGAGCACGCGGCGGCGTCTATCTCGCCGGCGGCATCGCGCCTGGTTACATTGACCTGCTTCGCAAAAGTGACTTCCGTGCGCGTTTTCTGGCAAAGGGTCGGTTCGCCGATTTTAACGGCGACATTGCGACGTATGTCATTACCCATCCCGACCCTGGTTTGCTGGGTGCGGCGCTCATTTGTGCTGAGGCCAATTAGATATGAATGGCGCCGCGTTACTGTCGAGTCTGCGCTGTCCCGTGATACCGGTGGTTATGATTGATCGCTTGACCGACGCGGTGCCACTGGCTGATGCGCTACTTCGTGGTGGTATTTCGGCGCTTGAAATCACTCTTCGAACACCAGCAGGTCTCGATGCGATCAGTGCCATGAAGCAAGCCTTTCCCGAGTCAATGATTGGCGCCGGTACTGTCTGCTCTAAACAGGATTACGATCGCGCGGCCGCCGCCGGCGCTGATTTCATTGTTTCTCCGGGAGCGACCGATGCGCTCTTCGGTGCGGCAGACCATCATGCGCTGCCATTTTTACCCGGTGCGGTGACTGCGTCAGAGATACTTAAAGCCATCGAGCATGGCTACAGCGTGTTGAAGTTTTTCCCTGCTGAAACGTCGGGCGGCGCTCCAGCGATCAGTGCGCTGGCGGGCCCGTTTCCGGGCGTCAGTTTCATGCCAACCGGAGGCATTACGCGTGACAACCTGGGAACTTATCTCGCGCTGAACAGCGTGTCCGCGGTAGGTGGTTCATGGCTGACGACCAAGCAGATGATTGCAGATCAGGCGTGGGCCGACATTTACGCCGAGGCGGTTGAGACGGTGGTGCAGGCTGAGGCGATTAAGACAGGGGACGGGCAATGAACCCAGTGGATCTGATCATTTTTGGCGCGACCGGTGACCTGTCGGCGCGCAAGCTGTTTCCGGCACTTTTCCAACTCGATGCAGCCGACTTATTGCCCCTTGATCTGCGCATTGCAGCTGTCGCGCGTCAGGAGCAATCCATCGATACCTTCCAGCAAGACCTGCGTTCAAAAATGGCAGGGTACATGCGGCAGGAGATCAACGAGATGATGTGGGAGCGCTTCGCAGGGCGCTTCAGCTATCTCTCGGCAGATTTTTCCCAACCACAGGCCTTCGGGGCACTACAGTCTTGGCTTGATGACGCTCGCGTCAGTCTTTTTTACCTGGCTACGCCGCCGTCATTATTCGCCAAGATTTGCGAGCAGCTCAGCCATGACGGGTGCCTCACCGGGCCGTGTCGTATTGTGTTGGAGAAACCCATTGGCGAGAGCCTTGATACTTCTCGAGACGTCAACGAGACGTTGGCGCGGTTCTTTGACGAGCGCGACATTTATCGTATTGATCACTACCTTGGTAAGGAAACGGTCCAAAACCTCTTGGCGTTGCGATTTGCCAATCGCTTTATCAACTCTCAATGGGATCAAAGTTGTATTGATCATGTGCAGATCACAGTGGCCGAGAAGGTTGGTATTGAGGGCCGCTGGGCGTATTACGACGGGGTGGGTCAGCTCCGGGATATGGTTCAAAACCATTTGATGCAGCTACTGTGTCTGGTTGCCATGGAGCCGCCGAATTCACTAGAGGCGGAAAGCATTCGTGACGAGAAGGTCAAGATCGTCAAGGCACTGCGTCCCATCGACGCTACTAGCGTTAAGGATCACGTTGTCAGAGGGCAGTACAGTCAGGGTGTTATCGACGGCAACACCGTGCCCGGATATTTCGACGAAGACGGATGTGAGAGCACCAACAGCGATACTGAAACCTTTGTGGCGATTAAGGCCCACGTTGATAACTGGCGTTGGTCGGGCGTACCGTTTTATTTGAGAACCGGCAAGCGCATGCCCGACAAAGTCACTGAAATCATTATTCAGTACAAGGCATTGCCTCACCATATCTTTGGTGACGGTGAGGCTCCGGAGCCCAACCGGCTGATCATTCGCTTGCAGCCCAACGAAGGTATTGAGATGACCATGGTGTCAAAGCGCCAAAGTCTCAAGGACAAGCTGTCACTACAGACGCACACTTTAAATTTTGACTTTCGCGAAGATGCAGACATTGATCGCATCCCGGACGCTTATGAGCGCCTGTTCCTCGATGCGATCAATGGAGACCCGTCGCTATTCGTCGGCCGGGAAGAGATCGAGGAGAGCTGGCGTTGGTGCGATCAGTTAATCGCCGCCTGTCAGCAGTGTGATGTCACCGTGAATGCGTATCAAGCGGGCAGTTGGGGCCCCAGTAAGTCAGAGTTGTTAATCGATCGCGACGGGAGAGGGTGGCATGTCTGAGATGCTCGCCTTTGATGATCGCAGCAGCCTTGATGAGGCGCTGGCAACTCAGGTGGCCTTATGGTTAGAGCAGGGTATCGCTGAACGCGGATCCGGCTACCTTGTGGTATCGGGCGGCAGCACACCCAGGGCACTTTTTTCGCTGCTGTCGCGCAAGACGATCGACTGGCGTCGTGTCGTAATCATGCTGGCAGATGAGCGTTGGGTTCCTGCTGATCACGAAGATCGCAACGAGCAAATGGTCCGCAGCACGTTGTTGCAGAGCCCAGCCGCTGAGGCTGACTTTTTGTCATTGATTCCGACGCCAGATGACAGCGTTGCAAACGTCGCGGGGCTCTCGACTTTACTGGCGTCCCTGCCCACCTTTGATGTTGTGCTACTGGGGATGGGCGAGGACGCCCACACTGCGTCTTTGTTCCCTTGTGCATCTGAGATTAAGGAAGGGCTCACAACGACTGAGGCGGCGTTGATGACGCACCCCAAAACCGCGCCATACACGCGTATTTCGCTGTCAAAGCACCGGCTGAAAAATACCCGGCACGGTGTCGTGCACATTGTGGGCGAACAAAAAAAGCGTGTGTATGAGGCGGCCTGCCGAAGCGGCGACGAGCGGCTATTTCCCATCTGCGCGTTCAGCGCTTTGCCGACTTTCGACTGCTGGTGGGCGGCATAGCTCTAACCCAATAAACAGCGGGTAAAAAAAGGGGGCTGACGCCCCCAAAGTACTCACCATGATGGGCTCGCCTAAGCGGCGACACCCAAATCCTGTTTTACCGTCGCGGCCATTGCCAGACTGGTATCGAGCATGCGATTCGAAAATCCCCACTCGTTGTCGTACCACGCGAGCACCTTGACTAGCCGGCCCTGCACGCGGGTATGACTCGCGTCAAAGTTGCTCGAGTAACAGTTGTGATTGAAGTCAATTGAGACGAGCGGCTGGGTGTTGTAAGCCAAAACGCCAGCCGTATCGGCCTCTGCGGCTTGCATCATGATCGCGTTGATTTCTTCAACCGAGGTGCTACGCGAGGCGGTAAAACTCAAATCGACCAGTGACACATTGAGCGTTGGTACTCTGACCGCCAAGCCATCAAGACGGCCTTGCAGCGCTGGCATCACCAGCCCGATTGCCGCGGCCGCGCCGGTTTTGGTCGGAATCATGCTATGCGCCGCAGCGCGCGCCCGGTAAGGGTCGCTGTGGTAGACATCGGAAAGAGTTTGATCATTGGTGTAAGCATGGATTGTGGTCATCAATCCTTGGTCAATGCCGACTGCTTCGTAGAGCGGCTTGGCGAGTGGCGCCAGGCAGTTAGTCGTGCACGAAGCGTTAGAGACAATCACGTCGGCCGCTGTCAGTGACGCATGATTGATGCCATAGACCACTGTCGCATCCATCCCTTTTCCCGGTGCGGAGACCAGAACCCGCTTCGCGCCGGCGACCAGATGTTGTCGGGCTGCCTCACGCTCGGTGAAGAGACCGGTGCATTCAAAGACAATATCGACTGCCAGATCGCCCCAAGGTAGCTGGCTGGGGTCTCTTTCAGCGAGGATTCTGATTCTGTCCGTGCCGATCAGCATGTCTTGGCCTTCGACAACCACAGTTTCAGCGAACCGCCCATGAGTCGTGTCGAATTGCGTCAGATGAGCGTTCATCTCTGCCGACCCGAGATCGTTGATCGCAACAAGCCGCATGCGGTCCTTTAATTCAGGGCGTTCATAGAACGCTCTTAAGATATTTCGCCCAATTCGACCGTAACCATTAATCGCAACGTTGATCATTGTGGAGCCCCCCTTGCTAAGCCAGTGCTTCTGCGTCATTGGATCCATCTAACAGATCAGCACGAAGATTATGTAGTTTTATTACATCTTCCGCCACATAAATGCGATAAATGGGATCATATTTATGTTTTATTACATAAAAGCTGAGTAAAATAGGGTGTTCTTGGAGCGTCACCTTGGGGTCATCTCGGGTTAATGGCTCTTCACAACCGGCTGTTTTCTCAGGAGTGGGCCTTCGGTCCGGCATCATGAATCAAGAAAACAATCTGCTGACGCAATTAAGTGCCGCCTTACCCGAATTAAATAAATCGGAAGCCAAGGTGGCCAACGCCATTTTGGAGGACCCCGAGGCGGCTACACGCTCCAGCATTGCCGTTTTGGCGGCGGCGGCTAATGTCAGCGAGCCCAGCGTGAATCGTTTTTGTAAGCGTTTTGGCGCGAGCGGCTTTCCGGATTTTAAGCTTCGGCTCGCGCGATCGCTGGTGTCGGGTGTCAGATACATCAGTCGAGCGGTTGAACTCGACGACGATATCAATACTTACCCGCGTAAGCTGTTTGACAACACGATTACTGCATTAATGCTGGCCCGCGATCAGCTGCCGCTCTCGGCTATTGAGCGAGCTGTCGATTATTTAGCTCAGGCCAGGCACCTGTATTTTCTGGGATTAGGGACCTCCGCCGCTGTTGCTCAGGACGCGGAGCACAAATTTTTTCGGTTTAAGGTGCCGGTAACCACCTGCACGGATCCGCTGATGCATCGCATGTTGGCCGCAGGGGGTGGCGTGGGGGATGTTTTTTTCTTCATCTCGCACACCGGTCGAACGGAGATTTTGGTCGAGACGGCCAAGTTGGCGCGCACCACTGAAGCCACGGTCGTCTCTTTAACGGCAGAGGGTTCGCCGTTGGCGGCGGCGAGTCATCTGAGCATTGGACTGAGCGTGGCGGAGAACACTGAAGAGTACTTGCCCATGACATCTCGTATCGTGCAGCTCGCGGTTCTGGATGTTCTGGCAACCGGTATGACGCTGCGTCGCGGTGAGAGCATCTTGCCTCACCTGGCACGAATTAAAGACAGCTTGAAGTCGACGCGATTCCCCCCGGGGGACTGACGCGCGATCTTGTCACAATCTGAGGAGAGATCATGGTCGAGGTGGTAGACACCGCCCCGTTGCGTGCGCACGTGCGCTTGCTGGGCGATATTTTAGGCAAGATCATTCGGGACAATGCCGGGGAGAAATTGTTCAACCGGGTTGAAGACATCCGACTCAGCTCAAAAGAAGCGCAGGATAGCGATACCTGGGAAGCCCTCGACCAGTTGCTAGCCTCTTTAGAAGAGCAGGAATTTTTGGTTATCGCGCGAGCTTTCAGCCAATTTCTGAATCTCGCCAATATTGCTGACCAGCAGCATACGACGTCAGTGCAGACAGAACACCATTTTTCGGCCAGTGCAACATTACAAAGAACGCTGAGGGTGCTGCAGACCAAAGCGAAAGACACCGACATTCAGAAGGCCATCGCTGACCTTTACATTGACTTGGTGCTCACCGCACACCCCACCGAAATTACGCGACGAACATTGATTCATAAGCATCGGGCGTTGAGTGATTGTCTGGCTATGCTCGACAGCGCAGCGTTAACGGATATTGCCCGTCAACAGACCCAGCGACGTATCGCTGAATTGATCTCACAGATATGGCACACCGAGGACTTCAGAACGCAGCGACCTACGCCAGTGGATGAGGCACGTTGGGGATTTGCCGTGATCGAAAATTCTCTCTGGGACGCGGTGCCACAGTTTTTGCGCCAGGTCGATTTTGTCTGTGATACGTATTCACTCGCATTGCCCGATGTGGACTGGTGTCCCATTCGTATTTCCAGCTGGATAGGTGGGGATCGAGACGGTAACCCCAATGTGACGGCCGATGTCACTCGCGAGGTGTTACTGTTGGCACAGTGGCAGGCCTGTGAGCTGTTCGTTGGCGATATCGCTTTCTTACACGAGGAACTGTCAGCGACTACCGCGACGGATGAGTTCAGAGCGTTGGCGGCGGGCGCGAGAGAACCCTATCGAGCTGTGCTCAAGCCTCTGCTGATCGATCTGCGCGAGCAGCGTCAGGCGCTGGAAGCTACCCTGAACCGCGGCGCTGAGGCGCCTGAGCCTATGACGCCCGCGGCGCTGCTCGAGCCGCTGCGAGCGTGTTACCAGAGTTTGATGACTTGCGGTCTGACCGAGATGGCGCGGGGCGCGCTGCTGGATACCTTGCGGCGTGCTCACTGCTTTGGACCCTATCTGATTCAGTTGGATATCAGGCAGGAGAGCGGCCGCCACCGATCCGTATTGTGTGCGATCACACAGATGCTGGAAATGGGTGATTACAATGAGTGGTCTGAAGCGCAGCGCGTGGGTTGGCTGCAGCATGAGCTGAGCAATCCGCGGCCATTGATTCCCTGGGACAGTCCTTTCGACGCGAAGGATCAAGAAGTGCTGGATACTTTTAGCGCCATTGCTGCAGCACCTGAGTCGGCACTGGGGTCCTATGTCATTTCCATGGCATCGACACCATCCGATGTTCTCGCCGTTCAGCTGTTACTCAAATCGACAGATTGCTCCGAGCGGATGCCGGTGGTGCCGCTGTTTGAGACCTTGATCGATCTTGACAATGCCGCACCGGTGATTGAAGCCTTGCTCGACGATCCCGCTTACCGGGCACGGATCGACAAAAAACTGATGGTGATGATCGGCTATTCAGACAGTGCGAAAGATGCCGGCATGTTGGCGGCAGGCTGGGCGCAATATCAGGCACAGGAAGCGTTGTTGGCGACTTGCGCTCGCTACGATGTTGCGCTGACGCTGTTCCATGGGCGCGGCGGCACCATTGGACGAGGCGGCGCGCCGGCCCATCAAGCGCTGTTATCACAGCCACCCGGTTCTCTGGCTCAGGGGCTGCGGGTCACCGAGCAGGGAGAGATGATTCGTACCAAGTTGGGTATGACGCCGTTAGCAGTGAATACGTTGGGGCAGTACGCGAGCGCTATTCTGCAGGCCAATTTACTGCCGCCGCCCGAGCCGACCTCAAGCTGGCGGGATCTGATGGCGCAGTTGTCCCGCGAGTCCTGCGACGTCTATCGCGAGTGGGTGCGTGAGGATCCACAGTTTGTCCCGTATTTCAGACAGGCAACTCCCGAGCAAGAATTGGCGTCTTTACCCCTAGGCTCCCGGCCAGCGCGTCGTAAATCAGATGGTGGTATCGAGAGCTTGCGCGCTATTCCCTGGATTTTTGCCTGGATGCAGAATCGCCTGATGCTGCCCGCCTGGCTCGGAGCGGGAGAGGCGCTACAGCGCATTTTGGCTGAGGATAAGCTCGAAACATTGCGTGAAATGGTGCGCGATTGGCCGTTTTTTCGCGCGCGGCTGTCGATGCTCGAAATGGTTTTTGCTAAATCCGACTTCACGTTGTCAGCACACTATGACCAGCTGTTGGTTGACTCTGATTTGGCTTCTGTGGGGGAGCGTTTACGCGAGCAGTTACAGCGGGACATCCAGACGCTGCTCACCATCATAGACAGTGAAGAGCTATTGGCTCACGATCCGTGGGCACAGCAGTCTATCGGCCTGCGTAATATCTACACGGCGCCGCTGAACCTGTTGCAAGCGGAGTTACTGCGACGAGTGAGAAGCGACGATGGGCCCGAGACTCAGCAGGCGCTGATGGTTACCATGGCGGGGATTGCTGCGGGGATGCGCAATACAGGGTGAGCGCACCATGATCGACAGCCTTTTGCATCTTGTTTTGTGCCAGCCGGAGATCCCGCCCAATACCGGTAACATCATCAGACTCTGTGCGAACACCGGATGCACTTTGCATTTGATCGAGCCTCTTGGATTTGAGCTGGACGATACTCGCTTGCGCCGCGCCGGCCTCGATTACCACGAGTTTGCCAGCGTGCAAATTTGGGGCGATCTGGCTGCGTACCGGCAAGCCTTCCCGCAGCGTCGCCTGGTTGCGATTGAGACCTCCGGTCAACACTCTTACGCCGCGTTTCAATTTGAATCCGGTGATTCATTGCTGTTTGGCTCCGAGACCACGGGCCTGTCTGCCGAGATACTCGACTCATTGCCGGAGGACAGGGTACTGAGGCTGCCGATGGTGGCGGGCAGTCGTAGCCTCAATTTATCGAACGCGGCAGCGGTAGCTATCTATGAGGCCTGGCGACAATTGGCGTTTCAAGGCTCTGAGTGAGCTCTCAAACAGCATGATTGGTCAGCTACCGTCCCGCGTTTTATAGCGCCAGCCGGTGCATCGCCCGCAGATTGCAGTGGGGGACAGCAGTGGCAGACGTACCGGGTGCAAGGGCGCATAGACGTTCAAGTGCATTGGCGCTGAGCCACTGGGCTAGTTTCGTGCATACATGAATTTGCCCGCGCCAAGCGCATCGCCCTATAGGTGTTTTACGAGAATGCCATTGCGTGGACTGAGGTCGCTGGCAACAGACTTAGCCAGATTTGTCGGGCACCGACGCTTTCGTATCCTTCCACAGCGCAAACCCGAGCGCACATAACATAAACAGCATCACGGCCGAGAAGGGAAGTGCGCCGATAATCATGACCGAGCGCAGCGCGTTCATCCCGCCCGCAAACAACAGAGTAATGATCACCAGACCCAGTAGCACGCTCCAAAGCACAATGTGACGGGGGCGGGCGCCGTCAGGTGCGCCGCCCGACACGATGGTGTTGATGACCAACACCGCCGAGTCCGCCGAGGTCACCAAATAGGTGACCAACAAAACAACGCAAAGCGTTGCCACGGGCAGCACCCACTCGGCGGTAAAAAGTTGTTCGACCGTCGCAAACAGTTGCGCCGATAAATCCGCCTCGAGAATATCGCCGCCCGCAACGCCGCTCAGCTCCAGGTCCAGTGCGGTTCCACCAATAATGCAGAACCAGGCAAAGCACATGAGGGAGGGCAGCAGGATGGCGCCGATCACATATTCCCGGATGGTGCGACCTTTTGAGACGCGAGCGAGAAACAGCCCGACAAAAGGTGTGAAAGCAATCCACCATGCCCAATAGAAAATCGTCCACGCCGATTGCCAATCGCTGAGCGACTGCTGGGTAGCGGTGTCGCCGCCTCCCCAGACGGTGAAAGACATGGCCGGGATGGCGCCGAGGTACTCTGTGAGGCCCGCGATGAACATCTCGCCTGCAAACGCAGTAGCGCCAAAAATGATAAAGATCAACAGTAATAGCCAGGAAAGCACCATGTTGAGATTGGAGAGCCAACGAATACCGCGGCCGATACCAGACAGCGCCGACAGCATGGCCGCCAGTGTCAGAAAAATCACCGCGAGCGACAGCGCGATGAGGCTGGGTTTCCCTGAGCTGACAAGCCAATCCCAGCTCGTGATCTGATGCATGCCAAAGGTAAGTTGATTGACGCCGTAGCCAATGGTGACCCCGATACCAATGATGGTTGCCAGTATGGCGGCCGCATCCACCACGCCGCCGACGCGGCGCGCCAGCTCAGGCGAGAGTACCGCGGTGAATGGCGAGCGGATGGTCAGCGGCATGTCACGACGGTACGCGAAGTAAGCGAGAGACATACCCACAATGGCATAGCAACCCCAAGGGGTGAGGCCGTAATGCAGTAGCGTCCACTTATAGGCCGCAGCCAAATTATCCGGCTCTAATGCCGTCGTCGCGCCCATGATGACATCGGGGTTGTTCGTAAAATGTGCGAGCGGCTCTGCGGTGGAGTAGGTGAGCATGCCGACGCCAATCCCGGCGCCAAACATCATCGAGAACCAGGCAAACCGGCTGAATTCTGGTGTGCTGTTGTCAGCCCCCAGTCGAATTAGTGCGGTGCGCGGTAGCAGGGCGAGGGCCAGGCTGGCGATCATGAAAGTCGCCGACGCCACGACGTACCAGCCGCCAAAGTAGCCAATGGTGGCGGACTGGATATCCATCAAAATGCTACCGGCATCTGCCGCCAGCGATGCCCACAACACCAGTGCCACGATGATCACTTTCACCGAGATCGCAACCAAGCGATTCTGACCTGCGTAGAACCCGTTCTGCTCGACCCGGGTCGCGCTGTCACTCATGGTTACTCCTAGGGAGCAGGTTGGCTGATCAGGCGAGTGGGTGGTCCGACAGCCAGTTTCTTGCTCAGGCCGTGGAGGCTCTCTCTCAATGCGATAGCTGAAGAGAGTTCGGGGGAGTCTGCCCAATCCGTCAACGCCGATGCGATCGCCGCATCCTGCTCGTTTTGTTCTAATAATTGATCTGCCCGTTGCAGTGTCTCATAAAGCGGCGCCAAAGTTTCTGCACTGTCAGTGTGTTGTCGTACCCATTGGTCCAGGTACGCCAAGCTCACGACAGGTGCAATAGGCCAACTGACTGGAAATTGCTGCTGCGGGTTGAAGATCTTGCCCTGATCGGCGAGTCCGGCGGCGGCAATTTCATGGTCAGTCAAAAACTCGCTCGGGGTCATTGCGAAGACATCGATGCCGCGCGTAATTTCTGTGCCGTAGATGCGGCCTTGATACCAATAGGTGGACCAGTAGCCGCCGGTAACCAAGTCGTCGGCGTCGATGGGCCCGCGGTCGAAATACGCAATTTCAACGGGATTGGCGGAATCAGTGAAGTCGATGATCGATATGCCGCCCTGGTACCACGCCTGTACAAAGATATCTCGGCCCGGCACCGGAATAATGGAGCCATTGTGAGCGACACAGTTTTCTGTCTCGCCCTGTGGCGCGGGCATCTTGAAGTGGCTCTTAAAAATCAGCTTGCCATCAACGATGTCATAGATGGCGTCAGCGCCCCATGTCAGGGGGTCGTAGGCTCGACACCTCGGCCGTGAGCCACCACCCCATTCGTCGGTGAACAACACTTTACTGCCATTGTTGTTGAACGTGGCCGAGTGCCAGTAGGCAAAGCCGGTATCGCTGACAGCATCAATTCTCTCCGGTGTCCGGGGGTCGGTGATATCGAATAGGATCCCGTTACCCGAGCAGGCGCCGGCGGCCAGGTTCAAGCTGGGAAAAACCGTGATGTCGTGGCATTCGTCAGTCCGACTGGTCTCCTGCGTGTCATCCCCATGGTCACCACCGCGCCACAGTCCTGCTAGCGCGCCGGTTTCAGGGTCTGCGAATACGGTGGGGCTATCGATAATGCGTGCTTCGGCAGGGTCGTCGACGGGGATCTCGATCACATCAATGCGGAACAATGCCGTTCGGTCATCCCCCGGCGATTCGTCAAAACATCCCGGCAATTCTTCGGCGTCACGAACGCGAGAAATGCCCGAGTTGTAAACGATCAGTCTGCCATCTGCGCCGGGCCCTGAAACGACCGAATGAGTATGAGAGCCGCGACACGTTTGTACGGCGCCGACTTGTCTGGGTTGCGTCAGATCTGAAATATCGAAGATGCGCAGACCGCGGAATCGCTCGTCGCTGACCTCATCGACAACGCCGTCAAGGCCGCAATCCACCCGGCCGCGCGTTTCCTCGACCGACATGATTAGCAAATCATCCACGATGGAAACGTCACCCTGCCCACCGGGGCAGACCACTGACGCGGTTAAATCAGGGACGCCGTCGTCACCCAAGCGGTAGATGTTAAAGCCGTGGTAGCTGCCTGCTACCATCACGTCGTCGCGAAACGCAATGTCCGTGTTGGAAAAGCTCAGCAGGGGTGCACGGGGCTCCGGCTTGTCCTCTGCTTCAGCTTCAGCTTCGTCGATGTCGCTGGCCTCACCATCCTGATCAACAGCCTCCGCTTCTGTTACGACCGGTTCAGCTGAGGGATCTCGGTCATGATGGGCAACGTGAGCATGGGCGTCGCTTGACGTGAGCTCCGTGGTAGCGGTTTCAGCTGCTTCCGATATCTCGTGGTCGTGCCCGCCAGATTCAGCGGGTGCCCCCACGAGAAATCGCTCGGGCGGCAGATCGGCCGGATTGGCGGGGTCATAAAATCCGGCGGGGCGAGGTAAGACCGCGACTTTGCGTAGATTCCAGATGGCCTCTTCTGCGTCGTACAAGCCTGCAGCAAGATGGGCCCGCGGATCGTCTGACAGGCTGAGCAGGAGTTCGTGCATGCGCTCGATTTCCTTGCTCTGGTCATTGGTGACGTCGTTGGTGAACTCAAACAACGTTGGATCATAGGCAGAACCGGGTTGCTCCATCAGCGCCTCGACCATTTCAATGGCGCCCTCGTGGTGGGCAATCATCAGGGTTAGGAACTGGCGATCAAAATCTACCCCGGATGAGGCGGAGAGAGCAGCCAATTGCTCGGCGCTGGCCATGCCTCGCATGTTGTGATGATCCGCATGGGCTCCTGAGCGCGCTGTGGCCTCCCCACGTTGGGTAAGCCATTGCTCCATAAATTCAACCTCGTCACCCTGTGACGCTTCGATTCTTCCGGAGATCTCGAGGATGTCGGTCGAATTGGTTCGCGCGGGCGCCAACTGCGACATCGTCAGGGCCTGTTGATGATGCGGAATCATGTCTTGCATGAAGCGCACATCGTTTACGGTGTAACTGGTATCGGCCACCTCAATCGCTTGCTCGGCAGTTAGCAGACGAGATGCCTCACCGGGCGCGCCGGGCTGGACGATGGGGCTATTGGCATGAGCGGTGAGAGTCAGTGTCAGGGTCAGAAGTCCCGACGTCACAGAGAGTAATGAGCGCATAAGACTGGGAAGATGATGAGAAACGGCTCGCGAATCTAACAGATTCAGAGGCAAACTGCGCGACGGTCTCGGGCTATAGCCTAGAGCCGGCGGGCCTGACGAGCATTTAGCATTGACTCAGAGGTCAAGAGATTCACGTCGGGTGTTTCGACGGCACAGCGTCTTTAAATCGAGCAATGCCCGCGGGCCCTGAGCTGACGCTAATCCCGTGTTAGAGAGACTCGCAAATCAGCAAGATGTGCCAGTCCTGCGATGCCAAGCGTACCCGCCACCATCATCAGTGGGGCTCCCGACAACGCGAGTTTCATTGCCAGTAGCAGAAGCGCCCCTGACACGAGGTGTAACAGCATAGGAGGAATGCCGCTTTTACCCAGCTGCCGATGCCGCCAGAAGAGCCACCCGGCTTCGATCATCATCCCGAACAGGATCAGATTGATCAGGCCGGGGATCGATACCCAGTCGGGCATCACTCAGGCTCGGGCCAGTCCCAGTAGCTGTGCCAAATCCTTGAAGAACACGCGAATGTGAGCGAAGGGTCGACGCCGCACCAGCTTTTTGGTGGTGTAGGACTGCCACGTCAGCGTTTGCACGTCTGGGTCGCGACACATGGCGACAAATTTTTCCCGACGTTTGTCAGTGCCGTACCAGAAGCGTTGCAACAGCCCCAGCGCCCAAAAGACTTTGCCGTGCAGTTTCATAAACCGCTTGCGCGCCAGGCCCAATACAGCCGCATCGCCGGTTTCTAGAAATGCGTCCATGGCGTCAGCGGCGAGACGTCCGCAGAGCATGGCATAGTAGATACCCTCGCCAGAGGCTGGCGCGACTACGCCGGCGGCATCACCTGATACCAGCACTGCACGGCCGTCGTCCCATCGCTTCATGGGCTTCATGGGGATCGGCGCGCCCTCTTTGCGTTTGGTGGTCGCTTCGGTGAGGCCTACATCTGCGCGAAGCGCCGCCACGGCGGCTTTGGCGGAGAAATCTTTATGTGCGCTGCCAACCCCGATACTCGCATTTCGACCGTGGGGAAAGACCCACGCATAGAAATCGGGTGATAGCCGACCCTGGTACCAGACGTCGCAGCGATCGGGGTCGTAGGCATCCCAGCTCTGGTCCTCGGGTACCTCGATGATTTCGTGATAGGCCAATACCCAGGGTGTCTTTTCGGCATCGGGGATAGTGGCCCGTGCGACGGCAGATCGCGCGCCGTCGGCTCCAATCACGCTGCGGGCGGTAACGGTCTCGGTACGGGGATTGTCGTCCTTGGTTTGATAGGTGAGGCTCACCAGGTCACCTTCGTAACACAGTGACTTGAATACGCCTGCCACCACATTGGCTCCGGCTTGGCCCGCGCGATCACGCAGCCAGGGGTCAAACTCATCGCGGTCGACCATGCCGACGAAAGTGCCATCGATGGGCATATCCACCGACTCCCCACGCGGCGACACCATGCGGGCGGAACGGATGCGCGCCTTAAGCAGGTGATCGGGAATATCAAATTCCTCCAGCAGGCAGGGTGGGATCGCACCACCGCAGGGTTTGATGCGAAAGCCGCGCTCGAGCAGTAAGACGTTGCGTCCCTGTCGGGCGAGGTCGTGTGCTGCGGTGGCACCCGAGGGGCCACCTCCGACGACAATGGTGTCGTAGTCAGCAGTTGTTGTTGTCATCTCATGCCTCCCTCTCCGGCCTCAGCCAGAGCGATGTCGCCAAAGGATGGCAGTTGATCACGCTGTCTGCCTCCCCAATTGGCAATATGAATGTGGCGCGCCAGCGACGCAGCGACCAGAAACAGAACGCCCTCACAGGCGAAAACAAGGCCATAGGAAATGGCCGGATCATTGAGCCAGTAGCGGGTGACATCGACTGCTACCGTGCCGAGGAAACCGCCGAGGGCAAACGCGATGGCCTGCGCCGCACCCCACAGTCCCATGCGGATACCCTCACGCTTTTGCTGTCCAGCGCTGGCGAGCACCATCATTGCGCCGATGGCCGCAACAGCGAATCCGCCGTTCGCCGTCCCCAGCAGAAAGACGTTCGCTTCCAGCGACCAAGTCGGGCTGGTCAGTCCGCCCCAGCAGAGCAAAAAGAGCGCGACGGCGGAGAGCAGGCAGCCACCGCGAATCCAGAGCCGCAATAGTGCAGCGCCCTTTGATTTGAATAGGAGCGAGGAAATCGCCATCGCCGCCATGCCCAGTAGCACGCCGCCGTGCTGCACGCCCGCGAGTTGGGTTGATTCTCCGGGTGTTCGCCCGAAAACCAGTCCAGCAAACGGCTCCAAAATCAGATCCTGTGCCGAGTAAGCGAGCATCGACACAAAGACAAAGATCGTGAAGATCTTCGCTTGAGGATCCTGCCAGACCTCTGCCAGCGCGGCGCGGAAGGCGCCTTTCTCCGGTGGCGGCGTATCGGAGATCGCCGCCGCGTCGGGTTGCGCTTGAGGTTCGATGCCGCGGATGACGACTAGCGTCACCATGATCGCGAGTGCCGATACGATGCTGGTGACCATCATCAGGCGCTCTGGGGAGTAGGGATCCAGAAAGTGCCCTGCCACGCCTGCGGTGACCGCGAAACCGATGATCATCATGAACCACACGAGTGCCGCAGCAGCTGGCTTGCGCTCTGGTGTCACTTGCTTGGCGAGTAAAGCCAGCAGGGACGTGCCGGTCGCACCGGTCCCGACGCCAATGGCAAAGAAGCCGAGTGCCGAGACAGACAGACCCAGCCAGTATTGGTTCGGGATGAGCGTCGTGCCCAGCGCAGCGAGCACGCCGCCCAGACCCAGAATAAACATGCCGCCGATGATCCAGGGCGTGCGTCGACCGCCCACATCGGAGCCGAAGCCGATGCGCGGGCGCGCTAACTGTACGACGTGATGAATGGTGACCAGAAATCCTGGGATGGTCGCAGCCAGAGCCAGTTCGACGACCATGATGCGATTCAGCGTCGACGTGGTCAGCACGACGATCCCGCCTAGCGAGGTCTGTATGAGACCCAGTCGAACAATGTGCCACCAACTGAGTCCTGTTGAGGCCTTGTTCGAGGCCGGGATCATGCGAACCAGCCTCCGAGGCCCACGGCGGCGCTCATCATTCCCAGCACATAGAGCGATACGCCGGTCGCGTTGTACCAGGGCGCCAGCTGCTTGGGGTCAGATAACAAGCGCTTCATGGCAAGGCACTGAGCCATTACCACTGCGGTGACCGCGGCGGCATAGGGCGCGAGTTGCCAGTGCAAGAGCAGTGCGATGACAGTGAGCTGCGGAACGAGCATAAACAGACAGGCGACTTTGGCTGCGCGCTCGCGGCCTAGTTGGGCGGGCAGAGAACGAATGCCCATTATCAAGTCGCCGTCGACGCTCTTGAAGTCATTCAGCGTCATGATGCCGTGTGCACCGGTGCTGTAGAGCAGGGCAATGATGAGAATCGGTGCGGGTGGCAGATCGCCGCCAAGCACAATGGCGGCACCCGTAATCCAGGCCAGCCCTTCATAGCTCAGTGCCACGGCACTGTTACCCCACCACCCATTCAGCTTTAGTCTCAGCGGCGGTGCGCTGTAAGCCCACGCCAAAACAAGACCTGTGAAGGTCGCGGCCGCCACCCAGGGCCCAAGCATTAATGCCCAGGTTTGAGCAACCAGCGTCCAGAGCATGGCGAACCAGAGCGCCGTATTGCCTGGCACCCGCCCGGAGGGAATGGCACGATGCGGTTCGTTGAGTGCATCAACGTCGCGGTCATACCAGTCGTTAACGATCTGACTGGCGCCACACACCAGCGGGCCGGTGAGCGCGATGCCGGCGAGAAGCGCCCACCCGCTGATCCCTGAACCGGGTCCCGCAGATACCCAGCCGCATAGGAACGCCCACATGGGCGGAAACCACGTGATCGGTTTGAGGAGTTCAAGCAGTGCGCCCGGTGACGCCCTGCCAACTGCTACGCTGACCGGGGCAGACTGATCCATAGCGCCATGTTGGCCGCCGTGGAGGGTGAAGTCAATTTGTATTTACACTTTGAGTGTCAAATAAAAAATCAGAATGACTTAAGCGACGTTGTCCTCGGAGTCACCAATATCGAAGCGACGTAGTTTGGTATAGAGGCTTTGTCGACTCAGCCCCAGCAATTCAGCCGCAGCCGCCCGGTTGTCCTGAGTCAGTTTGAGTGCCGCTTCAATGCACAGCGCCTCAATCACGTCGGTGGATTCCCGCACCAGTTGCTTCAGTGGGACCCTTCCCACTCTGCCGGTGATTTGCTCGATGGAGCGGGGCAGATGGACTTCGGTGCCTTCCTCGCTGTCGATCCGTCGACTAACGTCGCGAATGAACATCAGAATCAGAGAGCGTCCGGATCGGTTGGTCTGCACGGCAGACAGTTCGATATCCAATTGCGTGCCCAGTTCTGTACGGAGCACAGAGCTGAACAACTGCAGGGGCCTGTCTGGCTGGATATTGCCCAGCAGTACGTCGAGGTCAACAATTGAGCGGCCCAGCCAGCGATCCGCGCGGCGGCCAGTCGCCTGCTGTGCGTCCTGTATGCAAGCCATATCGAGATAGGCCGCGTTGGCGGCGATCACGACGCCGTCAGCATCGGTAATCAGAATGCCGTCTGGCGATGTTTCAAAGCTGTCGTCGCCCATGCCGAGGTCAGTCTGGCTATCTGACACGGAGGCGAGACGAATCAGTAGTCGGGTTTCATTACCCTGCCTTAGACAGGTGACGCCGATGGAAAGGGCGTCTCCTTGACTGGTCGTGATCTGCCCTTGCGCCACTGCAGTGGTGCTGCGCGCCTCCCGCTGAAGCTCAGTCAGTGCGCGGGTTCCCTCGTTATCAAGACCGACAGGAAAGACACGACCGACCAGCGCCCCTTCCTCGAGGGATAGCAGATTTGCGGCCACGCTGTTCGCTTCCAGCACGCGACCAGACAGATCGTCTACCACCAAAAACCCCTCTGCGACCATTTCTAGCATGCGTCGGTAACGGGCCTCGAGTCGTCGGTTGCTCCAGTAATCTTGTTCCAGCGTGCGCTGTGCGTTGACCAGTTGTTGGCGAAGACTGGTCTCGCCTCTCAGGTCCACGCAGGCGACTGCTACCGTTTGGGTCTCCATACATGCGCAGAGCCAGCAGGTGGCGGGTATGGGTTCTTCATCGGGGCCAGACGACAGCGCGACGTCGACGCGATGCGCGGTGCCGGAATCAGCCTGCGCGGCGCGCAACGCCTCTTCGGCATGATCTTTGTCCGATTCTCGCACGAGCTCGAGCCACGGACGTCCGATCAGCTCTTCTCGAGGGAGATGTCTCCCCAGGATGCCCTCTGCATGCACCGCTTGAACCGCATGGTTGTCGTTCAGAGTGAGTTGCAGATCAGCCAGGCTGGCCAGCAATGCCTCCAGGCTTTTCGTAGCAGAAGTTGACACCTTTTTGGCCTCCAAATGGCATAGGTGTCTCACAAAGTTGACACCTTGATTCAGATTGGGGCGAGTCTCGCACACCTAAGATGTCAAAAAAACCCCTGAGCCGCGCAAATTCTTGGCGCTGGATCAACGCCTAAGTGTCTAAAAAACTTAAAGTTCAAAATGTAAAAAAGGTTTGACAGCCACAGGCCGTAACTCTACTCTGATCCCCATAAATAAGTGCCGTAGCGCCTGCTGCGGCTGGAGGTTTGCATGGGCGTGGATCAGTCGGCATCAACCCGGCAGAAGCAGACGCTATACACCCCGGCAGAACGCGCGCGTCGCGATGCCACGGTGTGGACGTTGGTGCAGGGGGTTCTGGCGCCGCTGCAATTTTTGGCGTTCGCCATCAGTCTCTGTCTGGTCGTGAATTTTCTGTTGAATGGTGTGGGTTTTGCGGCGGCGACGATTTCGGTCGTCATCAAAACAGGCCTGCTTTACGCCATCATGGTGACGGGCGCCATCTGGGAGAAGGTGGTCTTCGGTCGTTACCTGTTTGCGCCGTCCTTTTTCTGGGAAGACGTGGTCAGCATGCTGGTCATGGCGCTGCACACAGCCTATGTGGTGATGTGGCTTGCCGGTTGGGGCACACCCACTGAGCAGATGTGGGTGGCGTTGGCGGCTTACGCCAGCTATGTGGTGAATGCACTCCAATTCCTGCTGAAATTCCAGGCCGCGAAACAAACTGCTTCAGCCGACGCAGATGGCACACATGCCGTGCTCGGTGTCCAGGGAGCATTGGAGTCATGAGTCAGGTGATTGCACGCGCGAATGCCGATGCGCTACCTGACATCACCACTGAGCGGGGCGAGCGCGCGGTCTTCTGCGGATTGACCTCGATCATTTGGCTGCACCGTCGCATTCAGGATGCATTCTTCCTCGTGGTGGGCTCGCGCACCTGCGCCCACCTGCTGCAGTCCGCAGCGGGCGTTATGATTTTTGCCGAGCCGCGTTTTGCCACAGCGATCCTTGGGGAGCGCGATCTTGCCGGAATGGCCGATTGTCATGAGGAGCTCGATCGCGTGGTGTCAGAGCTGTTGGCCCGCCGCCCAGACATTCGACGCCTGTTCCTAGTGGGCTCGTGCCCTTCAGAAGTGATCAAACTGGATCTGGCGAATGCAGCAGCGCGGCTTCAGGGTGTGCACGAGAACCGCCTCAGGATTTCCGCTTTCAGTGGTTCAGGGATCGAGACCACCTTCACACAGGGCGAGGATCAATGCTTGGCAAGCATGGTGCCGGATCTACCTGTCCTATCAGAGGGAAGCCAGCGCCTCATGGTGGTCGGTACGCTTGCCGACATTGTCGAAGAGCAGTTCAGGCGCCACTTCGCCCAACTCGGTATCACCGAGGTCGATTTCTTCCCTGCTGCGCGGGCCGACGATTTACCGCCAGTGGGTCCCGGTACACGAGTGCTGCTGGCCCAGCCCTATCTGAGCGATACGGTGACTGCGCTCACCAAGCGCGGTGCAAAATTGGTATCGGCACCTTACCCGCTCGGTATTGAGGGTACTTTAGGTTGGTTCGAAGCCGCGGCAAGCGAATGGGGTCATCACGCCGAAGCGGTGCAGGAGGCGTTGGCGATTCCTGTCGCTCGCGCGCAAAAGTCACTGGCAAGGGTGCGCGAGTCATTAGAAGGGCGTAGCGTCCATTTCCTTCCTGACTCCCAGTTGGAGATCCCACTCGCCCGTTTTCTGCGTGACGAGTGCGGTATGTCACTGACCGAGATAGCAACGCCGTATCTGGATCAAACGTTGATGGCCGACGAACTGCGGCGGCTGGGGAGTGGCGTATCGCTCGTGGAGGGCTCCGACCTAGATTCCGCGCTGGCGCGGGTGAGGGAACATCGCCCGGATCTGACCGTCTGCGGAATGGGTATTGCCAACCCTCTGGAAGCGGAGGGATTCAGAACCAAGTGGTCTATTGAACTCATCTTTACGCCCATCCAGGGCTTCGATCAGGTCGCCGATCTGGCCGGTTTGTTCGCTAGGCCGCTGGTGAGAGAACGGCAACTGGAGGTCGGCTCATGGAGCTAACGCTCTGGACCTATGAAGGGCCGCCTCATGTCGGCGCAATTCGCATTGCCGCGTCGATGCGCGATGTGCATCTTGTTCTGCACGCGCCTCAGGGCGATACCTATGCCGACTTGTTATTCACCATGATCGAGCGGGAGGGGCGCCGTCCCCCCGTCACTTGGACCACGTTCCAGGCACGGGATCTGGGTGGTTCCACCGCGGAGATGGTGATCCAGACATTGCAAGGTGCCTGCGAACGCTATCAGCCCCAGGTGTTGCTGGTGGCCGAATCCTGCACCGGGGAGTTGATTCAGGATCAACCCGGTGCTCTAGCTAAGGGCGCAGGGTTGAGCGCGCCGGTCATTCCGATCGAGATGGCCGCCTACACCCGCAAGGAAAATTGGGGCGCGAGTGAGACCTTTTACCAGCTGGTGCGCGGGTTGCTGGCTGCTCGGGCGCCGAAGCCGGGTGAGGAGCGCTCGGCGCGACCTGCCGATCAGCCGGCATCAGTGAACTTGATTGGTCCGACTAAGTTGGGCTTTCGGTGTCGAGACGATGTGACAGAGATTCGCCGACTGCTCGAGAGTATGGGTGTGCGGGTCAATGTAGTCGCGCCCCTCGATGCGACGCCCCACGATCTGCTGAGAATTCCCGACGCCGATGCCAATGTAAATCTAGCCCCCGAGGTTGGCGATCTGACCTGCGACTGGCTCAAGCGACAATTTAAGCAACCCATCATTTCCACCGTGCCGCTGGGTTGGGGCGCCACACGAGACTTTATCGCCGAGGTAATAGAAACTTTGGCACTGGATATCGATCCCGAGACGGTCGGCGAAAGCCGTCTACCTTGGTATAGCCGCTCGGTGGACTCAACGTACCTCACGGGCAAAAGAGTGTTCATTTTTGCCGACGGTACCCATGCCTTGGCCGCAGCGCGAATGGCGCGAGACGAAATGGGCTTCGAGGTGGTGGGTCTTGGCACCTATAGCCGGGAGCGGGCTCGCGACGTCCGCGCCTTGGCGACGGAGTATGGGCTAGAAGCCCTGATCACCGATGACTACCTCGCCGTCGAACGTGCAGTGACCGAGTTACAGCCCGAATTGGTGCTGGGTACTCAAATGGAGCGCCATATTGCCAAGCGGCTCGGCCTTCCTTGTGCCGTGATCTCAACGCCTGCACACGTTCAGGATTACCCGGCTCGCTACTCGCCGCAGATGGGCTTTGAGGGCAGCAACGTCATTTTCGACACTTGGGTTCATCCACTGATTATGGGATTGGAAGAGCATCTGCTCACCATGTTCAGGGATGATTTTGAGTTCAACGATGGCGCGGTACCGTCTCACCTTGGCGGTGAGGGCGGGGGTGCGCAACAACCCGATAACGTGACCCCGATGATTCCAGCAGAGCCCGGCGCTGTGGCGTGGGCGGTGTCAGCCGAGAAGGAGCTGAGAAAAATACCGTTCTTTGTCCGTGGTAAAGCGCGGCGCAACACCGAGCACTTTGCATTGGAGCAGGGACTCTCTGTGATCGATGTCGAGACACTGTATGAAGCGAAAGCGCACTACAGTCGCTGAGGCCAATCGCTCCTTGCGGGTGGTGCTCGTCACCCTCGATAACCACGTCAATGGCGCTTGGTCACGTGCTGCGCATGCGCTGTCAAAACAGGTGCCTTCTCTCCGCGTTTCTTCGCACGCCGCGACAGAGTGGGATCGCGACCCTGCCGCACTTGAGTCGGCGCTGACTGCGATTGCGGAAGGAGACATCGTCATCGTCACCATGCTGTTCCTTGAGGCCCACATTGAAGCGGTTCGTGGCGCGCTCTCGGAACGAAGAGAGCACTGCGACGCCATGATCTGCTGTATGTCGGCGCCGGAGATTATGCGGCTGACGCGAATGGGTAGATTCCGGATGGACAAGGAAGCGACCGGTGCGATGGCGCTACTCAAGCGTCTCCGAGGTGGCAGTGACAAGACCGGCCGCTCTGCCGGTGCGCAGCAGATGACCATGCTGAGACGACTGCCCCGGTTGTTGCGGTTCATACCGGGCACTGCCCAAGATGTCCGCGCTTACTTTCTGACCTTGCAGTACTGGTTGGCCGGGTCTGAAACCAATCTGTCGCGCATGATGGCGTTTCTGATCAATCGTTACGCCAATGACGCACACGCCGAAATCCGGGATGCGCTGACCTATGAGCCGCCGCTGGAATATCCGGATACCGGTCTGTACCACCAAAGCTTGCCGGATCGCATTACCGACGATCCGAAGGTGCTCGGTAAGACCATCAAACCGTCGACCAAAGGTACAGTGGGCATACTATTAATGCGCTCCTATGCGCTGTCAGGTAACAGTGCGCATTACGATGCAGTCATTGCGTCGCTGGAAGCGCGGGGGTTGCGGGTGATTCCCGCGTTTGCATCTGGCCTGGATGCACGACCCGCTGTCAATGCCTTCTTTATGGAGGGTGATCGCCCGATCGTCGACGCCGTGGTATCGCTCACGGGCTTTTCACTCGTCGGTGGGCCTGCCTATAACGACACTGATGCCGCTCAGGCATTGCTTGAATCCCTCGATGTGCCCTATTTAGCGGTGCAGGGTCTCGAGTTCCAAAGTTTGCAGGACTGGCAAGCTTCATCCATGGGCCTAATGCCCGTCGAGGCAACCATGATGGTGGCCATTCCCGAGCTTGATGGCGCGACCGGGTCAATGGTGTTCGGTGGTCGTTCCGAAATTTCAGCCGGCGAAAAATTTGACATGCAACCCGAGCCAGAGCGGATCGACCGTTTGGCGGATCGCGTCGCGCGGCTTGTGGCGCTGCGGCATACGCCCATTGCTGAGCGCAAGGTAGCCATTGTTCTGTTCAACTTCCCGCCAAATAGCGGTGCAGCAGGCACTGCGGCGCACCTCAGCGTATTCGAGTCATTATTCAACACGCTTTCTGCGATGCGCGATGAGGGCTACAGCGTTGATATCCCGGGGTCTCACGCTGAACTTCGTGACGCCATCCTTAAAGGGAATGCCAAGCAATTTGGTGCTGAAGCCAATGTGTACAAGCGAGTGCCTGTTGATGACCATGTTCGCGCCGAGCCTTGGCTGGCGGAAATAGAAGCGCAATGGGGGCCCGCTCCGGGTAAAGAATGGACCGATGGTCAGCACCTGTTCGTCCTGGGTGAGTCTTTCGGCAACGTACTGGTCGGTATCCAGCCTCCCATGGGTTACGAAGGCGACCCCATGCGCATGTTGTTCGAGGGCGGCCTCGCACCGACCCATGCGTTCTCCCATTTCTACCGTTGGTTGCGCAATGACTTTGGTGCGAATGCCGTCCTGCACTTTGGCACCCATGGTTCCCTCGAATTTATGCCCGGCAAACAAGTGGGTCTCTCCGGCAAATGCTGGCCCGATCGATTGATCGCCGATTTGCCCAATGTTTATCTGTACGCTGCTAACAACCCTTCTGAGGGGCTGATTGCCAAGCGCCGGGCAGCCTCAACGCTGATCAGTTACCTCACTCCGCCGGTCACGCATTCAGATCTCTATCGACACCTGGTTGATCTGCGGGGGGCAATTGATCACTGGCGCCAACGTCCCGCTGATATCGAGCAGGAGGCAGAGCAGGCCATGATCGATACGGTGCTCTCTATCGCTGCTCGTTGTGAGCTCTGTGAGGAGGGTGCGGTTTGGTCGTCACAAGAGTGGCCCAGTCGCATGGACACGCTGCGTGACCAGCTCGACGAAATAGAACGGGCACTAATTCCCTTCGGTCTGCATGTGGTGGGTCAACCTCTTCAGGTTGAAGACCGACAGCAAATGCTGCTGGCAATGGCCGAGTCGGGCGGTGCCAGCGACTGCGATGCCGAGGCTTTCGCCACAGCGATTGGGGTTGGCGATGCTTCAGCCCTGCAAAAAGTGCTGGAAAACTCGATGACTGCCGCGGAGCAGGGTGCTTCTGCTGAGTTGGCAGAGACACTGTTAGTGGCCGCCCAGACCCTGAGCGAGGATCACGAACTTCGCGGGATTCTGAGGGCATTGGATGGACGATTTATTCCACCGGTGAAAGGTGGCGATGTCATCAGAGCACCGGAGATTTTGCCTACGGGGCGTAATCTTCACGGATTTGACCCCTTCCGCTTGCCAGCAAGCTTTGCACACTCTGAGGGTTGGCGGCAGGCCGAGCAACTGCTTGCCCGTCACCAGACAGATACGGGTGCACTGCCTGAATCGGTGGCGCTGGTTTTATGGGGCACCGACAACCTGAAGACCGAGGGCGTCAGCATTGCTCAGGCACTGGCGTTGTTGGGTGCAGAGCCACGACATGACAGTTACGGCCGCGTGGTGGGCGCCCGGTTGCTCCCGCTCGAACAGCTCGGTCGTCCGCGAATAGACGTGTTGGTCACGCTGTCCGGTATTTTCCGCGATCTGTTACCCATGCAAACGCAATTGCTTGCAGAGGCAAGTTGGCTGGCGGCGACTGCGGATGAGGACGTTAGTCAGAACTATGTTCGCAAGCATGTTCTGGCTTATCAGGCAGAACATGCTTGCGATCTTGAACAGGCCGCGTTGCGTGTCTTCAGCAATGCGGAGGGAGCCTATGGGTCGAACGTGAACCTGATGCTCGATAGCGGTTGCTGGGAAGATGAAGAAGAGTTGGCCGACTGCTACACCCAGCGCAAGGGCTTCGCCTACGACCGACATGGCAAAGTGACACAGCAATCAGACCTGCTCAACCGAGTGCTGGAGGGCGTTGATCTGGCGTACCAAAATCTCGATTCCGTTGAACTGGGTGTAACCACTGTTGATCATTACTTTGGCACTCTGGGCGGTATCAGTCGCGCGGTAAAAAGAGCCCGTGGCGAACGGATACCGGTTTATATCGCTGACCATACTTCGGGTGGTGCGGGCCGTGTGCGAACGCTCAATGAGCAGGTGGCTCTGGAGACACGCACACGTCTGCTCAACCCGAAATGGTACGAGTCGATGCTTGATCACGGCTATGAGGGCGTGCGTCAGATCGAGGCGCATATCACCAATACCATGGGTTGGTCAGCTACCACTGGCGATGTTGCGCCTTGGGTTTATCAACAGCTGTCCGAAACATTCGTGCTGGATGAGGACATGCGTCGTCGTTTGGCGGAGCTCAATCCGGTTTCGGCGGCAAGATTGGCGAACCGGCTGATAGAAGCACAAGAACGTCAGTACTGGGGGGCCGATGAAGAAAGCATCGATGCCCTAAGGCGGGCAGGAGAAGACCTCGAGGATTTCCTCGAGGGCGTCACGGGGGAGGTGGCAGCATGAATTCACCCAATCAGCATATTCCGGTCAACAACATTGATCCGGGTAAAAACGTCGGAGACGGCGAGGGCAGCGTGCAGGTTCACTTGGAAGAGGATCTGATGCAGACCAGTGCCAAGGTCTTTGCCGTCTACGGGAAGGGCGGTATAGGCAAGAGCACCACGTCGTCGAATCTGTCAGTCGCGTTTTCGAAGTTGGGTAAGCGCGTGATTCAGATTGGCTGTGACCCAAAGCACGATTCGACCTTCACGCTTACCAAGGCTCTGATGCCGACGGTGATAGATGTGCTGGAATCAGTCGAATTTCACGCAGAAGAACTGCGACCCGAGGACTATGTGTACGAGGGATACAACGGCGTAATGTGCGTCGAGGCAGGTGGACCACCAGCGGGCACCGGTTGTGGTGGTTACGTGGTCGGTCAGACCGTAAAACTTTTGAAACAGCACCACTTGTTGGATGACTCTGACGTCGTAATCTTCGACGTATTGGGTGACGTGGTCTGTGGTGGCTTCGCGTCACCATTGCAACATGCTGAGCGCGCACTGGTTGTCACTGCCAACGACTTCGACTCTATTTTTGCCATGAATCGCATCGCAGCTGCGATCAAGGCCAAGTCCAAGAATTACGCCGTGCGGCTGGGGGGTGTCATCGCCAACCGCAGTGCTGCGACAGACGAGATCGACCGATTCAACGAGGCTGTAGGCCTTAAGCGGCTGGCACATTTCCCAGATCTCGATGTGATTCGCCGTAGCAGGCTGAAAAAGTCGACTCTGTTTGAACTCGAAGATTCGCCAGGCCTGTCCGAAGTCTGTGACGAATACCTGCAGCTTGCCGAGCAATTGTGGGCGGGAACTGATCCGCTGCCTTGTGAGCCAATGAAAGATCGCGATCTGTTCGACTTCTTAGGATTTGATTGATGGCATCGATGAGTTATCAAACGCGCCGGGACGAGATCGAAACCTATTTCGATCGCACCGCGGCTGACGCCTGGGCGGCGCTGACTTCCGATGCGCCCGTGAGTCGCATCAGGCGTACGGTGCGTCGCGGGCGAGATGCCATGCGCGAGACGCTCTTGAGCTGGCTGCCCGAGGACCTCTCAGGGAGCACTCTGATCGATGCCGGCTGCGGCACTGGCACGCTGGCCATTGAAGCAGCACGACGTGGCGCCGACGTGGTTGCGGTAGATCTTTCCCCGACATTGGTCAACTTGGCACGGGAGCGACTCCGCGATAGCGGTGAAGATCTTGATGTGACCTTTTTAGTGGGTGATATGCGCGACATGGATCTGGGCTGCTTCGATTACGCCGTCGCCATGGATTCTCTGATTCACTACGACGTGATGGATGGAGTGCAGACCCTCGAGGCGATGGCGGAGCAAATTAACCAGAAAATGGTCTTCACCTTCGCTCCCAAGACACCGCTGTTGGCACTCATGCACGCGACGGGACGACTGTTCCCCCGGGCAGATCGTGCGCCGTCGATTGAGCCCGTCTCGCCGGGCCGTCTCTCGCGACATCTGGATGAGGCAGGACTGATGCAGACCTGGAGTGCGGGTCGATCACATCGCATCGACGTTGGTTTTTATAAATCTCACGCCATGGAGCTTAAGCGACGATGACGCGATCCGCCGGCAATGCAGGGACACGCATCGCGGGCTTCGGGCACCGTTGGCTGCCCTTTGCCGACGCGGCTTCGGCCGATCTGTCTCTGGGTCGGTTGTTGCGGCTGTCTTTATTCCAGCTCTCTACCGGCATGGCCATCGTATTACTGACCGGCACGCTGAACCGTGTCATGGTTGTTGAGCTGGGTCAGCCAGCGTCTTGGGTATCGCTGATGCTGGCCATACCGCTTCTGATGGCGCCGACCCGAGCCTTGATTGGCTATCGCTCAGATCATCACCGCTCTTATTTAGGTTGGCGTCGAATCCCCTATCTCTGGTCCGGCACCATGATGCAATTCGGCGGCCTTGCGTTCATGCCCTTTGCGTTGATCCTCATGACCGAGGCGCACTCAGGTCCGGGCTTCCTGGGGCCGCTCGCGGCGATGGGCGCTTTTTTGCTAACCGGTTTGGGCATGCATGTCGCGCAGACCGCGGGGCTTGCGCTTGCCACCGACCTTGCCACCGAAGAAACCCGACCCCGGGTTGTGGCACTGCTCTACCTGATGTTGTTGATCGGCATGATCGGCAGTGCGCTCATCTTTGCCGCGCTGCTGCGAGATTTCGGTTACGTGCGACTTATTCAAGTCATCCAGAGTGCCGCAGTGATCACATTGGTGCTCAACGTCGTCGCAATGCTGAAACAGGAACAGCGGCGCCCCGAACTCACCGACCACGCCTTGGCTCGCCCCTCATTTGGTCACGCCTGGAGCGATTTCATCGCGCTACCCCAAGCGCGTCGCCTGCTGTGGGTACTGGCGCTGGGAACGATGGGTTTTACGATGCAGGACATTCTGCTCGAGCCCTATGGCGCAGAGGTACTGAGTCTGTCGGTCAGCGATACCACCTTGCTCACCGCTATGTTTGCGGGCGGTATGGTGCTGGCCCTCATTTTGACGTCGCGACGACTCGGCAAGGGCTCAGACCCCATCAGGACCGCATCAATGGGTATCCTGATTGGTATCTTCGCGTTCGCAGCAGTGATTCTCAGTGGCCCGTTTCAGGCGCCCGGGTTGTTTCAGATTGGCGCGGCCTTGATCGGTTTGGGTAATGGTTTGTTTGCAGTCGGCATGCTGACTGCCGCTATGGTATTTGGCGGCGACAAGATGGCAGGCCTGACTTTGGGCGCTTGGGGCGCGGTGCAGGCCGCTGCCGCCGGAGTGGCCATGTTTTCTGGGGGTGCAATCCGTGACGTTGTGGCGGGTTGGGCGGATGCGGGACTGTTAGGTGTCGCAATGCAATCACCCGCTTCAGGTTATGGAGCGGTTTATCACATCGAGATTGCGCTGTTGTTTGTAGCGCTCGCTGCAATGGGTCGGCTGGTTAGGCGACCCGGCGAAACGGGCCAAGACGGCAAACGTCTCGGGTTAGCGGATTTTCCGAGTTAATGACCACATTGGGAGGACCTGATTATGGGTACTGGTGCAATTACTGAATACGTGGACGTGGCGCAGCTCGCGCTCTATGCGTTCTGGATTCTGTTCTTTATTTTAGTGGGCTATCTCCACCGGGAAGGCAAGCGTGAGGGTTGGCCTCTGCAGATGTCTTCTGGTGAACTGCGCACAGGTGTCGGTGGTATGCCACCGCCCAAAACCTATCGATTGGCGCATGGCCAGGGTGAGCGAGTGAAACCGGGCCCTGAACCTGCACAATACGAAGTCAATGCCACGCCGATTTATGACGCCAGCGGTGCGCCAATGCATCCGAATGGCGATCCAATGGTCGACGGAGTGGGCGCGGCAGCTTGGGCGATTCGTCCAGACAAGCCAGATCTCACCGTCGATGGCCGCCCGCGCATTGTGCCTCTGCGGGTAGACAGCGACCATAGCGTCAATAGCGGCGACCCTGATCCTCGCGGGCAGGCTGTCTTTGGCTGCGATGGGAAGCAGGCCGCGACGGTGGTTGATTTATGGGTGGATCGTGCCGAGCCACATTTCCGTTACGCAGAGCTTGATGCGGGCGGGCGACGTATTCTGCTACCCATGACCCTGGCAATGGTCTCCTCTGACGGGTCCATCAACGTCAAATCCATTCGGTCCGATCAGTTTGCACAGGTGCCGGGACTTTCAAACCCCGATGAAGTCACCTTACAGGAAGAGGATCGTATTACAGCGTTCTATGGCGGAGGTCACCTCTACGCCATGCCAATGCGTTCGGAACCACTGATATGGGTATGACTGAATATGAAGACGAGCCTGTAGAAGGCTTGCCCGAACGCCTGCCCGACGGGGAGACCATGGTTTGGCAGGGTCGGCCTACTGTTGCAGCGATGGCAAAACGGGTGTTTTACATCCCTCACCTTGCGCTGTACTTCGGCTTGCTGATTGCAGGACACACTGTTTACCGTTTGATGGAAGGCGTGTCTGCGGCACAGGTGATGGGTACCTTTGTCTGGCAGGCCGGGTTGGCAGTCTTTGTTTTGGTACTGCTGGCCTGGTTGGCTAGGGCTTACGCAAGGTCGATTCTTTATACCCTGACCAGTGAGCGTCTGGTGATTCGTTCGGGGGTGGCACTGCCGATGATGGCCAATATTCCGATCGAGCAAATCATTGCGGCAGACATGCGTGTCTACCGGGATGGCACGGGCGATATTCTTCTGAAGCCGGTTGCGGACAGGAAGCTTTATTGGGTGCTGTTGTGGCCCAATGTCTCTGCTTGGTACTCGCGTCCAGTCAGGCCCCTGCTTAGAGGGCTGCCTGACCTACAACGCGCGGCAGACGCTTTTGCTTCGGTTGCGAGTCAGCACTATAAGGTGACTTCAGGTGAGCAGACTGCGGTGCCCGTGAGGGTCCATACAGGAGGTAACCCGCTACCGGTGGGTTGAAGAAATGGCTGGGGGGCAAACATATTTGGGGAGAACACTCGGATACCCAATGGTCTGGGTTGTTCTCGCCATGGCGTTGTTGTGGGTGTGGGGAGTATCCAGAGAGGATGTTCGCTATGCACCACCCCCTCAGCAGACCGCCCTCCCAGTCTCCTCTGCAGATTTACTGTTTGTCGATGGCCCTCGTGGTCGCATCGACGTTTTAAATGCCAAAACCCAAATGACCTTGGCAGTCTTTGAATCCGGAGAAGGTAGTTTTCTTCGCGGTATTCTAAGAAGCCTTGTCCGCGAACGGAGTGTCAGGGATCTCCACTCAGGTGGGACGTTCAGCCTCTCGTTACTGGACAATGGAAGTCTGGTGATTTCAGATCCTGATACAGGATACTGGATGGCGCTTGAGGCCTTCGGCGTAGACAACAGAGGACTGTTTGCCCACATTCTTGCGCGAGCTGTGTCAAACGACATTGCGGCGACCGGGAAGACCCAGTGATCTGGTTAGCCCTGGGGGTCGCTGTACTGCTGTGGTGGTTGATGACCGGCCTAGCACTAATGAGTGTGCACCAGCCGCGGGCGCTCCAGCAGCCCATCTTTTTGCTGTCTACAATTTTCGCGACGGCTGCGATCTGGGGAGTACAGGGCAATGCCGCGAGCCATACAACTATGGCGACAGTGACCGGCTTTGCGATGGGCCTCGTGATCTGGGCGTGGCTCGAACTCAGCTATCTGATGGGTTACATCACCGGACCCGTTAAGCGTCCTGCGAATGAGTCCATGAGCTTGCCCGTGCGTTTTTATAACGCTCTGGGCACTACCATTTACCACGAATTTTTAGTGGTGGCAGTGGTTGGAATTGTGTGTATTTTGGGTGCAGGACTCCCTAATCCGACGATTCAGAACACGCTGGCGGTATTGTGGCTGATGCGATGGAGCACCAAGCTCAACCTCTTTTTTGGCGTGAAGCACTTCAATAGTGAGTGGTTGCCCGACAACATGCACTATATCACCAGCTATCTGCGTTCAGGTAAAAATAGCTGGTTTATGTTGTTTTCGACGACGTTAGCAACATATTGTACTTATTTGCTGTTCTTTTATGGGCAGATTGCAGTTGATCCCGCTACCGCACTGTCGCTGTTTTTGATCGCCTGGTTGGCACTACTCGCTGTGCTGGAGCACTGCTTTCTGATGGTTCCTATGGGCGAAACGGCCCTGTGGCGCTGGGCTGAGGTCAATACCCGCAAGCTCAGGTGAGTATGTCCCGCAATTGTCTATGTTTTCCTTGACGCCGGAGCACCACAGGAATAATGTGGGGCTAGAGCGGTCTGACAAAAAAAACAGACTGACTGGAGCTTGCTTGACGCTACCGTTTGCAGTCCTCGGTTTCGCCACGTGGTGACCCAGCCAGCAGGGCAGTAGGGGGCAAAGATGAGTTCGACAGTAGGGGGGAGGTCTCCTCCGGAATTGGCGTCACCGCCGATCAGGCCAGAGGACACCCATTCTTTGGGGGAGCACGCTACGCCGATTACCGAGGCGACGCTGCAACCGCATTTTACTCGCTTGGCTGCGGGAGACGACACTCCTATTGCACTTAACGTGCACCTGCCTTTCTGCCCATCGCGATGCTTAACCTGTGATCGCGTTGCGGTTGTGGAGCACCAACCTGACCAACAAGAGCGCTATATCGCGACCCTTCAGCGGGAGCTCGAGATGGTGGCGCGTAAACTGGAGCATCGACGATCAGTGTCTCGCGTGCATTTTGGAGGGGGGTCTCCAAATCACCTCTCTGAGCTTGCCCTGGCGACTTTGTTCTCGCATATCGCTCGTCTTTTTGACGTGAGTTCGGGAACGGAATTTTCCATGGAGCTCAATCCCAGAAGGACTTCGCGGGCGCAACTGAACTTTCTTAAAGGTTTGGGTATCGGGCAGATTAAACTTGAAGTGCGTGATGTGGACGCTAATGTTCAGCGAGAAATCGGGCGCATTCAGTCTCTCGAATTGCTCGAGGATGTGATCTCGATTGCTCACGGCGTCAACTTTGAGTCGATCAGCATGGATTATCTCTTGGGCTTGCCAGGCCAGACCGCTGAATCGTGTGAGCAGAGTGTCGAGGCCATTTGCTCCTTAAATCCAGACTCGCTGACGTGTCTGCCGTTCAAACGGCGAGAGTCATTGTTCCCACATCAGATCGCCGTCGATTCCCAGCACCTTCCCTCCCTGGCGGACCGGTTGTTCATGTTTAATTCGCTGCAACAGGGTTTGACTAGTGCGGGGTATGAATGGGTTGGGCTTAATGTCTTCTCGAAACCCGATCATGAGTTAGCGGTTGCTCAGCGACAGGGAACTTTGGCGCTCAACGTGCTGGGTTATGGTGCGGATGAAGGGCTGAATGTGCTTGGTCTAGGTCTGGGCGCGTTAGGTGAACTGCCCGGCTTGGTGGTGCAGAATCAAACGCGGCTTGGCACATGGCATGAAACTGTTGAGTCTGGGTCGCTCTCTGCGGCTTCTGCTGTGATATCAGGCGATGCAGAAGTGTTGCAACGCAAGGTAATGCGAGGCCTCATGTGCAGGAAGGACATTAGTATTTCAAGCCTCACAGCCCTGCAGAAAAAGCGCTGGGTTGATCCTCTAGTTAGCCAAGGTTATGTAGAAGAGGCTGCCACTGATTTTCGACTGACAGAGCTTGGTCGGTCGATGTTGCCCCACGTTTGGATGGATTCCTCCCCAGCTTTTCGGGCCTACTGACAATCAGCTCGCTTGGGTGGTGCCAGAGTGCCAATCCAATCCGAGCCTCCGAAGTACCTCAGCATGCTTTCCTGAGCGCAATACCTGCCACTCCAATTTGAACCATGGCGTCAAGGTATTGGGCTCGGCTTCAATTTTATGGTCGAGCGCCTCGGGGCTGATCCACTGCCAGTCACTTATTTCCATCGGATTAGGGGAGGGAGCGGAATCAATGCGACCGACATATACAGAACACAGCTCGTGTTCTGCGCCGCTCTCATCGAATTGAGCCTGATATCGGAAGCGATGCGTGAACAGCAGGGGTGTCTCGATGCCGAGTTCTTCTCTCAGACGTCGTTGGGTTGAGACCCCGTAGGACTCACCCTGACGCGGATGGCTGCAACAGGTGTTTGACCAAAATCCTGGCCAGAGTGGCTTATTATCGCTACGGCGCGTTAGAAGCATTTCCCCGTCAGCGTTGAATAAAAAGATGGAGAAGGCGCGATGTAGCGTTCCTGAACCTCGGTGCAGGTCCGCTTTTTTGCCGTGGCCCAAAATGCGATCCTGAGCGTCAACAATAATGAGCGCCTCGTTATCAAATGAAACGATAGGTCCGGATTGATTGTCGCTCGGCGGTTGCTGTCGTGATTCCATCACTTGTCCCCAAAAAATAAAATGACCCGCTCCCGAGAGGGAAGTGGTGTCAGAAATGTGGTTCCGTCTTCAGGGCGATCGACAGCTCTGGGGGCAGGGTGATCGCAAACTTCTCCACTTCTGTCACCACCGGTTCCACCTGAAGGTTTCACCGCGGGTCGTAAAACTTCAGGCCCCCGGAAGGGGCCTGTTAAACGTGTTAGCTGCGAGCAGGAGGCAGAGCCTCTTGATGCGTGCTAACGGCAAGGCCGCCGCCGTTGGGGTCACCTAACCAGTTATATCTGTCAGTACTCAACAGAATAAAATGGATAGTCAGTGCCAAAGTGAACAATGCCACTGTGAGACCCGTTAGGACTTGGCGTGGATCAAACAACATCCAGAATCTGTGCATAAGTTGTCTCCGTTACGTTATCGCGACGTGGCGGTTAAGCCACACGCTGTGAACAAAGCGGTTCCTTGATTCTTAGAACCAGGGCTTCCACACGTAGAGCAAGTAATGCGCAACGATCGCGATGCCCACAAAGCCGAGGAGTCCAGTTACATAAGCTGAATGGAACTCTTTAGCTTCGCTATCAGACAAACTACTCATGGTTAATACCTCCCATGTACGTTTGTTTTCTACATATGCCGCTTGATCACACCGAGGTGTTTTCAGGCGACGCCTTTTGGATCAAAACTTCACTCGCGAGTGTCGTATTCATCCTTCTTCGCCGGCTCTAAAGAGCTGGCTCAGAACTGTTCTGCCGTAAAGCGGGCAGAGTGGGGCGGACGGGCCGCCCCAATAATTTATTAATGCGCTTCTCCTGAAGAGGCGCCCTGATCCAGACTCGCGCTCTCCATTTCCATATCTTCTGCCGGTGCTTCGTCCGCTGGGGCGGGTGCGGCAGCAGGCGGCGCCAATCTGCTCAGATTGGGGTAGTCAGCCAACATGTTTGCTCCCAGCAGGGGCTGATAAGCGCCCTGGTGGCAGGTGGCACAGTTCACTTTCTGTGCGTCACCCAGTGCGCCTTGACGATAAGCCGGCAACCACTGATTGGTCGGGTTGATGTACTCATTGTTCATCTCCTTGACCATTTGCTGTCCGTGCCATGCTTTTACCCGCTCGGAGTTGCTCTGGTCCCAGGCAGCAAACGCGCGACTGTTGTGACAGTGTGTACAGTTCACGCCTAACGCGTCTGAGTAGTGCATCATCAAGCTGTACACGTACTCAGTGCTCTCGATCGATGACTCGTGTCCCGTTGGTAGCGCGGTGTCACCGGCGACCCGTGCTGCGTTGTCTTCGAGCAGATAACGCGTGAATGGGTCAAACGGGAGTGACGCGTAGGCGTTGGACTCCTGATGCGCGACGTTCTGCATCTGGTGAACCATGCCCGACGCATGGCGAGGCGGTACGCCAATATTCCACACGTACTCGGGTACGTTGTTGCCGCGGTGACAGGTGTAGCAGGTCACGCCGGCTCCACCCACGTGAGCACCCCAGTTTTCGTTGGCGTTCTGGGTCATCAGAATCATGACGCGCGACACCTTTTTGGTGTACAGCGTGTCCTTCTCGAAGCCCTCGCCTGCGACGTGGCAGTAATTACAACCCTGCTCGGGTGATACCCATTCAGTGATCGCAGCCATCAGTCGGGTAAATTCACCGACGGAAAGGTGTCCCAGCGCCTGAACGTTTTGATACACGTCACCGGCTTTGGGGCCCTCTGAGCTTACTGCGGGAATGGCCGCCGGCACCTGATTGGCCGCAACCAATTCTTGCAGTACCTCGGGGCTATACACCGCTTCCATACCGGTGCCGCGGTAGCCCCGCTGGACAGTTTCCTGTGGAGGAATGTCGCAACCGCTGAGCAAAGCAGCGCTCAGTAGCGAGGCGCCTGCGAACAGTTTCATATTGAAGATTTTCATTGCGAACCCTCCATCATTGGATCAAGGACTGGGGTTGCCTCCAGAGGGGGGTAGGGAGGCACGATGCCGTGCTTCATGCCCCAGAGGTACCAGTTCTCTACAACGGTTCCTGTCAGCAAGATGCCGATCGCGCCGGTGAGTACCGTCAACACGGCGAACCACCACGCCCAGCGGTGAATAGATTCCATCGAAGCGTTGAAGCCCATGCACCATCTCCAGAACAGTGCACCACGCTCAGCAGCCGTGCCGCGATCGGTGATCTGGTCGATCTCCCGGTCAGCGCCGTAGCGACTGGTCGCCAAAATAGTGGCGCCGTGCATGGCAAACAGCACTGCCGATCCATACAGGAAGGCAATCGACAGCATGTGGAACGGGTTGTAGAACAGGTTGCCATAACGCAACGAGAAGGCCGCGGTCCAATCCAAGTGCGGGAAGATGCCGAAGGGCACCGCCTCGTTCCAAGAGCCCATCAAGATCGGCCGAATGAAGCCCAGTACCAGATAGAGCGAGATAGCGGCACCAAAGGCCCACGCAAGGTAATTACTCATACCGAGATTGCGCGAGATCTGGAAGGTGCGCGCCCACCACAACATGATCGATGTGGTGAGCAGGGCGCCAACAATTAGCCACCAGCCACCATCATTCAGCGGTGGAATCGACAAGCCATACTCTGGACCGGGAGGGTCCAGCGACAGCCAGAACAGTTGGCGAACAAACTGAACCGGATCCCAGTTCACTGAGGCAAGCATGTTCATGCCGATGATCAGAAAGGCCAGCAGCCCAGTGATTAGGGAGAAAACACCGAGTGTGCCCAAATAAATCGGACCGAGTTGTGCATCGCCGAGCTTGCCCAGCAAATGATTGTGAACGATCCCCTTGGTGCGATTGCGCTCAGCATCGCCAATGGGGACTCCGGGGTAGTCAGGGGCAGAGACCTGCACCTGCGTGAATATGTTTTGATACTCTCTCATGACGCAGTTCCCTCCTTAGTACCAAACCGGCAGTTCAAGCCACCAGTTCCACCATTCAGGCCAGCCACGGGTCCAGAACGGTCCGCTGATGACGATGCACACTGCACTCCAGAAAGCTGCCGAGATGGCAACGAACACGCCGAGGCGATGGATGCCTAGGGCGCCGATGGAGTAGCCGATGTCGTCGCGGAAGAACGTGTTTTCATGTTCACCGGTCTTGACGGTCTCGCCCTCGCGGGGATCAGTTGCCATCAGAATCAGTGAGCCATGCATGGACAGCGCCATCGCGGTGGTGAAGAAGAACGTCACCGCAATCATGTGCGCCGGGTTGTAGTGGAAGTGCAGGAACTGATAACCCACGTTGGACACCCAGTCGAGATGGCTGAGAATCCCGTAAGGGAAGCCATGGCCCCATGCACCCAGCAGGACGGGCCTGACAATGACCAACGTCACATAGGCCAGCACCGCAAAACTGAAGGCAAAGGGAATGTGCAATCCCATACCCAGTTTGCGGGACAGCTCAACCTGCCGCATCGCCCAGGAGGCGAAGGCGAGCGTGGCGCAGATGGTAATGATCTGCCAGAGGCCACCCTCCATCAGTGGCGCAAGGCCCAGTCCATAGGACAAATCCGGTGGCGCAATGTTGATTTGCCAGATGTTCCACGTCGGACCCATTGCCGCTCCGTAGACCAGCAGCCCGGTACCCAGACTGGCAAAAAACAGCGTAGTTACGCCAAAGAAGCCGACCCAGAAGGGACCTATCCAGAAATCGAATAGATCACCTCCGAGCAGAGTCCCTCCCCGGACGCGATACTTTTTTTCAAACGTCAGCATCGACATGACATGACTCTCCCTTTATGGCGCAAGCGCCAGTTTTCAAACAACTTCCCCGCGACCCGTGCGTCCAGCTCGGGTCGCGTGGATTAAATCCTCATAAAGGCATAGGGCGTGAGGCTATATGCCGCGCGCCGCGCCTCCTGCCAGCAGCTCTCCGTGCTACTGCCCCGTTGCAAAGTGAGTGACTTCAGTACCGCCGCGAACAGGAACCACGTGAAAACCATCACAAACAGCACCCGGAATTGCATTTGCTCCCAGATACTGTGTGGCCCATCGCTTGTTTTGTTGTGTGTTGCCATGAGTCCTCCCCCCCCAAAGGGTGTTTCTGTCACCGTCGAAGTCGTGCTCTTATTCATGCTGCATCTCCAAATTGCAAGCTTTCGCTTGCGTGTTGGACATGCTCAATTTCTACTGTGGCGACGCCTGCCGCCCTGGCCACTTGCTCTGCGGCATCGCGCAGCCGCTTAGCCGCTGAAATGCGGACCAAAATGGGTTGCGCCGCAACAATGCGATCGAGACCGTTCTGCGCGGTATCCGCCCACGCCAACGTCTCTGCTGCGCGCGCGGGCGTGGCCTCGACCTTGTCGAGATCGGTGCCTAGCGGCAGCACATTAAAGAGGGCGTCGAAGAGGGCGTTGCAAACTTCCTGCACCAAATAACAGGTGCCCGCATAACCCATAAACGGCGTGCCCGTATGGCGACGGATAATCGTGCCGGGCAGCGAAGCGGGAATGTAAACGCTCTTGTTACCCGCCTCGTTGACATACATGCGTTCGTTGTAGCCACCAAACACCAGTAGCGCGCCCGACTGATGGATTGCATCTCGGACTTTCTGGTTGTCGGGCTTCACCCCGGCTTCACGCGAAAAATGGAAGGCGCAGGGAAGACCCAATTCGCCTTCCAGGAAATGTCGCAGTCCCCGGGTGTAGGTCTCTGTTGCCACGACACCAAAACTGGCCGTGCCAAAGAAATCCTGCGTCACTGAGCGCCACAGATCCCAGACGGGTTTCAACGTGGTGTGCTTTTCCTGCTCAATAAAGGGCTCTGGGTCGAGATCCAGCTCTTCGCCCAGAGCGCGGAGAAACTTGGTGGTGCTGTCCAGCCCGATCGGCGCCTGAAAGTAGGGTGTTTCCAATGCTTCGCAGAGTTTGCGCCCGTACTCGCGGTAGAGGCACACATTCGCGTCGGCATCGGCGAGGGACACTACGTCGTCCAACGGGCAACCCAACGGGAAGATCAGATTGATCTCGGCGCCAATGCCCTCTACCAACCGCTGAATCTCCGCGAGGTCTGAGGGCGTGTTGAAGTACCCATAGGCTGGGCCAATGATGTTGACGCGCTTAATACCGTCATCGGCTTTTTTGGCTTTGCGCTTCTTCGCTTTAGCCTTGCCAAATTGATCCCACAGCCAGACCAGCGCACGATCTGCGCTTTGCCACTGATCTTCGTCGATGGTGCGCGGCAGGAAGCGCTGGATATTGGTGTCTGCGGGCGTAACGCCACCACCGATCATCTCGGCAATAGAGCCGGTGACCACGACGCTAGGCTTCTTGGGGTCCAGCGTTTGGTGCGCGCGCCGCAGAGCACCCTCGGTACCGCGCTGTCCGAGTTCTTCCTCGGCCAAGCCGGTAACAACGATCGGCAGTTCATGCGGGGGGAGCGCGTCGGTGTAGTGCAGTACCGAGGTCACGGGCAGGTTTTCGCAACCCAC
>JADHQG010000057.1 GCA_016778045.1 Luminiphilus sp. | reverse complement strand
GGCCAACATCCAGACCACAACAGCGAGAGCGACACCTCTTTGCCGCCGACCAGCCATCACCGACTCTCTTCCTGATAGTTATCTAACGCAACGATAAGCGGCGGCCACTCTTCCTCTGACAGCTCAAACTCCAACATGACCGAGTGAGGCAAGTTGGCGAGGTCGTCGCCCGACCCGCTCCAGTCCTCCTCTGCATGTAATCTTGCAGAGATCGACATGCTCCTGACATCCTCGAGTAGCGTCTGAGGCTTTATCAGCTGCCCCCAGCTAGGCTCGTCACTCTCTTCGGAGGAGGAATCGCCGGGTTGTCTCGGCTTGGCGAAATCAAGCGTCACCGCGTCGCCGCGCCGCGCCAATTTGAGCCACATCACTCCGCCTGCAGAACCAATACGATCCAGCGGCGACATCCAAATAATCTCGGAGCCGCTGTAGCGGAAGGACCCTGGATTAGCGAAAACCGCTTCTCGAAGGCTGTGGCGCAAAAAGTTGTTCACTTCACGGAGCACCGCTGTCTGCTGATTTGCCGCATGAAGCGACGTGTAGGATGCCGAAAAGGTCCTCATTGCCGAGGCCAGCCCCAGAAACACCATCGCCAGCACAGTGGCCGCGATAGCGACCTCGACTAACGTCATGCCACGCTGACTAGATGTCACCGACATTCTCCGAAATCCTGCCCACGCTTTGCAGGCTGATTTCTCGAGGACTACTGTGCCCCGCCCAGCTTACCCAAACGGTAACCAGCGCCAGGGTTTCCTCGCTCGTGTCACTTTGCTCAGAACCTTGTAAGCCCGCTGCTACCAGTGAATCTGCTCGGGCGGACCACTCAAAATTACCGAACTGGCCACGATCTGCCTTACCAACTACCAGTTGAGCTGAAAAATCGTCCATTGTTGACTCAGCCAGCGCGACAGCTTGCGAGTACTCTGCGGATACACGCGCGTTGCGGGTTGAGCCGATTGCTGATTGATACAATGCAGAGAGCGCAACGCCCATAATCGCCATTGCCACGAGCATCTCTATCAAAGAGAAGCCGCTCGCTCTGGTGAGCGTTCCTTGTGATGGCGAGACAAAAAGAGTCATCAGATTCGGCTCTGGCGCACATCGGCCAGCAACCAGCCGATCTGTATCAAGGTTCCGACGCCGGTTTCTCGGACGAGTTCGATATCTCCACCACTCGCCCCGCCCGCGGGATAAAACCGAATGACTGAAACACCACTGGCAGGTGAGAGAGCTGAGGCGCTCGTCACGGATATCTCAAGGGATTCCGGCAATCGGACAAAACTGCTTTCTTCGGGCCTCTCGCCAGCAATAACCACCGCCAGCCGTTTCTGATCGGGTTCAAAGATCAGATCGACCGACTGGTTGGCCTGAATTGCTCTCAGTCTGGCACTGTTGGCCGCACTGACCACCTCCCGCACTGCTTCTCGATAGTCGCGAGTATCAGAGAGCTTAGAGAAATTGGGCACGGAGATGGCGAATAATAGCCCGGCAATCACCAGCACTACCGTTAGCTCGATCAACGTAAAACCCGATGGGAGAGAGCGCTTCATCAGTCAGCTTCGTTAGCTCGTCATGTCCGCATTTTCGCCAGAGCCACCGGGCCTGCCGTCAGCACCGAGCGATATGATCTCTGGGTAGCCGTTCTGCCCCGGGTATCGATAGTCAAAGGCGTTACCCCATGGATCTTGAGGTAACTCGCCCTTTTTTAAGTAAGGGCCGTTCCAGCCTTTGACACCCGAAGGTTGCCTAACCAAAGCCTCCAAACCTTGACTCGTAGTAGGAAAACGCCCTACGTCCAGCTTGTAGATCTCTAGCGCCTGCTCGAGATCGCTGATTTGGATCGCGGCCGACTTCGATTTTGCGCCACCCAGCTGATTGAGCACCTGAGGACCCACCAATGCGGCCAACATGCCGAGAATGGCAAGCACCACCAGCAGCTCTACTAATGTGAAACCCAGCGCTCGCTTTTTGCGCTCTACTCTATTTTTCACTCCGTCATCTCCCTGTTTACTGCTGTCGCTCAATCAGCATTAGCCGATCAGAACGCCATGCTGTTGACGGACAAAATGCCCATCAGAATACCCATGATAATGACCGCGATGAGCCCACCCATACCCAAAATCAACGCAGGCTCAAGCAGCGTCAGCGCGCGCTTTACATCGGCCTCGACCTCCGCCTCATACACCTGTGCAAGCTCGAGCAGCATGGCATCCAGGCGGCCTGACTCCTCGCCCACTAAGACCATCTGCACTGCCATCGGTGAAAACACCTCCGGCTGCATGGCTTTCGACAGCCGCTCACCGCGTTTCACCGCGGGCTCAAGACCCTCCAGATGCTCTTTAATGACGACATTGCTGACCGTGCCGCGCGCGATGTCCACGGCTTTCAGAATCGCAACGCCGTTAGACAACAGCGTCCCCAGCGTTCGCGCAAACCGCGAGATCTCAAACTTTTTTACCAGAGAGCCCGCGATCGGCAGCGTCAGCATGCGTGTGTCCATGCGTTGCTTACCCTCAGGCGTCGCCAGCCAGCGGCGCGTTAGCACGGTGATCAAAGCCCCCACACCCAGCAGCAGCCACCACCAAGCGGAGACCAAATCACCAAGGCTGATAATCACGCTGGTCAACAGCGGCAGGCCTTCACCCATTTCTTCAAACAACGACTCAAACTCGGGCACCACAAAGCCGAGCATGACCGCTACTGACAGGGTCGCCACCACGGCAAGGATGGCTGGATAAACAAGTGCCGAGACAACCGTCGACCGCACCGCCTTGCTCCGCTCCAGATACACAGAGAGTTCCGTGAGCACCCCGGCCAGATTGCCGCTGGCCTCGCCCGAGCGCACCATGCTGACATAGAAGCCACTGAACACCTCGGCGTGCTGCTCCAAGGCCATCGTAAAAGAGCGCCCCGACTTGATGGTTTGCAAAATATCCTCCGCCATCGCCTTAAAAGCATTGGGCTCGGCGGTATCGATCTGCACCTTCAACGCACGGTCCAGAGGTAGGCCAGCATGGAGCAACACCCCCAACTCAGAGGTTAGCCGCAGCACCTGCGCGGCCGTCACTTTGTCACCGCGCGACGAGAACAGCGGTTTCTTCGGCGCGGCCTTGGCGTCATCGCCGGGTGCAACGGCGCTCCGCGCGGCCCCTGCACTGGGTGTCAGCACGATGGGTGTCAGCCCTCTGGACCGCAGGGCGCGGGCCGCCGCCTGCAGATCCGCGGCGGTCTCCATGCCTTGGTGGAGACTGCCCCCTCGATCGGAGGCGCGATATTCAAAGACCGCCATTCTATGAGCCCTAATCGAGTTCCAGGTCGATCTGATCCTGCGTGACCCGCAGCACCTCATCGATGGAAGTCATACCAGAACGTACTTTGCGCATGCCGTCCTCGAACAAGGTTTCCATGCCCAAGTCGCGCGCCTGGTCTCGCAACTGATTAGCGTCGGCACCGTCCAGTATCGCTCTCTGAATGGCGGGGTCGAGCACGAACAGTTCATGGATGGCAGTTCGCCCCGCAAAGCCGGTCTGCTTGCAGTGATCGCAACCCACCGGCTCGAAAATCGTCGCGTCGGCGGCTTCCTCAGCGGTCAGGCCGAGCTGCTTCAATTGCTTTGGCCCCAGCTCACTCGGCCGCTTGCAGTGTTTACACAGCACGCGAACCAAACGCTGGGCCA
Source organism: Luminiphilus sp. (assembly GCA_016778045.1). Taxonomy (GTDB): domain Bacteria; phylum Pseudomonadota; class Gammaproteobacteria; order Pseudomonadales; family Halieaceae; genus Luminiphilus. The sequence continues at coordinate 9,084 of JADHQG010000057.1, read as the reverse complement.
ACACGCCATTCACCGCGGCCGTAATCAGGAAGCGCTCAACACCCATGTCTTCTAATCGAGTAATCGCGCCGGCAGCAGTGTTGGTGTGCAGGGTCGACAGTACCAAGTGCCCTGTTAGCGAGGCCTGCACCGAGATCTGAGCAGTCTCGGTATCGCGCATCTCACCGATCATGATGATGTCGGGGTCTTGGCGAAGAATAGAGCGCAGCGCTCGGGCGAAGGTCAGGTCAATTTGGGCCTGCACCGGTATCTGGTTGATGCCTTCCAGCTGATATTCCACCGGATCCTCAACGGTAATAATTTTCAGGGTGTCGGAATCAAGGTTAGACAGCGACGCGTATAGCGTCGTGGTCTTGCCGGAACCCGTCGGTCCAGTCAGTAGCAAGACGCCGTGGGGCCGGCTCAACAAGCTTAGGTAGTGTTTGAGCACGTTCGGACTGAAGCCCATGTCCTCTATATCGAGCCGCACGCTTTGGCGATCGAGCACTCGCATCACCACGCACTCGCCGTGCACGGTGGGTAATGACGAGACCCGCAAGTCCAGCTCGTGGCCTTTGACCCGCATCATGATGCGGCCGTCCTGCGGCAAGCGTCGCTCGGCGATATTCAGGTTGGCGAGCAGCTTGACGCGCGAGATCACCGCCGCCGCCAGTCGCTCGTCCACCTGCGCGGGCGCGTCCTGCAGCACGCCGTCAATCCGGTAGCGAAGACGCAGCCCCCCGTCTATCGATTCCACGTGAATATCTGAGGCGCCCAAATCCATGGAGCGTTGAATCAGCTGATTCACCAGCTGAATCACGGGCGTTTCGCTGGCCAGATCCTTTAGGTGCTCAACAAATTCGGCGTCGTTCACATAGGGCGAATCACCGATCTCGGTGTCAACTTCCTCCTCAGGAAAGTACACCTTGAGGGCGTTTTCAACGTCCTGCGCCAGTGCCAGCGCCATCTCCACGGGCTTGCCACAACCCAACGTCAGCGCTTTGCGAATGTAATCAGACTGCGGCTCAACCGATGCAAAGGTGATCGCACCATCCGTTACCCGCACCGGCGCCACCGCGTTATTCAATAAAAAGGCCAACGGTAGCGGCTCAATGTCCAGCGGCTCGTCGGGGAAATCGTCTTTTTGCACCCACGTCACATCGAGGTGCTCAGCCAGCACCTTGAACAGGTCTGTTTCGGCCACCAAACCCAAACGCACTAGCACCTCGCCAATGCGCCCGCCCATCTCCCGCTGGGCCGCTAAGGCGCGGTCAAGGTCACGGACGTTCAGTAGCCCACGCTGAATCAGCTCCTCACCGAGCGCCGTGCGCGCGGCTTGGGTTACCTGCATTGCCTGTGTCACATCTGCTCCTCACTGGATCGGGACATCCGTCTCCGGAGTCCGCGCCAGCCTTCTCGGCCGATAATTCTGCTGACCGCCTTGGCGATCGTGCCCCACTGAGCGGGGCGTTTCATCGCACCCACAAATTGGGTCGCTAAGCGCCGGGTATCCAGCTCATCGCCCAAACCGGCCGAAAACCCCGGACTCACAAACCCTTGGGCTGGCCGCTCGGCGGCCTCATTCAGCGCCTCAGCCACCCCTGGCGCCTGCCAAGGGTCGGGAAACCGTGCCTGCAGCGTCGCATCGTCGCGGTAAGCCCGGCGCCATGCGTTGTCTACCGCCGATCCATCAGAAAAAGCCGCGAAAGACCACGTGGCGCAAGAATATTGACGCGCCCGCTCGGCTAGCGCTTCCCGGTAATTTTGAACCAAATCAGCCTCAATACCCTCAGACTGCCCAGCATACTGCAGCGCCGCATCATGGTTCCCCGAGTCCAGACCGGTAAAATGGTAGAAACCCAGCGGTTGCCCCATGGCGAGCACCTGATCGCCCTCACCTCGCTTGAGGTCACGCTGATGGGCATTCCACGAAGCCACATTCAGATGTGCCTGACGCAGCACATGCACCCCCTCGAACAGCCCCGGCACCAGATCCATCCAGCGCTGATCCGTAAATAGGCCGTTGGGCACGTCATCGCGATTAAATCGGTAGGCGCGATGGCACCACCAATCCGCAAAGGCGCGCCCGGTGCGGTTGGATGCGACTGCGATAAAGCCCAGATTATAGGTACCGTAGCGCAAACTGGTGAGCTCATTGGCCATCACACCGGCCAATGACGTTTCGGGCTGTGCCTGATGGGGCGTCAGCAAGATAGCGTGCTCATCAAGGGCTGCTATGACATCAAGCAGCGCCGAGAATAAGCAAATATCCGGGTCGAGATAGACCACTGCATCACAGTCATCCAGCGCCAGCAGCTGCCTCAACATAAATGGCTTGACCGCGGTGCACAGTTCCACCATGGAATGGCAGAACGCCCAGGGGCGCCAGTCTGGTATCGCCAGTTCGCGCGGCTGGCAAATTTCGGCGTCCAGCGCTAGCGCTGCGCACTCCGCATCGGTCCAGTCCTCGACCAACAGCAGATGCCGCTGCCAATCCGGCTGATGCTCGGCGATGCTGTCAAAGAGCACGCGGACCTTGGGTAAATAATTACCCGCGGCGCTGGTGAATACATGAATGCGAGACATGCCAGAGAACCGTCAGGCGAGTCGCCGCGATGATCCGACGGACAAACAACGGGCGGTAGCATTACCTGTTGCAAACTCGGTATCTCCAGCCGCTCTGCATAGCGCCTGAGATGGCATCGTTTTATAGCGCAGCACGGCGCGTTCCATCAAACGGCTGGCAGCCCGAGCGCCGGCATGCGAAGTCGCGGCAAGGCTGGTGCTGGCGCGCGGTGTGCTTGAGGTCATGCTGCGTGCTCCTTGAGATCATGCAGGGCTGAGAGAACATCCTCTGCACTGGCGCCGAGAGGTAGAACGCGCCCTCCTCCCTCACGCCTGAGCGTATCGGCCTGCGCGCCCACATCATACGCGAGGACCGGCAGTCCCATTGCCCTCATTTCATGCAGTACAAAGCTGAAGGTCTCTGGCCAGACCGACGGCATCCAAAATACGTTAATCCCGTGTGCTGCACACAGCGCTGCCAGCTCTCCCTCGGCAAAGGGTCCTGTCTCTGTGACCACAGCAGGCGAGGTCCGTTCCTCAAGGGTTCCAAACACCGTGATCTTTGTGGGCCCCTGCTCGCGCTCGATGTGTCGCGCCAGCGCCGCGACCTCGGCAGCCCCTTTGTGCCTGCCGATTCGACCGATTACCCCAATGCTCAGCCGGGTAACAGGTGCGGGCGTCAGCGGTGTCAAATTGATGTGAGACACGTCATGAGGCTGACAGCGCACGGCATTGGCGAGTTCCGGCCACACCTGCTGAATCAGCTCACCACTCGAGGTGGAGAACACGCGTATCTCTGAGGCGTTTGCCATCACCGCGCCCCACTGTTCCCGCCAAAGCACCACATCCACTTTGCGAACCGGTGCGTCGAGACAATGCGGGTTGTCCGGCAGGCATTGGGCGCAAACGCTGACATCTGGCAAGCCGCAATAGGTGTCGCCAGCGGTCAGTAGATGGCGGGTGGGGCAGATAAAGTAGTGATCGTGCCAGTGAATCGATACTGCGACGTCACCCTGAGTGGCGGCCGTAAGCCAGCGCGCTACCTGCCCGGGCTCGGTAAAACCGGCGAGGCTGTGCACCTCAATGCTCGTGACACCATGGGGCAGTGCGGGCCAGTCCGCCAAGCGCCCCGTCAGAACCTGCGCTTCGGATGGCCCAGAGACAGTAGCAGACAGGTTTCCCAGGGGGTCGCACCCCAACTGCAGCGTGCCCAGCCCTCGAGCGCGCCACTCGCTAACTGATCGCTGCGCTGCGACAGCCGCGCCACCGCCCTGTGCCCCGTCGATAATGCAGACGACAGAGCCGATCTCAGCGACACGCGAGGCCAGCGCCTCCGCTGATATCAAAGGGCCAGCTGCCAGCGACAACCGCGCGCGCTTTTCACGGAGCACCCGGAAACGCCCCTGTCGCATCAGGCGCAGCGCTTCGGACGCGTAGCGAACAATGCGCGTGAGATTCATTGGCACCCACACCGGCTAACTGGATTCATGACAGGGATGGTAGCGCGTGTCCCGCGCGGTGGCTTACCCCGGAAACTGGTAATCCGCAAACAGTTCGCGCAGTGCGGTTTTCTGGATTTTGCCCGTCGCCGTATGCGGCATCTCATCGATGTACTGCACATCATCGGGTATCCACCACTTGGCGATCTTGCCATCGAGATAGGTCTTGAGCTCATCGGGCGAGGGATCCTCCCCCGGCGCCTTCACGACTATCAATAGTGGCCGCTCTCCCCACTTTTCATGAATGCGGCCAATCACGGCGGCCTCCGCGACCTTGGGATGACCCGTTGCCACGTTCTCGACTTCAATCGAGGAAATCCATTCCCCGCCCGACTTGATGACGTCTTTGGTGCGATCAGTAATCGAAACAAAGCCCTCGGGGCTAACGGTCGCGACATCGCCGGTTTCAAACCAACCCTCCTCGGCGTGGGCGTCCGACTCATCAACTTTAAAGTAACTGGAACAGATCCAGGGGCCGCGCACCTTGAGTGCGCCGAAGGCCTCTCCGTCCCATGGCAGTTCGTTGTTATCGTCGTCGGTAATCTTGATCTCGACGCCCCAGATTGGGGTGCCGACGTTGGTGCGCATCTCGGCGAACTGCTCGGGGCTATAGAGCTCACGGTGCCCGCCGGCGTGGTTGGTCGTGCCAAGGGGGCTCATTTCGGTCATGCCCCAAGCGTGGCGGGTATCGACGCCATAGGTATCAAACTCTTCCATCACCGATAGGGGGCAGGCGGAGCCGCCCACCACCACGCGCGTCAAGCTGTCGACTCGCTCACCGGACTCGCGAAGGTGCGTCAGCAGGTTCAGCCACACAGTGGGGACGCCCGCTGACATCGTCACGCCTTCCTCGTTAATAAGCGCCGCAAGGGTGGGGCCATCTCCCATCTTGTTGCCGGGCATCACCATCTTGGCACCCGCTACTGGGCAGGCATAAGGATTACCCCAGGCATTCACATGGAACATCGGCACAATCGGCAACATCACGTCGCCACTGGAGATATTCATGGCGTCGGGAATCAACGTCGCATAGGTATGCAGCACGGTGGAGCGGTGGCTGTAGAGTACGCCTTTCGGATTACCCGTGGTGCCCGACGTGTAACATAGCGAGCAGGCGGCCTGCTCATCAAGCTCGGGCCACTGAAAGGCATCGCTTTGAGCGGCCATGAGTTCCTCGTAGCACAGCACATCGCCGCGCTCGGTATCGGGCATGTGCTCGCGGGTCGTCATGATTATCCAGCCTTCGACGCCACTGCACTCGCTTGCGATCCCCTCGATCAGGGGCCAGAAATCGGGATCGAGGAATACGTAGCGGTCCTCGGCATGGTTGATGATGTACACAATCTGCTCGGGAAAAAGCCGCGGGTTGATGGTGTGGCAGACAAAACCTGAGCAAGCTGACCCGTAATAGGTTTCCATATGCCGGTAATCATTCCAGGCCAACGTGGCGACACGATCACCCTGCTTGAGCCCCCAAGCTTGCATGGCATTGGCAAGCTGACGTGCGCGAGCAAAACAGTCCCGATAGGTATACCGGTGGCGGGGGTTGTCCCGGGTAATCGAGACGATCTCCTTGTGACCATGTACGCGCTCAGCGTGACGCACAATCGAGGTAATTGTGAGCGGAACATCCATCATTAAACCGTTCATGGCGGCGTTGTCTCCTTCGCAGTTGAGCGGGGAATGTACCGAGTTGCGGTGGGGGTCAGCAACCCAGATGGCTGATCGTCAAGCGACGGTCTGCCAGTGCTCGACCCCGTCGAGTACCGAGCGCACCGTGCGCCCGTCGGCCTCGAGTTTAATGAGGTGAGCAAGCAGCGAAAGCTTTGCCCATTCATGCATTATCGGATCGACGTCGTCATAAACCGACACCACCAGGCCATCTAACGATCGGGGATCATGATCGAGCGCGGCCGCCACCTTCGCCTCGCGCATCAGGCGATGACGGACCAATTTCTCCACCTCACCCCGGCAATCGGGGATCAGCTCGCCATGACCGGGCGCGACCACTTTCACGTCGTAGTCCAGTAGCCGCCGTAATGACGCGATGTAATCCGACATGTTGCCGCCGGGGGGCACAATCACCACCGTCGAGCCGTTCATAATGTGATCGCCGGCGAACACCATGCCCTCCTCCTCCAGAAGAAAACACACGTGGTTATCGACGTGGCCCGGGGTTCGGATCGCCCGCAGCGTCCAATCCGAGCCCGAAATGGTGTCATCGTCCTCAATCTGAGTGGCTGGCTGAAAGGTCAGATCCTGATGACGATCATCGGCCGTGACCCTGCCGACCAGCCCAGCACCCGTGGCCTCAGCTAGCACCGCTGCAGCCGGTGAGTGGTCAGGATGCGTGTGGGTGCAGGCAATGAAGCGCAGCCGATCACCCACGCAAGCCAGAATCGCATCAATATGCGAGGGCTCGGCAGGACCCGGGTCGACCACCACCAAGTCTGTGTCACCCACAATGTAGGTGTTGGTGCCAGGGCCAGTCATCGGCCCCGGATTCGGCGCCACCACCCGGCGTACCCGAGACGTCAGCGTTCTGACTTCGCCATGGGGCTGCACGTCAGTCAACCAGCTGGGCGATAGCCACTTCCGGGTCGACATCGGCCTCGTAGTCAACGCCCTCAACCCCGAAGCCAAACAGCTTCAGGAACTCCTGTCGATAGCCATCAAAGTCCGCGAGGGTCTTCAAATTATCGGTATTGATCTGGTCCCAGATGGCCGCCACCTCAGACTGTATGGCGGGGTCCAGCTCTAATTGGTCCACGCGCAGTCGGCCCGCTTCATCCACTTCGCCATCTCCGTAAAGGCGCTCGCGGAACAGTCGGTCGATCTGCTCAATACAGCCCTCATGAACCCCATGCGCCTTCATCACCTTGAACAAGATCGCGAGGTAAATCGGCATCGCTGGTATCGCCGCAGAGGCCTGCGTCACCACCGCTTTCAGCACCGACACGCGGGCATCACCGCCGCGTATGGCCAGCTTGTCGCGGATCCCCACCACGCGGCGATCCAGGTCCTGCTTGGCCGCGCCAATCGTGCCGTGCCAGTAGATATCCCACGTGATTTTTTCGCCGATGTAGGTGTAGGCCGTGGTTTTGGCACCTTCCGCGAGCACATCGGCCTCCGCCAGGGCATTGATCCACATTTCCCAATCTTCACCGCCCATCACGGCAACCGTATGGTCGATTTCTTCCTGCGTCGCGGGCTCCAGATGAAAATCCTGAATCGCTTCTTTGTCGGTGTTCACCCCTCTCTGGGTGGTGGCCTGACCGATTGGCTTCAGTGTTGAGCTAAACACTTCGCCCGTTTTGGGATGCGTGCGGCGCGGTGCCGCCAAGCTGTAGACGACCAGATCCACCTGCCCCAGGTCCGCCTTGATCAAGTCAATCACCCGGGTCTTCATTTCATCCGAGAAGGCATCACCGTTCAGGCTTTTTGCATACAAACCGGCTTCGTCAGCCAGCTGATGAAAAGCCGCTGAGTTATACCAACCCGCCGTGCCGGGCTTTCGTTCGCTACCCGGCTTTTCAAAGAACACGCCGATGGTCGAGGCACCCGAGCCAAAGGCGGCGGTAATGCGCGAGGCGAGCCCATAGCCAGTCGAGGCGCCCAGTACCAATACCCGCTTTGGCCCCTCCTCGATCGGCCCCCCGGCCTGCACGTGGGACATTTGCCTCCGCACATTTTCCAGGCACCCCGTTGGATGGGTAGTGGTGCACAAAAAGCCGCGAACTTTGGGCTGAATGATCATGGGGGCAGCTCCGAAAAATCGAGGCGGAAGTCTAGCATGTGGGGTGCATTACGTAGCACACTCGGACACTGTTACGCTCGGCTCTGACCGCCGTGCCAACGACAACAATAAGGCTCTCCAGCGCCCCAAGCTGCGAGCCACACAGCTCTGGGACATCAACATGCAAACTGAAACTGCCATCCTCGCACCCGCCGCCGTCCTGGCCGGCTGGACCATGATCGTATTGATTTGGCTGCTGGCGCGCCGTATCCCGGCATTCAGCGCAGCCGGCGTGAAATTAGGAGAGATGCCCGTCGGAATGCGGGGTGTTGACGGCGAGGAGCAGATGCCTGCTAAAGCCAACTGGGTCTCCCACAACTACACGCATTTAATGGAACAACCGACTGTGTTCTATCCCGTGGTGATCATCCTCGCGCTTTTGGGAGATAACTCCTCGCTCAGCGTGAATCTGGCTTGGGCCTATACAGGGCTCCGCGTGGTGCACAGTTGCTGGCAAGCCAACGTCAATACGATTCCTGTCAGGTTCGCGCTCTTTGGCCTCTCAAGTCTTTGCCTGATCATTCTGGCCGCGCGCGCGGCGCTGCAGGCGCTTTAGAAGCAGCACGCCCTATCACGGCAAGCGGCGGCCGTTTGGCCATCACTGGGCCCAGCGGCGCAGATCCTCAGGCGTATCGATATCGGTCACGTAATGCAGATTGTCAGTCGTCCACTCCAGCAGCCAATCGGGTTGCTGGTGGCGCCAGGCACCACTGCCAAACTCACCCACGCCCTCGGCGATTTGCGAGGCAATGCGACGACTGAACAACACTGGATTGCCCGGCCGACCGTCCACATTGGGGCCAACAAACTCAACTTCTGAGGGCGCGTGCTTATAGGCGCCAATCAGCGCCACCAGATCCGCCCGGGTTAACGCCGGCATATCGACCGGTAGCACCATGACGGCATCGAGCTCTGCGGATAACGCCTGTGTGGCCAAACGCAGGGAGTCAGCCTGCTTGTGATCGTCACTGGGCTGAGTGACCTCGACGACCGACATTCTCGCTACATTAGCGAGCAGTTGCGTCAAGACAGGCGCAAGCTGCGACTGAAAGTGACCCGTGACCACCACCAGTTCGTCAAGACCCACGCTGTGCAGAAGCTTCACGTTGCGCTCGATGAGCGGTTCGCCCTCTACGGCAATCAGCGCCTTGGGCCGACCCCCCAGCCGCTTGCCTTGCCCGGCCGCCAGTAGCACGCCACCCAGACGCAAACGACCTGATTCACAACGACCAGGCTCGCAGCACG
>JADHQG010000056.1 GCA_016778045.1 Luminiphilus sp. | reverse complement strand
TGCGGTATCGACCCCAACAACCCGGTGATCGCTGTCATAGCGACCCGACCTGGAGAAGATATCATGGCGCTTAAATAATGCCTGTGACTTTCTGCCACTCTGGTTGGTCTGAGCCTGAAATGCCCGCATATTCACGACCCGGCCACGCTGTTATTCTGCCGCCCATGCATGCCTCTTCCACCCCCAAATTGAACACCGAGTTAGCCGTTAGCGTGGTGCTTTTTCACAGCCCGCTGGAGCACCTGCAGGCGATGATTGATTCACTGATTGCCTCGCTTGTAAAAGCGCAACTCAGCGCTGTTGGGTTCGTCTGCGTCGACCACAGCGAGAATCCCGATTACGCTGCCAAGTGCCGGGCATTACTGGCCAAATATGATCAGCGTGAAGAGCTTTGTATGCGCTTTGTGACGACAGAAACCAATGGCGGCTATGGCGCTGGTCACAATCGAGCCATGGCAGAGATCAATAGCCGCTTCCATTTGATCCTCAACCCCGATGTTGAAATCAGCTCTGAAGCCGTGGGTAAAGCTCTAGAGATGTTCCGTGGCCATGGCGACCTCGCACTGCTCGCACCGACTGGGTTCAGCGCAACTGGCAAACCGGAATTCTTGTCCAAGGCTTATCCCTCAGTGTGGGTGCTGGGTTTGCGAGCATTCGCCCCTGACTGGATGAGAGCTTTGTGCCGAAGCGCGCTGTCGCGTTACGAGATGCGTGATCAACAGGGTGCCGGCCCACTGCGGCCCATCACCTTGGCATCTGGGTGCTGCATGTGGGTTCGGCGCGACGTTTTTGATCAGGTGGGCGGGTTCGATGAAGGCTTCTTTCTGTACTTCGAGGACTATGATCTGTCGTTAAAAATGGCACAGCATGGCTCCGTAATGGAGCACGGCGAGCTGAAGGTGGTCCACCATGGCGGAGAGGCGGCTAAAAAAGGATGGCGCCACGTGCAGTGGTTTGTTGGCGGAGCGACACGCTTTTTTAACCGTTGGGGCTGGAAGTGGTTTGGATAGCCCGTCGGCTCGTTACAGCAGTGAGCGTCGTCTGAAATGTACGGTCTCGAGTCTGATGCGTTCGATGGCTGGGAGAGCGTGAGATACTGGCACCATGAAGCATACCGATCATCCACCTAAAGAAGCGCCGCAGGACGTTTGGGAGCGGGAACGCGCCCGCCGCACGTTGCTGACGCAGCTGGGTATCCAGCCTTTGGTGAGTCGCGTTGATGGGGTCGCGGCCAGACCCGCAACAAGGCTCGTGGCTCCATCCGCCACTCTGCAGATCGAAGTAAACGACACTGTGCCAACGGGCGAAATGGAAGGCGCGGCGCTGCGTGAGCTATTGCGCGGAGATGGGTCGAGCACAATGGCGACTGATCAGGCACCGATATCTGACCCAGTGGTTTTGGGCGACGCACTGGAGCCCATAACGAATGGAACCCCTGAAGCGACGATGCCGCTTTCGCTACTCATGGTCGTGAGTGATGACCTGCTGTGGATTGAGCAGCTTGAAGACCAGTTGTTGCGGCAAGAGCAGCTGAAGTTGATCGCGGCGATGGCGCGAGCGATTCGTGGTGCCGAGGTGCACTGTATCCATCAGCAGTTTGACTGGCCGCCTGCTGGTCGGGTGTCACCGGCGGGCACACAGCACGACCTCAGAGAGATGCTATCGGGTTACCTGCACCGGCTCACTGTTGACCATGCGATCGCCCACACCATCCATTTGGGTTCTTGTGCGGTACTCCCTGATTCAGGAATGCCTGTAACACAGATTCCCTCCAGCCTCGACCTGTTGAGGGATGCGACACAAAAGCCCAGAGCGTGGGAAGCGCTCAAACCCTTGCGTCGGTGAACGAAACGGCACTCATACTGCGTCCCCTCAACGATGCATGCGATGCCTCGGCGCTCAAGTCGCTGTACACGGAGTCGACTGGTCCCGGGTTGTCGTTTTTAACGAATTTCCTTACCCAGCCAACTTGCCACGCCTGGAGTTTGTGGCGCGAGGATGTGGTCGTGGGTGCGGTTTGGTTCCAGCGCGTTGAAGATGCCGCCGAGATACTGGATCTGTGTGTGCTGGCGTCCTGCAGGCGCCGAGGGTATGGCAGACAGTTGCTCGAGGCGTCGCTGCAAGCCTTGGCGCCCGTGACGCGTGTAGATCTCGAAGTCCGCGCCTCGAATGAGGCGGCGCTAGGGCTGTATAGTGCACTCGGATTTTGCGAAACAGGCCGCCGCCCGCATTATTATGTCACTCAGGGAGGGCGCGAGGATGCGATCCTAATGACTTGGACGCCCTAACAGGCGTGATTCGCTGCGAGTACGGAAGTTTGAGTGCCGTACGATTGTTGTCGTGCTTAAACGATCCGGTCACGAAGTTGCTTGGCGCCATTACTGGTTCCGCCGTTGATAAGCGCGTCATGAATCTCCACCATGCTCAATTGCGCCATGGAAAAACAAGCATCATCCAGAGTGTCAAGATCCAGAACGCTTCACAGAGCGCGCCGCAAAGAGAAGGCTGTTGCCATGAATGTTGTTGAGACCGATTACTGGTGCCTGATGCTGCCGCCCGAATGGTCAGCGGATCGGGAGGACGACGTTGTGGTGATTACGGATCAAGATGGCATTGGCGAACTGGCAATCAGTACATTGATTTTTGAGAACCCATCAAGCGTTACTTCTGGCGACATCGCCCGTGATGAATCTCCCGAGGTGACTGACTGGGAGCCAGTGACCTTCGGGCACTTTACTGGCGTGGCGGGTCAATTGAGAGAAGATGCAACGGTGATCACCGAGTGGTATGTGGCCCACCGCAACGCACTTCTGTACTGCACTTATGCCTGTGACGAGGAGGATGACGGTTTAGACGCTGCTGCGGTGGAGGAGATATTAGCGACGCTGGTGCCCGGCGATGCGCTGGCGGAGGCGTAACGAGGGCCATCAGGTCGCTGTCGCTTCTGCCAAACGGGCCAGCTGGCGCGCGTTAAGAGACCGTACCTGTAACGCGCACCCGTTTGCTGCCCGCGACAGGGGCGTCTGCCTTGGCCTTGGCGCGTTGCTCGAGGCTGGTGTCAATCTGGTTCTTGAGCGCGATCAGACAGCCGGTGACCAGAAAAGCCCCTGGCGGCAAAATGGCGACGAGGAAAGGGTAGTCCACGCTAAATACCTGCCAGCGCCACGCCTCCGCACCCGCTCCGAACAGCAACTGCATATCAGCAAACAACGCTCCCGTCCCCAGCAGTTCCCTTATTGCGCCCAGTAGCACCAATACGGCACCAAAACCGATTCCCATGATGAAACCGTCATAGAGCGCGGCCGGTAGCGCATTTTTTCGCGCAAACGCATCGGCCCGGCCGAGAATAATGCAGTTGGTGGTGATGAGCGGTAGGAAGATGCCAAGTATCTGGTAGAGCTCATAGCTGTAGGCTTGCATCAGCAGTTCGGTCACCGTCACGGCGGCTGCGATAATCATCACAAAGACAGGCAGTCGAATCGTGTCGGAGACCACCAAGCGAATCAGCGACACCGATGTATTCGACACGACCAAGACAAATAGCGTTGCCGCCGCCAGGCCCAATGCATTCACAGTGGAGGCGGTTACCGCCAAAAGCGGGCACAACCCTAACAGCTGTACCAGCGCTGGATTATTTTTCCAGAGGCCATTCAGCGTGAGTTGTCGGTAGGATGTGCTGCTCATGCGGAGTCTGCTTCTTGCTCAAATAATGTTGCTGAATGCAGGGTAGCGTACTCAAGCGCCCGACGCGTAGCCAGAATGACCGCCCGAGGCGTCACGGTGGCTCCCGTAAATTGATCGAATACGCCCCCGTCTTTGGCAACGTTCCAGCGATCCATCGCAGGGTTCTCCAAGCTCCGATGATTAAATCCCAGTATCCAATTGGATTTTCGGAGATCCACCTTGTCACCCAGCCCCGGAGTCTCGCGGTGTGAAACCACGCGGACGCCCGCGATCGAGCCGTCCTTGCGGATACCGACCAGAGCGCGGATGTCACCGCTATACCCGTCGCGCGCTGTGGCCGGCAGGATGACGCCGACAACGCGATCCCCCTGACGCACCCGATAGCCTTGGCGAACCTCGCGCAGGCCCAGCAAAGGGGTCTCAGCCTGAACGTCAAAGGTATCGTCGACGATCTCGTTGTCATGGGTGCCGACCGGGAAGATTTCCAGTAACTGCCTCGCCTCCGCCCGTCGGACTTCGAGTTCGATCTGGTCCTTGGTGCCCAGAAAGGTCCACCCGATGGCCACTGACGTGATCGCGGCGAAGAGGGCCAATACGGTGCCGCTCAGACCAATTGAACGGAGCCAATTCACGTCTCTTTACTCCCCGCTTTCCCAGTGCCATACACCTTGGGCTGCGTGTAATGATCTATAAAAGGCGCACAGAAATTCAAAATGAGCACGGCAAAGGCAACGGCGTCGGGGTAATTGCCGAGTGTCCGAATCAGGTAAATCAATGCTCCGATCAAGGCGCCAAAGATCAGCCTGCCCCGGTTTGAGACCGCTGAACTCACCGGGTCGGTGATAATGAAAAAAGCGGCAAACATCGTTGCGCCGCTAAATAGGTGGAACAGGGCGCTGCCGCCACTTTCCGAACTGCCGCCGTCATAGCCCATCAGCGCGCAGACAGCCAGCGCGACCAGCATTGCAATCGGCGCGTGCCAGGTAAAAACCCGTCGGTATAACAGCCAGATGCCACCGACGAGAAAAGCCAGATTCGCTTCGAACCAGCCGATACCGCCCCAGCTGGTGAGCTCGGCGCTTGTGCGCAGTAGATCATCGAATAGAAGCCCGGTGTTCTGTCTCAGCAGATCCAATGGCGTTGCTGCGGTCACGGCGTCGATGGTCGTTGGCGCAAAGACGTGGCGCAGGGTGTCGCCTAGCCCCGGTACCTCCGCTAAGCCCCGTGGGGGCGCCCAAGCGCTCATTTGAACGGGGAACGAAATGAGCAGTACCACATAGCCGACCATGGCGGGGTTGAAAGGGTTGTAGCCCAACCCACCGAATACTTGCTTGCCCAGTAGCACCGAGGTCAGCACGCCGATCGCAATGAGCCACCACGGCGCATAAGGCGGCAGTGCAATACACAGCAGGGTCGATGTGACCAAGACACTCAAATCACTCACTGCAACCCGCGGGTCCCTGCCTCGCATCGCCACCACCGCGTATTCAGCTGCAATGGCGACTAACCCGCCCAGGATGATATTGATCAATGTGCCAGGCCCGAAGTAACCCGTTAGCACCAATACGCCCGGTACGGTTGCGACTAAAACGTCGCGCATCACCGCCGACACGCGGCTCTGCCCCGATGCGTGGGGCGAGGTCACTTTGAGCAGGCTCATGAGGTCTGCTCCGGCTCTTTGTCTTGGTCTGCTTTCCGGGCTTTGGCGCGTTCTATTGCCGCCTGAATGGGATCCGCGCCCTCGGCGTCGGCTTTGCTCTGCGCGGCGGCTTTACGCGCCGCACGCTTAGCCTCTCTTGCCGCAGCCTCCGTCTCCAGTCTCGCCTGACGCGCTTCGAAACGCCCACGGGAATTATCCGATCGCCTTTTTTCCTGTTCGCTGTCGCGAATTTGGCCCTTGGCCGCGCGGTAGTACTGAACAAGTGGTATCTGGCTGGGGCAGACATAAGCGCAGGCCCCGCATTCGATACAGTCGAACAATCGATGTTCGGCAAGCTGCTCTTGGTCCTTGGCTCTGGCATACCAATACAACTGCTGAGGCAATAGCGAAGCCGGGCAGGCCTCGGCACAGTGGCCGCAGCGAATACAGGGTTTGGCGGGTTCAGGAACGGGCAGTTCTGTAGCTGTCGGTGCAAGCAGGCAATTAGTGATTTTAGTGATCGGTGCCTGCAAGTTGGAGACAGCGAAACCCATCATGGGACCACCATGGATAACCCGCTGCGGAGCGATAGCGTTCAGCCCCGCGTGTGCCATGAGAGCTGTAATCGGGGTGCCAAGACAGGCGCTCACGTTCTGCGGGTTTTTCAGCGCCTCGCCGGTCAGCGTCACAATGCGATGGGTTAAAGGTTTGCCATCGATGATGGCGCGCTTGGCAGCGACCGCGGTCCCCGGGTTGACGCAGACCAGACCGATATCCGCAGGGATACCGCCCGACGGCACCTGCTGGCCTGTCAGGATTTCGATGATTTGTTTCTCCCCCCCCGAGGGGTACTTAGTGGGGAAGGTTGCGAGCTCAATGTCCGCATCGGCACGCGCAATGGCTGCCTCGACCGCGGCGATTGCGCCGGGTTTGTTGTCCTCGATACCAATCAATATGGCGTCTGCTGAGACGACATGGGCAAGGATCTGTGCACCTTCAATCAACTCGTCGGCATGGCACTGCATGAGTGTGTCGTCGGCGGTGATATAGGGTTCGCACTCTGTGCCATTAATGAGCAGCGTCTCGATCGGGCGTTCCGGGCCCGGGCTCAATTTCACCGCAGTGGGAAAGCCCGCACCGCCCATGCCGGCAATACCGGCTTCTCGAATCCGTTCGACCAACGTGATGGCATCCAGTGCTCGCCAGTCGTCGGTGCCGACGGCGTCAAGGCAGCGATGGTGGCCATCGGTCTCGATCACAATGCACTGGTCTTCTAACCCTGAGGCATGTGCAATGGGGCGCGACTCAATAGCAACGACCGTACCCGAGGTAGGCGCATGTACCGGAACACTCATCACACCCTGAGCCGCTGCAATCTGTTGGTCGCCCAGTACGGTATCGCCAACCTCGACAGTAGGTTGCGCCGGCACACCCAGATGCTGGCGCAGAGGCATCACCAGCTGCGGGGGGATGGGAGCGTCTGTGAGCTCACCCGGCCGCGATAATGCTTTGCGCTCGGGGGGATGAATACCCCCGTGAATGTCATGAACGGTCCTCATGCCGCGTCTCGTGTCGCGGCGTCGGTGGCGATCACGTCGAAGCGCGGAGCGCGGTCTGCCGGCAGGGGCCAATGCCAGAACCCAATGCCCGACTTGCGGGGCACCAGATCAATACAGTCGACCGGGCAGGGCTCAATGCACAGGTCACAGCCAGTGCATTCATCCGCGATGACCGTATGCATGACCTTGGCGGCACCCAGAATCGCATCTACCGGGCAGGCTTGAATACATTTTGTGCAACCGATGCATTCGTCCTCTCTAATCAGCGCGACGACCGGTTCTTTTTCCACGCCGTGCTCGGCATCGAGGGGCTGTGGTTCAACATCCAGTAAGTCGGCCAGCGCTTGAATGGTTTCCTCGCCGCCGGGTGGACATTTGTTGATGGCGTCGCCCTCGGCGATGGCTTCTGAATAAGGTCGGCATCCTGGGTAACCACACTGACCGCACTGGGTTTGAGGCAGCAGCGCGTTGATTTGCTCACTGATGGGGTTTCCCTCAACCCGAAAGCGGATGGCGGCGAATCCTAGCAACGCACCGAACAGGGCGCCCAGACCCAGCAGAGCTGTCAGCGCTGCCAATAGCGGTTGGTCAATGAGCGTCGCCATCATCAGATCAAACCTGCAAAACCCATGAAGGCCAACGACGCCAGGCCGGCGGTGATCATGCCAATCGCCGCACCTTGAAAAGGCTCGGGGATGTCGGCGACGGCAAGCCGCTCGCGCATGGCGGCAAATAGCACCAGCACCAGCGAAAACCCGAGCGCTGCGCCGAGGCCGTAGAACAGAGATTCGATAAAGTTGTGAGCCTGATTAATGTTCAGCAGCGCTACACCCAATACGGCGCAGTTGGTTGTAATCAGTGGCAAAAATACGCCCAGTACTCGATGTAATAGTGGGCTGGTCTTCCGCACCACCATCTCGGTGAACTGCACCACTACGGCGATGACCAAAATGAAACTGATGGTCCTCAGGTACGCCAAATCCAGGGGGATCAACAGATAGTTGTAGGTCAGATAGCTACAGACAGACGCCAGCGTGAGCACAAAGGTGGTGGCCACTGACATGCCCATGGCAGTCTCGAGTTTGTTGGACACGCCCATGAAGGGGCACAGTCCCAAAAACTGCACCAACACGAAGTTGTTGACCAAGACCGCGCCCACCAAGAGCAGCGCGATATCACCCAGCATGTCATCCCCCTGCGGCGAACGTAAATCGACTCAAAACCGCAATAGTAGGGAATATATCAGGTGTCTGGCAGGAAGTATGTGGGGCTTCAGATGTCGTCTTTACCCGCTTCAACCATCGCCTTGACGGCGTCGGCATCCACACGTTGTAGCAGCGGCTCAAAGGTGGCGAGTTCATGGCTCACT
This sequence comes from Luminiphilus sp., assembly GCA_016778045.1. GTDB lineage: Bacteria > Pseudomonadota > Gammaproteobacteria > Pseudomonadales > Halieaceae > Luminiphilus. The sequence continues at coordinate 4,697 of JADHQG010000056.1, read as the reverse complement.
AAGGCCGTATCGAGTGCAGTCCAGTCGAGCGAGCAGTTTAGAAACGCTTCCGATTTTGCGGCCATCGCCGGCAGCACCGGCTTGAGGTAAGTGGCCAATACGCGGAACAGGTTGATGCCCACCGAGCATACGGCCTGTACCTGATCGGCCAGCGCTTCATCTTTGGCCAATACCCACGGCTTCTCTTCGTCAATATATTGGTTGGCGCGGTCGGCAAGAGCGATGATCTCCCGCATGGCGCGGTTGAATTCCCGTGCTTCATAAAGCGCCGCGATGCTGTCTCCCGCATCGATGAAGGATTGCACCAGCGCAGGTTCTGAACATTCCGCACTCATTTGGTTGTCGAATTTCTTGCGTAGGAAACCCGCGCAGCGACTGGCGATGTTGACGACTTTGCCGACGAGGTCTGCGTTAACGCGCTGAACAAAGTCGTCGAGGTTGAGGTCAATATCGTCAACACCACTGGAGAGCTTGGCCGCAAAGTAATAACGCAGGTATTCGGGATCGAGATGCTCGAGGTACCGATCGGCAAGGATAAACGTGCCGCGGCTTTTCGACATTTTGACGCCATTGACGGTGAGAAAGCCGTGAGCGTAGACCGCCGTTGGCTGCCGGAGGCCTGCGCTGTCGAGCATGGCGGGCCAGAACAAGCCGTGAAAGTTCACGATGTCTTTACCAATAAAGTGATACAGCTCGGTATCACCGCCGGGCATCCAGTATTCCTCAAAGTGATCGCCGCTGTTTTGACAGAGCACCTCGTGGCTGGCGATATAGCCGATGGGTGCGTCCAGCCAGACGTAAAAATACTTGCCGGGATAACCGGGAATTTCGAAGCCAAAATAGGGTGCGTCGCGACTGATATCCCAGTCCTGAAGACCAGCCTCAAGCCACTCTTTAAGTTTATTCGCGATCGGGGGCTGGAGCTGGCCGCTCTGAATCCAGTCGGTCAACAAGTGCTCGAAGTGCCCAAGTTGAAAAAACAGGTGATCAGAGGCTTTGTCGACAGGTGTGCTACCCGACAACGCTGATACCGGATCGATCAGATCTGAAGGCGAATAGGTGGCGCCGCAGGCTTCACAATTATCGCCGTATTGGTCCGGTGCCTTGCACTTGGGGCAGGTACCTTTGATAAAGCGGTCCGCCAGGAACAGTCCTTTTTCTGGGTCATAGGCCTGTGTGATTTCACGCACGGCAATATGTCCGCCAGACTTCAATCGCTCAAAAATGTTCTCGGACCACCGCTGATTTTCAGGCGAGTGCGTCGAGTGATAGTGGTCAAAATCAATCAGAAAGCCCGCCGAGTCCTGCTCGTGCCGGGCCTGGATGGCGGCGATGTGCGCTTCGGGGGTGCGATTAGCGGCCTCTGCAGACAGCATAATGGCTGTCCCGTGGGCGTCATCGGCGCATACATAACGGCACGTGTGCCCTCGAGAGCGATGGAATCTTACCCAGATATCCGTCTGAACCTGTTCCAGCATGTGCCCCAGATGGAGCGGCGCGTTGGCATAGGGTAATGCCGAGGTCACCAATATTTTTCTTGGGGCGGCACGCATGCGCACTGTGATCCGGGGAGAGACGGCGCGCAGTCTACCGGATTTTGGTTGTTTTCGCTGTCTGGGGTGATCGGAACAGAGCGGCCAAGCGGTATACTGTGCTGGTTACGTCTCATAAGGAAAACTGCGGTGCCATCTCCCCGCCATGTGGTTGCTATTGCCTCTGGAAAGGGCGGTGTTGGCAAGTCCACCGTCACGACGAATCTGGCCACAGCGCTTGCGCGACAGGGGCTGTCTGTAGGCTTGCTCGACGCCGATATTTACGGCCCTAGCCAGCAGCACATGCTGGGTGTGCCCGACAACACCACGCCTGACCAGCAAGACGGCGAGTTTTTGTTGCCCGTTGAAGCCCATGGTCTCAAGACCATGTCGATGGGCTATCTAAGCTCCGCTAAAACACCCATGGTGTGGCGCGGACCCATGGCCAGCTCGGCGATGAGTCAGCTGCTGGAAAAAACGCTCTGGGGCGACTTGGATATTCTGCTTGTCGATATGCCGCCGGGTACCGGTGATATTCAGCTCACACTCGCCCAACGCACCACGTTGTCTGGAGCCGTGATCGTGACGACCCCACAAGACATTGCGCTACTCGATGCGCGCAAAGGGATCGAGATGTTCCAGAAAGTCGATGTGCCCGTGCTCGGATTAATCGAGAATATGGCGGCCTACGTGTGTACAGCCTGTGGCCACGTCGAGCCACTGTTTGGCGAGCAGGGCGGCGAAGCGCTCGCGGGACAATATGGCGTGCCATTGCTGGGACAAATACCGCTCGATAGAGCGATCAGAGAGTGCGCCGACGCAGGGCAGCCGATCGTTGTGGTCGAACCCGACGGGGCGATTGCGGGCGTGTATCAGCTGGCTGCGACAGCGATCATGGCTTCGCTCGGGCAACATCAGCCGGCTCAAGCGCCAGTCATCAGCATGGGTGATTGAGTCAGCTCAGTCCCCACACATTCAGTAGCAGGAGAACACCCTTGAGTATCAAATCAGACCGCTGGATTCGCAGGATGGCAGAGCAGAAGGGCATGATCGAACCCTTCGCACCGGACCAGATTCGGATGGACGGCGAGCGCCGCTTGATCTCCTACGGTACCTCAAGCTACGGCTACGACGTGCGCTGTTCGCGCGAGTTCAAAGTGTTCACCAACATTCACTCTGCAACCGTCGATCCCAAGCACTTTGATGAAGACAGCTTTGTTCACGTCGAAGGTGACGTCTGCGTGATTCCGCCCAATTCTTTCGCGCTGGCCTGCACGGTGGAGTACTTCCGGATTCCCAGAAACGTGCTGACCATTTGTTTGGGAAAGTCGACCTACGCCCGCTGCGGCATCATCGTTAACGTCACACCGCTTGAGCCCGAATGGGAGGGACACGTGACATTGGAGTTCTCCAATACCACTACGTTGCCGGCCAAGATCTACGCCAACGAGGGTGTTGCGCAAATGCTGTTTTTTGAGTCCGATGAGGTCTGTGAGACCAGCTATGCCGACCGGGGAGGCAAGTATCAGGGTCAACGTGGGGTGACCCTACCCAGAGCGTAGGCTCAGCGAGCAGTGACCAGAGCCCGCGCGCAGTAAGCAGTGAGCAGCAATAAGCAGTAAAAAGTAGCGCTGATCGCGTGGTCTTTAGCTTGGTTTTAGATCTGCAAGATCAGGGCGCCCGCCCGGAGACGGCCTGCCCTCCAACGGCGGCACTCTGCAACTGAATCACCGTCTCAGAGCCTTTTTCGACATGTTCTGTGCGGACCATCAGAAAATCGTGGTCTACCGCCAGCCAGCTATCCGAGCTGCGCTCGGAGGGGTCGTCGTGAATCAGCCGGTAGTGAACGGTATTGAGCGCGCCGACCGGTGTCTCGAGCACCGCGGTTTCGACCAAATCAAAATGCTTTAACTTGATTTTCGGCCCATCTACGATGGAGAGAGAAATACGTGCGGGTGGCGTCTCTGCGGATAAAAGCCTCAGTCGCATCTGTTCTTGTTGGCTGAGTCGGTCCAGTACATCAGGTGACCAGGGGTGCTCGGTCCACTCTTCTTTCCTTAGGCTCCGGATCGTCCCGGCCTCCTCATCAAAGAGCACCTCGCGCCGGCGATTACTGATCCCGCTCATCTGATAGACGAATTGCTCCCCGACGATTTGGTCGCCTTCCACAGCGAAGTGGGACTCTTCGCTCAGTTTGACCATGAAGGCTTTGCTGCCGCCTTGAGAGAGATGGTAGCGCCCGTTGTTCTCCGTGAGGGTCCGCGTGAGCGTCACGTTCAGTCCGGCTACTTTGGTCTTGTACTCGGCTTTGTAGAGCGACAGTGCGCTTTCGGCCATTGCTGACGCCGCGGTCAATGTTGTTGCGATGATCAAACCCGTGATTGGCCAAAGCCTCATGATGCGTCCTCCCATGATTCTCCCGTTGGCGGCACTGGCACGCCGTCTCTCAATAAGTTCCCATCATGCCATGTCAGCCGATTGGTCAGGTGCCAACTGACAGCCACAGGATACATCTGATGTTCCACCGCCAATACGCGGGCTGCGAGCGCATCGGCGTCATCCCCGGAATGAACCGGGACCTTAGCTTGTAGGACCGGCGGGCCCCCATCAAGTTCCCCGGTGACGTAATGCACTGTTGCCCCGGCGTGGCTGTCGCCGTTGTCCAGCGCGCGTTGGTGCGTGTGCAGGCCCGGGTACAAAGGCAGTAACGAGGGATGAATATTCATCAGTCGTTTGCTGAAGCGGGCTACAAACCCCGGGGTTAGGATGCGCAGGAAGCCTGCGAGCACCACAAGGTCCGGGGAAATGCTGTCGATGGCGCCCGCTAAATCCCGATCAAAGGCTTCCCGGCTCGGGTACTGCTGGTGATCGATGAGCGCGGTTTCAATGCCGGCGTCCTGAGCGATCTGCAGACCGCCGGCCGCCGGCCGGTTGCTAATGACGAGTCCAATATCGCCGCCCAGCGAGCCGGCGCGGCTGCTCGCCAGCAGTGATTCAAAGTTCGAGCCCCGACCCGAGAGTAATACGGCGATCTGCTTGTTCACTTGGAGGCCCTTAGCAGAATTGAACTCCGCGGGTGCCTTCAGAAATCTCGCCAATGTGCCAGGCGTTGATGTGCCATTCCTGAAGCTTCTCCAGCGCCATCGGCGCTTCGGTAGGTGAGGT
>JADHQG010000004.1 GCA_016778045.1 Luminiphilus sp. | reverse complement strand
TCCTTCGACTACATGATGCAGACCGGCTATCTCTTCGGTGGTTGGCAGTTGGCGCGAGGGGCACTGGTGGCGGCTGATCTCGCCGCCAAGGGAGAGCGAGCCGTGTTCTGTGATCGAAAGGTCAACACCGCGCTGTTTTACATGGAGCGACTATTGCCGCGTGCGAGAGCACATGCCGGAGCCATCGACGCGCCCGGTGAGAGCTTGTCGGATTTTGCGCTCGACTGGTTCTGATCCGTTGGTCGCGTTCACGACACCCGATCTTTCGGATGCGCACCCAGCGGCGTTGCATCTGGGCTTTCAGTTCCGGTTGTTTGGGCAGCGCGAGCGTTTTGCCGGCCCGGCATCAACGATTGCCTGTTTTGCCGATAACTCCAGAGTGGCTGAGGCGGTCGCTGAGCCGGGAGCGGGGCGCGTGTTGTTGGTTGATGGTCAGAGCGCGATGCATCGGTCGCTGCTGGGCGATCGTTTGGCGCAGTCAGCCTCAGATAACGGTTGGGCCGGCGTGATCGTGATCGGCGCCATTCGAGACGTTGAAGTGATTGATGATATCGATATCGGTGTACAGGCTCTGGGGGTCTGCCCGGTGAAGACCGATAAACAGGGGCAGGGAGAGCGCGATATCCCGTTGCGACTCGGGGACGTTGAGATCAACCCCGGAGATTGGATTTATGCCGATCGCAACGGGGTTCTGGCCAGCACGACACCGCTACACGAGTAATCGCTACTCCATGCGCATGGAGAGATCCAGTGCCGTGACGTGTTTGGTCAGGGCGCCGATGGAGATCAAATCCACCCCGGTTTCTGCAATCGATACCAGGGTCTCGTCTGTGACGTTACCGGAGGCCTCGAGCTGAGCGCGACCGTTGGTATGCACCACCGCGGCTTTTAAATCCGCCACGCTGAAATTGTCGAGCATGATGCGGTCGGCGCCGGCGTCGAGGGCTTCAGTCAGTTCATCTGCATTTTCGACCTCAACTTCGACCGGCTTGTCGGGTGCGATCTGGCGCGCCGCCAACACTGCCGCGCTGATGCCCCCCGCCGCCGCGATATGGTTTTCCTTGATCAGAAAGGCGTCAAACAGGCCAATGCGGTGGTTATCACAGCCACCGCAGGTCACCGCATATTTTTGGGCTAGCCTCAAACCGGGAATGGTTTTACGGGTGTCGAGTAAGGTGACCCGGGTATGCGCGACCTGCGCTGCGTAGTGCGCTGCCGTCGAGGCCGTGCCCGATAACAGTTGCAGAAAATTCAGCGCAGTGCGCTCCGCAGTCAGCAGCGCGCGAGCGGGGCCGGCAATGCGGCACAGTAAAGAGTCGGCCATGATCGCATCGCCATCAGAGGCCTGCCACGTCAGCTGGCAGCTGGAGTCGACCTGACGAAAGGTCTCGTTGACGAAGGCCATGCCGCACAGCACCCCGTCTTCTCTGGTGATAATCCGGGCACTGGCCTGTGCGCTCTCCTCGATCAGGCGAGCTGTAATGTCACCGGTGGCGACATCCTCTTCCAGTGCTCTGGCAGTCTGATCAGAGACGTATTGCGCAGAAATCATAGTGTGTCATTGCTCGAATGGTGTCGGGTCAATCGCGCGGCGCAAAGGCGAGGCACTGCGGTCACGAGGTGCGATAAGATTAACCCGTGACACTGACCACTGACTATTGGCACTTTATAGATGGCTGGCTCTCTGGCGCGCAGCGTGTTGAGTCGCCAAATTGTAACCCCCGCCCTGTCGGCGCGGCGCCCGAGCTCATTGTCATTCATGGCATCTCCCTGCCGCCGGGGCAATATGGGGGATCAGCGATTGAAGCGCTGTTCACCAATCGCCTTGATCCCGCCGGGCACCCCTACTTTGAGGAGATTGCTCACCTTGAGGTCTCTGCGCACTTTTTGATTCGGCGTGGCGGAGAGCTGGTGCAATTCGTGTCTGCCGATGCGCGAGCCTGGCATGCGGGGGTGTCCTGCTGGCGGGGCAGGGAGCAATGCAACGATTTCAGTTTAGGGATCGAACTGGAAGGGTGTGACGATGAGCCCTACGCCGATCTGCAATACGAAACGCTGCTGAAACTGATTGCGGTCTTGCAAACGCAATACCCGTCGATTCTTGCCGATGCTATTGTTGGCCACAGCGATATTGCGCCGGGCCGCAAGACCGACCCCGGCCCAGCCTTTGATTGGTCGAGAGTGCGCGCAGCGCAGGTGAGCTAAGGAGACACAACCGTTTGTCGTATCTGATCTTCATTGTTGCCGCAGGTTTATTTGCCTTGCTTGGCGCTGGCGGGCCGGTGCATAGAGACAACTGGTTTGATGCGCTCAGCCGACGGGTCGATGCAGTCGAGCTTGACCTCTGGCCTTCCTTACTCCTGCGCGTTGTGGCGCCGCTGATCGGCGCGGGTATAGCGCTGTTGGTACTGGCAGTGTTCCTGGGTGATTTCGCAGATGCGCTGGTCGGCCTGGTGCTGCTTTATTTCGCTTGGGGGCGTGGAGACTACGCGACCGACTTGGCTCGTTTTCTTGCGCGGGCGCGGGTGGGTGACCCAGAAGGCGCTGACATGTTGCTCACCAAGCGTGCCAGTCAAGCCGACAGCGATGAAACTGACGGGCGGCGAGCGATGCGTGATTTTGCCTATCGAGGTTTCTCCCGATGGTTTCCGCCAGTGCTCTACTTCTGGCTGTTGGGACCTTTTGCCGCGGCTGCCTACCGGCTGGTGGAGCTGGCCAATAGTCGCTCCGACGGACAGTTTGACGCGGCGCTGAGATTTCTGGACTGGTTGCCGGCGAGACTGCTGGTGTTGACGTTTTCGGTGCTGGGCGATTTTGAACGGACGCGCCGTGTGCTCACCTCTGAGGCATTTGACCGAAGCATTTCCGATTCTGAGCTGCTCGCCCAAGGCATTGAACGCGCCTGGCATCTTGACGACGATTCGTCGGCGTCTCCTGACTCGGCGGTGATTGCGATAGAGACCACACAAAAAGCGATTACCCGCGCCACGGCCGCTTGGCTGGTGGTGATCTCTGTGCTTGCGCTGCTGTAACTTGCCGACCACACCTTGGCCTTCGCCACCTGAACCGCAGAGATGGGTAGAGCTCTCAGTGACGGCAAGAGCCCTCAGCGACGGTAAGAGCCCTCAGCGACGGTAAGAGCCCTCAGCGATTGAAAGAGCCCTCAGCGATTGAAAGAGCCTTCAGCGACGGTAAGAGCCCTCAGCGATTGAAAGAGCCTTCAGCGATTGAGAGAGCCTTCGGCGATCGGAAAGGCCTTCAGCACTCCTAAAAGCCATCAGCATCTGAGTCAGTAGAAAGTGGTCGGACAACGCCTGCAATCAGGTTGCCGCGGTCAGCCTTCGCTCAAACCTTGCGCCTCTCTCGCTCGCACCGCCTCATAAGCCTCCGCAAGCAGTGGGGTGGGTGGCGGTTTCTTGATCCACTCTTTCAACAACCATCCGACGATGGCCTCGATCTCGGTGGGCTCGCCACGCGCCATATCGACCCGCATGGACGAATGGTTCTGTGCCGTTTGGGTGCAGACGGTTCTCACGCTGTCGGGTAACGCGGCCGCAATGCGGTCGGCACCACCCCCACGTAGCAGCGATTGAACCTCATCTATGATGCGATCAGTCTGGTCTTTCAGTGGCGGGTGCAGCAACGCCCCGTTCTCAACGCCGTGAATTGCAGTCAGGGGATTGATCACTGCATTTAACGCCACTTTGGCGAGCAGTACCTCCCGAATATCAGACTCCCAGCGACAATCAGGCACGGCCTCCTGCCACTGTGTGAACCATGCAGGCGGTGTGTCATCGGGCACGTATGCGCCAACTCGGGTGCTGCCCTCACCGGAGATGATGAGTTTGTTATCCGACGAGCGCCGGCAGCCTGCGGTGGTGGAAGCCAGTATCAGCGTGGCCTCGCCGATGAGAGGCGCCGCGCGCTCGGCCAACCCCATGCCATTACACAGCACCACCACGGTGCTCTCGGAGGTGAGCCTGTTCGAAACAGATTTCAGGGCAGATTGGACAGCCCAGGCTTTGGTTGTTACCAGCAGATGACCAATCGGCTCTGTCACGGCCTCGGGTGTTTCCGCGTTCAGCGGCTGCTGGAAAAAGCGATAGACCCTCTCGGAACCTCCGCTCACTATTATTTCGCGCGTGGGGGCCAAGCCATGGCGAGTAAGCAGCGTGACGTTGGCGCCGCTCTGCTGCAGTCGGCAGGCAAATAATCCGCCAATCGCACCCACACCCAGCACATGCCATTGGTTCACCTCGCGAGCGCCTCGCCGCGCCAGGTGTGTGGGTTGGGTGCCGCCGCGGGTTCGTAGCGGTTTTGCCATAACGCCGTGATCAGGCTCGCGGCGCGCTGACCCGCGGACATCAGCGCCAGATCCAGCTCGTCTCCTAGCACAGAACGTATCAGCTCCGGGCGCTCGTCAGGGCAGAGTCCCTGACCTGCGATAGCGAGATCAAAATATCGGCTGCCCATGGCTGCATACTCCCAATCAATTGCGATCAATCGATCCCGAGATCGCATCAGGTTACCCGCCGTGAGGTCGTTATGACACAGATAGTGCTCATCCTGATCAAGCAGACGGAGGCTCGCATCCACGTCACATTGCTGCATGACCCTTTGCCAGGCATTACGTTGATCGGGCGCCATGGTTTCGAGATAGCCAGCGATTTCGACTTTTAAATCGAGCGAGTGATCGACAGGGGGTAGTGCGTGAATATGCTGGCAGAGCGTCCCCAACTCGAGGCCAGTCGCCGGCTTATCGAGGGTGTTCGCATGATGACAGACCGTCACCTCGCCGATCGCATCGGCATAGACCAGTCGCGGCGCGCAGCCCGCGGCGGAGGCCGCGCTCCAAATCTCTATTTCTCTGGCACAGGATTCAGACTCTGTCCGAGTAGCGCGTTGCCTGACACGCGCCACTAGCTGAAGCGCTGCTTGGGGCTCAGTATGAATCTCATAAACAATGTGGGCGCTGCCGTGAGCCAGCGGTGGGCCGCAGTGCGGTGCCTGCTGCAATGGTTGAGGCAGGTCCCATAACTGCCAAGTGCCGAGGGCTTGGTTCAGAGTGTCTGTTGGGCCAGCCATTGTCTCCGCCAAGTCCGATAGCCCAGGCCCGCTAATATCACGTAGCCGGCGAATAGGACTGCCGTGAGGGTGAGGTCCCGCGACAGGTACAAGCCAATCGAGGCAAGATCGATGGCAATCCAGTAGAGCCAATTCTCCAGCAGTTTGCGGGCCACCATCCACGTGGCCAGCAGCGCAGAGACTGTTGTGCCCGCGTCGATGAAGGGTGAGGCCGCATCCGTGTAGGCATGCATGGCACCGCCGAGCATCAGGCTCAGGAGTAAGAGGGCCAAGCATGCCGCCGCATGATAGCGGTATGGCCAGGTTTGAATCGCGGCCACGCTGTTGTCCTCACTGCCCCAGATGATCCAGCCGTAGATGGCCATTGCGATGTAAAACAACTGCAGTGCGGCCTCCAAGTAGAGTTGCACCTGCCAGAAGATGGCAATGTAGAGCAAAGCGCTGGCAATGGCGGCCAGCCAACACAGCCGCTGCTGGTATATGGCCAATACGACATAGGCCAGCGCCAAGCCAACCGCACTGACCTCCATTGTGCTCAAGTCAGCCCTCCGGGCCGATGTCTGCGAAATGCTCCGGTATGAACTTGGCCACCAGTACCTGTCGCCCAAAGCGCTCGTAGCTGGCTTTCAGCGCTGCCTGAATCGCCTTGAATACCGCCTCATCCTCGCCGCTGACCTGCGTGCTCATAGAGTTGGTGACTGCCACTACCTGCTGTTCCTTCAGTAACTCGTCAATGAAGCTCAGTACGGCCACTTTGTAGTCTTCTCGCAGTGGGTAGACGCTCAATTCAGCGGTGAGTTTCATAGGCTGGTCTCCGTCAGCTGATAGGTTAGCGTAAAGCCTACGATACGAGGTTCTCCAAATTGGCGGTAGGGCTCGGTGATGTACTCCTTGCGCGGGTCATTGCCGAAAGTGCCAAAGCCTCTGACAAATGTCGTCTCGTCGGTGAGATTCCGTCCCCAAAGCACCCAACGCCATCGTTGCCAGGTGCCAGAGAGGCTGCCGTTCAACTGATGGGTTTCCGGCGCGCGCACATCATGGCGATCCGAGAAAAAGTACCCATCACTGCCCGCCATCTCAAGCTGCACATCGACGTGCTGGGTGATGCTCCAGCTGAAGCCGGCCGTGTATTGCCAGTCCGGCGCCTGGGGCTGATCCCGCCCAGACAGGTTGATGCCTGTTGCGCTGAAGTAGTCGTCAAAATGGGCGTCTAACAGTCCCAATGAGAGGCGAGTGGTTAGCCGGCGGGTTGGTTGCCATTGCAGCTCCCATTCGAGGCCGCTGTAACTGCTGGACGCTGCGTTATCGGTGTAGTCGATGAACGCCGTGCTGCCGTCTTCGCGAGGGATGACCAGAGAGCCTTTTGCTTGCTGATCTTCCCGCTCCATGGCGAACACCGCGAGACGGGAACGCAGTCGACGGGATGGCCATTGTGCCTGCCAGCCCAGCTCCAGACTCAGCAAGCTTTCTTCGTCAAAGACGCCCAGCGCACTTACAGCACCTTGGTTTTGCTCTGGCAGCGCCTCAATACTCGCCAGTAATCCTGCGTTAGCGCCACCTGCGCGTGCGCCCCGTGAGAGTGTGCCGTAGAGCTGGCTGTCGTCCCGGTGGCGCCACGTCAGGCCCAATCTGCCGGTCCAATAGGTGTGATCAAACGTCTTGGAGACACCGGCGTTGTCGCCGTAGTCGCTATCGCGCCGCTCAAGACGGGCGCCAATAAATCCGGCAAGTCGTTCGCCCATGGCGCGATTCAGCTGTCCGAATAGCGCGGCCGTTTGAGTATCAATGGTGCTGGTAAAGGGGCCCGGTAAATACGTGTACTGTCGAATCAGCGCCTCCGATTCATCGCGTAAATAGGTCCCGATTACCCACGTATTAGTGTCGGCATCGGGTGCTTCGAGCCGCCACTCGAGGCTACTCATATCGCGGTCCCTGCGGTATTCGTCGTAGGAACTGTATTCCCACCCCGGAGCAATGCCCTGATAGCTCCAATCCTCGTCGTAGCCATAGGTCGTATCGGTGCTGGCGTGACTCAGCTGCAGGTGACTGGCCAGCCCCCCAAGCCCCGCTCGCCAATTGAGCCGCGCTGCTTTGAGCGTCAAGTCGTCCTCACCCGGTTGGTCTGAGAGGGTGGCGCGGGTGTTATCCAGAGAGAAAGCGTCGTAGCCATTGTCGACCCGGGTGTAATAGGCCGCGACCTCAAGCCGGTGTTCGCCATTCTCCCAGGTGGCAGTGCCCCTTGCGGTCAGCTCTTCCCGGGAATTGGTGTCGTCACGTTTGAGCCAGTCGTTGTCGATATACCCGTCGCTCTCGTAATGCTGCACCGCAAGCCGCGCAGCGAGGTCGTTCGACAACGGACCCCCGAGCCTGACGCCGATCCGCCGACCGTCATAACGCTCAACACCGAGGTCCACCGCCCGAACTGACGATTCAGCGGGTTGACTTTGCAGCGCGATCATACCGGCGAGCGCATTGGCACCCATTAGCGTGCCCTGCGGTCCGCGCAGAACTTCGACCTGATTGAGGTCGTAAAGGGTCAGCGCTCCGCCCGCGCCACTCAAATCGATGCCATCCAGCAAAATGCCAACGGAGGGATTGATCGGCTCGACAAACTGACTGCGCTCACCGATACCGCGGATCTGAAAAAAACGGTTACGGGATGCGCCGGCGGAGCTGGACAGGTTGGGTGCCAGCGTTATCACGTCCTGGAGATGTACCGCGCCGCGCCGTCGTTGAAGTTGGTCTGTCAAAACCGACGCACTTACGGGCGCACTGGTCTCCTCCAACAGCGTCGCCGTGACAATGACCTCCTCAAGATCACCTGAGTCAGTAGCGGATGAGGTCTGGCTGACCGCTGGCAATACGGGGGTCATCAAAGCGAGTGCGAGGCCGAGAGATGCAAGCGGGCGTAGCACTGAGCACGCACTGTGCTCGCCATAGGTAGAGGGTAACAGCGGTGTTCGCAACAATGATGGCGGATGGTGAAAACTGTTCAATCGAGTGCTCCTTGGTTGGCGAAGGAGCACCGGTGTCGGCGCATGATGCGAGCCGTACCCCTGTTCCCTCCGCCGGTATGATCCGGATCAGGTTCAACGGGTTTGCTCTTCAGCATCTCAGGCGCACGCCACCCCGCAGGTCTTGCTAGATTAGCACAGTGATCCTGAACCCCCTAGAGGGGGCGCACCTTGTGCTCAAAGGCGGCAGTCTGTCACAGAGTTGTCATACGAGCTTTGTTACAGTGCCGGTCTTAACTCAGGGAAGGGCAATTCCTGCACTCTCGGCGTATCATTCACATCGGATCAGGCAGGACCTCAGCTCACCAACGTGAAATCTATCGATGCAAGCGCATGGACGGCGCGCTCTCAAGAAGTAGTGTTGCTCGCTCAAGGCCGCACGGTTGCGGTGTGGCAAACCTATGCCCGCGATGCTGACCGCCTTGCTCGCCTGCAGGGCAGCCTGATTCTGCTTTTGGGGCTGTGGGCGCTGTGGAACGTCAGCCAGTTGCTATGGATGCCATTTCGCGGTGGGGAAATTGAAACCGCGCCCTCGATGGCCCTAAATCCTCCGGCGTTAAGTAGTCCTCGTGAGAGCGCCATCATCGACGTCTCCGCCGTGTTGGGTTCTGGGCTGTTTGGCGGTGAACCGGACACCCTCGCGGCCGAGGCCGAGGTTGCCTCCGGGATCGAAAGCGATCGAGAAGGCATCGAGCAAAATGCCAAAGAAACCCGGTTGGCCCTTCAGCTGACAGGCATCGTGGCGTCGACAGACGACGGTCTGGGCAATGCGGTGATCAAAGCGGGTGCGAAGGAGCAGGTGTATGCCGTTGGCGATGCGCTGCCCGCCTCGGGTCGGGTCACGCTCGCGAAGGTCATGCCAACGCAGGTGGTTATCGAAAACAACGGCACTTACGAGTTGATCAAACTTTATGACGGTCCCGGCTTGGTCATCCCCATTCGCGCCGCGCCTGCACCTATCAGTGAGACCTCGCTGGCCATGGCCGCGGCACCCGATACATCGGCTAACACTTTGGGAAGTGCTGAAGAACGCAATGCCTTGGCTGGGCAATACCGGCAGCGGCTATACGACAATCCCGAATCTCTGGCCGACGCGGTATCCGTAGCGCCTGTGCGCGCAGGTAACCAGATTGTGGGTTATCGCATCGCTCCGGGCGCCGATGCCCAGGCCTTCGATACCTTCGGTTTTAAACGTGGCGATGTGGTTGTCGCCGTAAATGGTCTGGCGCTGAGCGATGCCAGTAATACCTTAAAGCTCTATCAGTTGATGAAAGAGGCCACGCAGGCGACATTTGACATCGAGAGAGATGGTGGCACCGTGACGATCAGCGTCGATCTCGCCAGCCCCTGACAGGACAGCCGTGAACATCAGTCAATTATTCATCACCCCCACCCGTGTGTTACGCAGCGTGCTGCTTGCGATCTGCTGCTTGCTGGCGCCGTTCTCTGTGGCGCAGGAGTACACGGTGAATCTGAAAGACACCGATATTCAGGAGTTCATCAAATTCGTCGCTGACGTGACAGAAACCACCATGGTGATTGACCCGAATGTGAAGGGAAAAGTTCGGGTGATCTCCTCGCAGCCGGTGACCCAATCTGAGCTGTATGACCTGTTTTTGTCGATTCTGGATGTGCAGGGATACACCGCGGTGCGCAGTGGCAAGGTCATCCGCATTGTGCCTGCGAAGGACGCCCGCTCCTCGCCGGTGCCGATCATGGCAGACCAGATAGCGGTGGGCAGTGACGAATATGTCACTCAGGTTATCCGGCTCGACAATATTTCGGCGGCAAAATTAATACCCGTGCTGCGTCCGCTGGTTCCTCAGCAGGCACACATGGCCGCTTACGCGCCCAGTAATGCGATCATCATCTCGGATATCCGATCGAACATTGGGCGTATCGTAGAGATCATTGAGCGGATGGATCGCTCGGCGGTTCAGACCACCGAGATCATCCGCCTCAAATATGGGGTCGCCGAGGACGTTGTGACCATGCTCAACACCCTCGAAAAATCCCGCCAAGGAGAGGGCGCTGAAGCTGATAAAGAGGCCGTGTTGGTAGCGGATAAACGTACCAATAGTGTGGTGGTGACGGCCGATGAGCTCAGCGTCGATCGTATTCGCAAATTGGTGTCCTATCTCGATACGCCACTCGAGCAATCGGGCAACGTGCGGGTCATCTATCTTGAGTACGCCGATGCCATGGAGGCGGCAGAGGTACTCACGCGTGTCGTGCAGAATATCTCGAGGCTGGAGGAAGGCGGTAATAATCGACGTCAGGGCAATGGCGATTCGACCATTGAGGCTGACGAGGGCACTAATAGTCTGATTATTACTGCTGACACCGACGAGATGGCGGCCTTGGAGGCCGTGATCGCCCGGCTGGATATCCGCCGTGCCCAGGTGCTCATAGAGGCCATCATCGTAGAGATGGAAATGACCGAAGGCCAGGAATTGGGCCTGCAGTGGTTGTTCTCTAATGATAGCGGCATGTTTGGCAGCAATATGAGCGCGAGCGAGGCGCAGCGTCAGCAAAATCAAGCCATTGCCGACGCTCTGCTGCCCGACGATGGCTCTGAAAACATTGGTACCCGTGCGGTCGCAGGTGCGTTGTCGCAGGTGCCGGGCACGACGGTAGGGTGGGGTGTGGTGGACGAGGATCTCACGATGACGGTGATCCTCAACGCACTGGAGACTCAGGGTAACGCCAACATCCTGTCCACGCCCAGTTTGCTCACCCTTGATAACGAGGAAGCCTATATCACGGTCGGTCAACAAGTGCCGTTTTTGACAGGCTCTTACACCAACACGGGGACAGGCAACGGGGCGCAAAACCCCTTTCAAACCATCGAGCGCCAGAACGTCGGTGTGACGCTCAGGGTGACGCCCCAGATCAACGAGGGTGACGCCGTGGTGCTCGATATTGTGCAGGAGGTGTCAAGCATCGCGCCCAGCCGATTGGCCTCTGATGTAATCACCAACGAACGCAAAATTGAGACCATGGTGTTGGCCAATGATAATGACATCGTGGTGCTGGGCGGATTGGTAAAGGACGACGTTCAGGACTCGACTCAAGGCGTACCGTTTCTTTCCGATATACCGCTGCTGGGCAGGCTGTTCCGTAATGATGTTGTGACGGTCACCAAGTCCAATCTGCTGGTCTTTATTCGGCCGACCATTATTCGTGACGATGAGGATCTGGCGGGCGCCACCGCCGAGAAGTACCGGTACATTCGTGAAGAGCAAATTGAGCGCCGCGAGCGGGGCCTTATGTTCTTGGATGATGGCAGTTTGCCGCTACTGCCGACTTGGGAAGAACAGATTCAGCAGCTACCTGAGGCGCCGGCAGAGGGAGAGGAATGATCGCAGATGACTGAATCCGCATCGGTTGCCTCGGACGCTACCTCCTCTGTTCCGTCCGCGGGGCTGCCCTTTGCATTCGCCCAGAGCCGCAACGTGTTGTTGGAACGGTCCGGATCATCGCTGACGCTTTACCACGTTCCCCCGCTTGCCATCGATGTCCTGCTGGAGGTCCGGCGCCACGTAGGTGAAGTGTTCGCGCTGGAGCCCCTGACCGACGAGGTCTTTCGGCAGCGGTTGACGGTGGCTTATCAGCGCTCACAAAACGAGGCGGCGCAAATGGCGGAGGATTTGTCCTCGGACATTGATCTGTCGCGGTTGGTTGAGGAGCTCCCCGACGTGGGTGATCTCATGGATGCCGAGGATGATGCCCCCATTATTCGCTTGATCAACGCCATCCTCTCTCAGGCAGTAAAGCAACAAGCCTCCGATATCCACATTGAAACTTTCGAAGAGCGACTGAGCGTGCGCTATCGGGTCGATGGCGTGCTGACTGAGGTGTTATCACCTAAGCGCATGCTCGCGCCACTGCTGGTGTCTCGTCTGAAAGTGATGGCTAAGCTCGATATTGCCGAAAAGCGCGTCCCGCAGGACGGGCGTATTTCGGTTCGTATTGCCGGACACGGTATCGACATTCGCATGTCTACCATTCCCTCCGCTTACGGAGAGCGAGTAGTGCTCCGCTTGCTGGATAAGCAATCCGGACAGCTGAATTTGAGCGAGCTACGAATGAACGAGCAGGTGGATGGGCGTTACCGAGACGCCTTGTCGAGCCCGCATGGCATCATTTTGGTGACCGGCCCGACGGGTTCAGGCAAAACGACCACGTTATACGCAGGCTTGTCGAGTATTAACGATAGCTCGCGCAATATCCTGACCATTGAGGACCCGGTGGAGTACATGTTGCCGGGCGTGGGACAGACTCAGGTAAATCCAAAGGTCGACATGACCTTTGCCAGAGGATTGAGAGCGATTCTCCGACAGGACCCCGACGTGGTAATGGTGGGAGAAATCCGTGATCTGGAGACCGCTGAGATCGCCGTTCAGGCATCGCTGACCGGCCACCTGGTGTTGTCGACCTTGCATACCAATACTGCGATCGGCGCGGTGACGCGTTTGCAGGACATGGGGGTTGAGCCGTTCCTGCTGTCCTCCAGCTTGCTTGCCGTCATGGCACAGCGGTTGGTGCGTCTGCTATGTCTGGAGTGCCGTGAAGCCTACGAGCCCAGTGACGCTGAGTGCGAACGTCTGGGTGTCGCGGGCGAGAGCATCCAGCTGTATCGCGCTCGCGGTTGCGAGCGCTGCAATATGACCGGTTATCGTGGTCGCACCGGTATTTACGAATTGATTGAAATCGGTGAGCACTTAAGGGAGGCGATCCATAGCGGAGAGGGCGAGCAATCATTGTTGAAAATCGCCCGTCAGCACTCGCCGGGCATTGATGCTGACGGTCGGCGCCGTATCCTGAGTGGTGAGACTAGCCTTGAGGAAGTGTTGCGCGTCACTGCCGTTAACTGACCCATGACAGCCTTTCGTTACAAAGCGCTCAATCCTGAGGGCAAGTTGGTCAAAGGCGTGTTGGAGGGTGACTCCGACCGCCAGGTTCGCGGAACACTTCGGCAGCGACACCTTCGGCCGGTGGAAGTCGCCGAGGCGGCAGAGTCTTTGCGCACCAGCGAAAGCGGTCGATTCCGCTTATTCAGTAAGCGTCTCGGAGCTGGCGATCTGGCATTGGTCACGCGTCAACTTGCCACGCTTATTGCTTCGGCGCTGCCGCTGGATGAGTGTCTACAGGCGGTGGCGGACCAAAGTCGTAAATCCTCGATTAAATCCATGATGTTGCAGGTACGCTCCAAGGTTGCGGAGGGTCACACCCTCGCCCACGCGCTGAATCAGTTCCCACAGGCCTTCGGCGAGATGTATCGGGCGATGGTGAATGCGGGAGAGGAGGCCGGGCAATTGGCTCCGGTGCTGGAGCAGTTGGCGCACTACACAGAGACACGACAGCACACGGCCCAAAAACTCCAAATGGCGCTCATTTATCCGTTTGTGTTGATCGCTGTGGCGGTCGCGGTAGTGGCGGCACTCATGATCTTCGTTGTGCCCGAATTAGTTGGTATCTTCGTGCATACCAAGAAAGCGCTGCCGCCACTGACGGTGGGACTCATCTGGGTCAGTGATTTCATGCGCGATTACGCACTGATATCTCTGCTCGCCCTGGTCGGTATTATGTGGGCCAGTGGTCGGGCGCTGCAGCATCCGGGTCGAAAAAAACGCTGGCACCAGTTTCTGCTTCGTATACCGGGCTTAAGGGGGGTGCTGATTGCCCTCGACAGCGCCCGCTTTGCCTCGACGCTCAGCATCTTGATGGCGTCCGGTGTGCCGCTGATCCACGCGCTTCGAATCGCCGGGTCGGTCATGACCAATCTGGTGCTGCGCGAGGCCAGCAATACGGTTTCGGTGGCGGTACAAGAGGGGTCTAGCCTCAGTCGCGCGATGTCGCAGGAGGCATTCTTTCCGCCCATGATGGTCCACATGGTGGCCTCGGGAGAGACCAGCGGCGACCTAGAGAACATGCTTCAGCGGTCTGCAACCAATCAGGAGCGCGAATTGGAGATGACATTGGGTACTATCATGGGACTCTTTGAGCCCGCCATGGTGGTGTTCATGGGCGGAATGGTGCTGACAATTGTGCTCGCCATCCTGTTGCCGATTTTTGACTTGAATACGATGGTGAGGTGATAAGCCATGAGTAAACAAACCGGTTTTTCCCTGATCGAGATTTTAGTGGTGTTGGTCATCATGGGTCTGTTGATCAGTGTCGTCGCACCGACAGTGCTCAATAGTGCTGATGACGCCCGCATTCAAAAGGTGCAGGCGGACTTCAAGTCGATTGAAACCGCATTGAAGATCTATCGCTTGGATAACTATGTCTATCCGACGACGGAGCAGGGTCTTGAAGCCTTGATTTCCCCAAGCACGCTCGACCCTGAGCCTCGCAACTTCAAGCAAGGTGGCTACCTGGCTGAAATGCCGATGGACCCATGGGGCCGGCCGTATCTTTACCTGTCACCAGGTGAGTACCGAGAGGTCGATATTTATTCTCTGGGTGCCGACGGGCTTCCGGGCGGAGAGGGTCAGAATGCCGATGTTGGCAACTGGAACGAGACGGACGCCTGATCAGAGCTCGATCATTATCGGGCGTCATCGGACATCACAGTTTTGGCGCGCGCGCGGATTTAGCCTGATTGAACTGCTGGTCGCGGTATTTATCATTGTCTTGCTGACGGGTGTTGTTAGCTTAAACGTCGGTCGTGGTGGTGCCGAGCTCGCATTGGAGAGTGAAGTGCGGCATGTGTCCTCTTTGTTGGCCTTCGCCAGCGCAGAGGCCGGGATGTCGGGCGCCGACCATGGGCTACTACTTGGCCGAGATGACGCGATGAGTGTCGAGATCTATCAGGGCATTTGGTTGCGGCGATACGATCAGGGGTGGGCCTCACCCCGGACTAGTACGGAGGTATTTGCGCCGTTGCCGCTGGCCGAGGGATACGAACTGCAGCTGACTCTGGAGGGGCAACCGGATGTTGAGCTTCAACCTTACGACCCCGAGCTCAATATGCCGCCACAGATTATCGCTTGGGCGGGCGGAGAGATGACGCCCGGCGCACTCGAGTGGCGAGATATTCGCACCGGTGATGTGGTGTATCGGTTGGAATGGGATCTTCTGGGTCGCATGACAACGCTACCGAGAGGCGTTTCCGAGGACCTCGACTGACATGAGGCGGCAGGCACCGGGGTTTACGTTGGTCGAGGTGATGGTGGCGCTGGCTGTGGTCGCAGTGGCGCTCCCGGCACTGTTGCTGACCTTGTCGCAACAAATTGATGGCTTACGCTATTTGGAAGATCGTTCCCACGCTCAATGGGTGGCCGCAAATCGATTGGCAGAATTGCGCCTGGTGCTAGGTGCAAACGGCACTCTGCAGACCGGTGTGGTGAGCGGCAGTGAAGAGCTCGCCGATCGTAGCTGGTTTTGGTGGAGTGAAGGCACGGAGACCCAGATACCGGGATTTTACCGCTACGAGATCATCGTTTCGGATCAGGAGGATGGGCGCGCAAATCCCGTTCACACCCTCGATGGTTATCTTGCACAGGAGCGCGCTGACAATGCGCGCTAATAGACCATCCAAGGGATTTACCTTGGTCGAGGTGTTGATTGCCATGGCCATTACTGCGTTGGTGGCGGTTGTGGCGTATAGCGGTTTATCGGCCGCGGTATCAGGGGCTGAGAGTCTGCGCGGTGCGTCGGGCCGATCCCATGAGATTCACCAGACATTGGGGCTGTTATCCAGCGATCTGCGTCAAACGGTAAACCGCCCTGTTATCGATGAGTTCGGCCAGCTTGCCCCGGCACTGAGCGGCGGTGAACTGGCGCGGAACATGTTGTCGTTGACGCGTGCCGGCTGGCACAACTCGACCTCGGCGCCCCGCAGTGGCCTGCAGCGAGTTCACTGGTGGCTGGAGGACGATCAATTGTGGCGGGGTTATTACCCGGTACTGGATCGCACCGCTGGGACAGAAGCCATCGAGACGCTGATCCTCGATGAGGTGACGCGTTTTGAAGTGCGTTTTTTACCTGCACTGGGAATGATAGAAAGCGACCGAGACGATGTGATTGACCGACGCAATTGGCAGGAAAACTGGATAGCCGATTTGTCTCAGCCGGGTGTGCCGCCAACGCCGCCCGCGGCAGTGGAGGTGGTTTTAGATATCTCTGGATTGGGCGAGGTAAGGCGACTATATGTCCTACCGGGCCAATGACCCCCCCGGGGGCCAACAAGGCGCGGCGCTGGTCGTGGCCATGCTGGTGTTTGCGCTGGTGGCCGCACTGATGGTTGGGTTGCAACGTGACTTCACTCTGACGCTACAGCGAGGTACTCACCAGGTGTTCTCAGAGCAAACTTGGTCCTATCTGATAGGAGCCGAGGGCTTGGCGACGATTGCCTTGCAACAGGATAGCCGCATGGACGCGCGAGCCGAGAGTCCCGCCGATCATCTCGGAGAGCTGTGGGCCCAGCCGCCGACACCGTATCCGCTTGACGCGGGTGGTTGGATGACTGGCGGGCTAGAGGATCTTCAGGGGCGTCTCAATCTGAATGGACTGATCGAGGCCTCGACGAACAGCGCAGACAACGGCGAAGGGGCAGCGGCCGAGGATCAGGCCGATGATGCAGTCGATGCTCCCGCCGAGCCTGTCGCCCCCGCAGCGCTCACCAGCAACGACGCCGAAAAACGCTGGTCCGTGACCCAGAAGCAGCTGATCCGTCTGCTGCAGGCGTTGGGTGATGCCTCTTTGTCATTGGATGACGCGATGATGTTAACCGAGCGGATCACCGACTTTATCGATGCCGACACGGATCGTCGGCTCGAGGGTGCCGAGGGGTCTGACTACCGCTATGCGTCATTTCCTTACTTGCCAGCTAACCAGCCTTTGGCGAGCGTCAGTGAATTGCGAGCAGTACAGGGTATGACGGCGACGGTTTATGAGGCATTGGCACCGCTGGTCACCGTCTGGCCCGTCGCATCGAGTCGCCTCAATATCCTGACCTGCCCGCTTGCTGTATTGCAGACACTGAATGGCGACGATCAGCTGTCACCGCTCCCCGCCATGGAAGCAGAGCGACTCGATGCGCTGCGCCGGGAGGGCGGCATCACCGAGGTTGAAGATCTGCTGAGTGATCCCGTTTTTGAGGGCCAGCCACTCACTGAGCTGCAGCCATTGCTGGATGTCCGCAGTGATTGGTTTTTACTGGATGCGTCAGTAGAACTCGCCGAGCGTGAGCGGCATCTGTTCACGGTGTTGCATCGCACCCCAGAAGGAGCGGTTGCTGTTTTTCGTTCTGAGGGCGAGCTATGATGGAAGACTCGTCCAAGATCCGGCCTGTGACCGTTCTGTCCCGTTCTCACTCATGAGTACCCAGCATCTCAACATTGTGCGTTGGCAAGAGGGGCAGGGCTTCCTGTTGCGGCCGGGCCGTGTGCCCGAACAGCTGGACGCCGAGTCTCTGAGCTTACCGGAACATACTCGTTTGGCATTGCCCTCGGACGCGGTGCGAAGCCTGACTGTTGCCGTCGCTCCCGAGGAGATCAAGCATTTGGGGCAGGCGTTGCCATTTATGCTAGAAGAGTCGCTGGTGGAGGACGTTGCGTCGCTCCATTTTGCACACAGCCCCCTAAATGACGATTTGCATGCCGTTGCCATAGTGCAGCGCTCGGTCATGCAGGCATGGCAGGACAGCTTGCCCGAGGCCTTGAGGGAGACACCGTGGGTATCAGAAGCTTTGTGCCTGCCGTGGTCACCTGGGCAGTGCACGGTTGTCTTTGAGGCGGACGGCGCGTTGGTGCGATGGGGCGAGGCAGAAGGTGCGCGCATTGATCTGGCATTACTGTCTGCGCTGCTCGGTAGTTTGCAGCCGCTCTCGGCCGTGATTGCCTACGGACAAGATCAAGATTCGGCAATGTCGATGGTGCCTGAGCCGATCCAACCCTTGGTGCAGTGGCGTCAGGGTGGATTGTCCGAGGCGCTGCTGTTGGCCGATGCAGGCTCACTGGGTCCAGATCTTCGGCAAGGTGCGTTTGCGCCGCAGTTACCATTCAAGCGCTGGTGGCATGTCTGGCAGCGGGTCGCGATTGTTTTAGCGATCGCGGTATCCCTCAAAACCGCTGTTTCGGTGGCAGACTATGAGATGTTGAAAGCAGAGGATTTGCAGCTGCGGCAGGCTATCCAGGAGAGTTATCGGCGCATCAACCCCCGGGGGCAAGTTGTCGACGTTGAAAAGCAACTGAATCGACAGCTGGCAGAATTTGGCGCAGGTGCGCAAACCCCTGCTTTCACGCCGGTACTGGTTGAAATCCTCAGTGCGGCGGCCGCCGTTGAGGGTGTGGTGCTCACGTCGGTGAACTTCAGTGGTGGTCGTGACGCACGGATTAACCTCTCTGCACCGGATTTTCAGTCAGTAGAGAAGCTGCGGGATCAATTGGTCAAGCGTTCCCTCTCTGCAGAGCTCGAAAACTCCAACGCACGACAAGACGGTGTGATGGCGCGACTCAGGGTGGAAATCTAATGGTCAGACAGTGGTTTGAATCGCTTTCGGCCCGTGATCAGATCGCGCTGATGATTCTCGGTGCGGCTGTGGGATTGTGGGCCTTTGTCTTCCTGATTTTTATTGAGCTGGACGGCCGGCGCGAACGCCTCGTGGATGGCAATCAGGCGTTGGCGCAAAAACTTCATAGAGTCGACCTAAAAGTTGAGCAGTTGGCGGTACTGCGCGAGGGCGGTGGAGACGGACAGGTCAACCTGACGCGCACACTTAGCCAGGCGAGCGAGACTCATGGTTTAACGGTTAAGCGGCTACAACCTAACAGCCGCGGTGAGGTTCAGCTGCGCTTCGAAGGCGTTGCATTTGACGGTTTGCTGCAGTTTCTGGAGCAGATTGAAGGCAGCGCCGGATTGGTGGTGAAGGAAGCGTCGATCAGCTCTGCAGGGCGCAGCGGGGGCGTCAACGCCACGTTGCGGATCGCCGGTAACTGATCGATGCAGTGGATCATGCATCGTCAGCGCAGTCTCGCCGCCGTGTTCTTGCTACTGCTGTTGCTGTCGCAAATCCCTGCTCGCTTGCTGACCTGGGTGTTGCCACCAAGCGTGACGTTAACGGGTTTGACCGGAACGTTATGGTCTGGCGACGCCGCTCGCGGTTGGGTGATCGTAGAGGGTAAGCCGCTGTTATTGGGCCGCGTGAGCTGGCAGATACAACCCTGGCGTGCTCTCTGGAGCACGCCCGTGATGCTGCAATCAGAGTGGAGTAACCAGCAATTGCAGACTCGTGTGGGCCTGGGGCTGACCGGGGACTGGTTGCTGACGGACACCCGGTTACAGTTTGATACGCGCATGCTGGGGCAATTTTTCCCTCTCTATCTTGGCGGCACTGTTTCGGGTCAGTTTGCCACCCTCGAGTTTTCTAAAAACCATGTTGCGCGTGCTCAGGGCGTGATCAAGGTTCAAGATGCGGTGTGGACCGCGCGCAGCGGCAACATCCCGCTGGGCACCTACCGACTGACGGTGAGCCCTCTGTCAGACGCGGCCGGCGCCATCAGTGCCGCGCTACAGACCGAGCAGGGAGCGCTTCAGCTCGAGGGCGATGTGACCGTATCCCCCCAATCTTATGAGGTCGCGTTGCGCGCGACCGGCCCGACGGCGCGGGACGAAAGCTTCCGGCGAGCCGTTGCCATGCTAGCAACCCCAACAGCAGAGGGTTTTGATGTGCTCGTGCAGGGGCAGCTATAACGTTGCGCTCATTGCTGTTGACGCCGCGCTGTGGCAAAAAGCGGACAATGAATAAGAAACGACTCGTCTGGGGAGAGCGCTCGCTCCTGACGCACTACATGCAGGAGAGCAATTAATGGCGTCTACAGGAAATGCAGTCTGGTCAAGCCGCTTTGCGTTCATTATGGCGTCGGTGGGCTTTGCAGTGGGTCTCGGTAACATCTGGCGCTTCCCTTATGTGACGGGCGAGAACGGCGGCAGCGCCTTTGTGCTGATCTATTTGCTCTGCGCTGTCGCGATTGGGATCCCTTGCCTGATGGCAGAGTTGCTTGTCGGTCGACGTGGCGGGGGCAGCCCACCCACCTCGATGGAGGTTGTCGCCCGAGAATCGGGACAGAGCCGCCACTGGCGAGGTGTCGGCGGATTGGGGGTGCTGACCGCCTATACCATCGCTATCACGTATGCCGTGGTGGTGGGCTGGGTGTTGTGGTACCTGGCGCGAGCCCTGTTAACCGGCTTCGCAGATTTTGATGCCGCTGCCGCCGAGGCGACCTTTTCGGGACTGTTGGCCGACAATCAATCGATGGTGCTTTGGACATTGGTAGGCAACATACTGGTCGGCACGATCATCTATGCCGGCGTGACAGCGGGGATAGAGCGGGCCGTTACAATCATGATGCCGCTGATGTTGTCGCTCCTCGTTGGTCTCAGTGTTTACAACTATTTTGCTGGTGGCTTTATCGAGACGCTGGAATGGTTGTTTACCCCGGATTTCAGCAAGGTCAGTGGCGCCACGTTTCTGGCCGCGGTAGGGCAAGCCTTTTTTTCCATCGGTGTGGGTATGGGAGGGATGATGACTTACGGAGCCTACCTTCCCAACGATTTTTCGATCGCCAGGGGCGCCGGTACGATTGTCCTGGCTGATACGCTGATTGCACTCTTGGCAGGCTTTGTCGTGTTCCCCGCTGTGTTTCACTTTGGCCTCGATATGACCAGTGGTCCAGGGTTGATATTCCAGACGTTGCCCGTCGCCTTCTCGCAAATGCCGGGGGGCTCGGTGTTTGCCGTCCTGTTCTTTGTCATGCTTGGTGTCGCCGGCGTCACCTCCATGGTCGGGTTGCTAGAGAGCGTTACCAGTTGGACCAAAGAGCGGCTTCAGATCTCGCGGCAGCGCAGCACGGTTTTGGTCGTGGGATCAGTGACGAGCCTCAGCGTCATCTCGGTATTGAGCTACAACATCTGGGAAGACTACCGATTGTTGGGCATGAACTTTAATGAGTTAACAGAGGCCCTCTATGACAAGCTCTTTCTCCCTATGGCGGGCTTGTTGGTGGCGCTGTTCACTGGCTGGTTCATGCATTCAGATCACAGCGCCGCCGAGCTTCAAGACGACGCACGCTGGTACGGACTGTGGCGAGGCCTGACGCGCTTTGTCGTTGTGCCGGCGGTGGCGGTGATCCTGATTACGGGTTTGCTCTAACACCATGCTCACCGTTGTAACGGATTGGCTTTGGTCCTATGTCTTGATTGGCGCACTGTTGCTCGTGGGCCTGCGTTACACCGTGGGATCACGAGGGGTTCAGATCAGGTTGTTCCGCCGCACTTTTGCGGTGCTGTCACAAATCGAATGGCGCGGTTCTGATCGGGGCATATCGAGTTTTCAGGCATTGGCCGTGAGCGTGGCGGGCCGTGTCGGCGGGGGAAATATTGCCGGCGTTGCGGTAGCGATTACCTTGGGGGGGCCAGGCGCTTTGTTTTGGATGTGGCTGATTGCGCTGTTAGGCATGGCCACCAGCCTGTTCGAATGTGCCTTGGCTCAGCTGTACAAGCGCCGCCATGGTGATGAGACCTTCCGGGGTGGGCCCGCCTATGTCATGCGATATGGGTTGGGCTGGCGTTGGCTCCCCGTCGTTTACAGCGTACTGCTATTGGTCACAGTCGGGTTCGGCTTTAACGCTGTGCAAAGCTATGTGGTGACCACATCCATTGAATCCGCTTTTGGCGTGCCCGCAGTGGTCAGCGGTGTGGTGATGACGGCAGTTATGGCGATCATTCTCTTTGGTGGCATTCGCCGGTTGGCGCTGGTGTCCGAGGTGGTTGTGCCGCTGATGGTCCTGGGGTACCTCGCGGTGGCTTTGGTCGTTCTGGCCCTCAACATGACGCAGATACCGAGCGCGTTGGCGCTGATATTTTCCTCTGCTTTTGGCTTGGAGCAGGCTGTCGGTGGTGGTGTGGCCGCGGCGATTGCTCAGGGGGCGCGACGTGGCCTGTTCTCGAATGAGGCTGGTCTCGGCACCGTGCCTAATGTCGCCGCTGCAGCCGATGTGCCTCACCCCATGTCGCAGGGGCTGGTGCAGTCGCTGAGTGTTTTTATCGACACCATTATTTTGTGCACGGCCACCGCGTTGATTATTCTGATGTCGTCGGTATACGGGGCGGATCCTGCTAATACCCAGGGCGTCGTACTTACACAGATGGCGGTTGCCGAACATCTGGGGCCCTTGGGTGAACCCCTTGTCAGCATCGCGCTGGTGCTGTTTGCGACGACAACGATCGCCTATAACAGCTTTCTGGGAGAGAACAGCATCGCGTACTTCGAGAAGCTGGGTCCCAAAGCCATTCTTGTTTTCCGGTTGAGTATATTAGCCATGATCGCCTGGGCTTCAGTGCAAGACCTCGGCACCGTGTTCGGCTTTGCCGATCTCACTATGGCACTTCTTGCGCTAACCAATCTGCTCGCGCTGTGGGCGTTGTACCCGGTCGGGCTGTCGCTGCTGCAGCACTTTGAGGGTCAGCTTGCGCAGGGCGGCGAGCTACACTTTAGCTGCGATGCGTTACCTGAAGAGTCGTTGGACCCTGCGAGCTGGCCGACCCGCTAGCCAATCGTTACTGAACCTCGGAGAGTTCGACGCTAAAGCGTCGCTCTTCCCCTTCGCGTGTCGTCACGATCTCAATCATGTCGCCCACGCGGTGTCGCTCCATAGCGGAGAGAAACTCGTCGTTATTGGCGACTCGCTCACCGTCGATGGCTGTGATGACGTCGCCTAAAATAATTTCGCCCCGCGATCCACGGCGTGCACCGACCATGCCGGCGTTCTCGGCGGGAAAGCCACGATAGGTGCGAACAATGGGGACACCCTCAACGCGGTAACGCCGCAGCCAGCGGTCTGATGCCAGCTCAACGCCGAGCACTGGCCGCATGATTTTGCCAAAGGCGATTAGTTGGGGCACGACCTCGCTGACAGTGTTGACTGGAATGGCAAAGCCAATACCCGCGCTGCCGCCACTTGGCGAGTAGATGGCGGTATTCACACCCACCAGCTGGCCCAATGAATTGAGTAGCGGGCCGCCTGAATTCCCTGGATTGATCGCGGCATCGGTTTGAATTACGCCGCGGATGGTGCGGTTACTGGGTGACTGAATTTCTCGATCCAGCGCACTCACCACGCCGACAGTGAGCGTGGTATCGAGACCAAAAGGGTTGCCGATTGCCATGACTTTACGCCCTACCGACAGCTCTGAAGAATCACCGACAGGCAGCTCAGTCAGGTTGTCTGGAGGTTCAATCATGCGTAACACCGCGAGATCGCGTTCCGGTGCTAAGCCCACGACTTCGGCTTGAAATGACGCCTCATCTTCCAACGTAATGGTGAGCCGGTCCGCGCCGGCCACGACGTGGTAGTTAGTCACCACCAATCCGGATTCAGCATCCCAGATGAAGCCTGAGCCGGCGCCCCGCGGTATTTCCATCACGTTACGGGTAAAGCGTTGCCGCCGGAGCTCACTTGACGTCACAAATACCACTGCCGGACTGGCCTTCTGAAAGACCTCGGTGGTGTTGGCCTCGTCATCGGTCGAAAAACTGAGGTAATCCACCGACGAATCGGCAGCCTGTACCAGCGCGCCACACAGCAGTGCCGCCGCGGCCGCGCAGACGCTCATCAGCGCTGATCTCATCATGCGTTCTGCAGGGCTATGATGCGGTCATCGAGCGGCGGGTGAGACCGCAGCAAGTTGGCGAGTCCTGAGCCCGCGCCAGGGCGGATGCCGAAGGCCGTCAGTTCGCCGGGCAGGTCAGCAGGTAGACCTTGCTCGGCTTTGAGCCGCTGCAGGGCAGCGATCATGCCATCGCTGCCCGCCAATCGTGCGCCAGCTGCGTCGGCGCGGTACTCACGATATCGAGAGAACCACATGACGATCGTGCTCGCGAGAATGCCGAGCACGATCTCGGCCACGATTGTGACCACCCAGAAGCCGATGCCGTGGCCTCGCTCGGTCTTGAACACCACTCGGTCGACGGTGTGACCAATAATACGGGCGAAAAACATGACGAAGGTGTTGACCACGCCCTGGATCAGGGTGAGGGTGATCATGTCGCCGTTCGCAACGTGTCCGATTTCATGGGCCAACACGGCGCGCACCTCGCGCTCGTCAAAACGGCGGAGCAGGCCGGTGCTCACGGCCACCAGGGCCTTGTTGCGGTTCCAGCCGGTGGCAAACGCGTTAGCGGCATCCGACGGGAAAATGCCGACTTCCGGCATGCCGATCCCTGCCGAGTTAGCCAGCGATTGCACGGTTTCCATCAGCCACTGTTCGTCGCGGTTACGGGGCGTCTCGATAATTTGGGTGCCCGTTCCGCGTTTTGCCATGAACTTGGACATCAGCAGCGATATGACCGAGCCGCACATGCCAAATATCGCGCAGAAGACCAATAGATTGCCAAGGTCCAGATCCACGCCGTTGTTGGCCAGAATGCCCTCAAAGCCGATCAAGCTGAAAACAATGCTCACCAGCACCAGCACCGCTAGGTTGGTTGCGAGGAACAACAGAATTCTCATAGACGACGCTCCACGTCATAGTGTCTTGGATGACTAGTCATGGGGTTCGTCGGCCTCCGTTTCAAGTGTTGAAGCAGATTCGTCGTGCTGCACTTCATCGATCTTGGGCAGCGGGTGTTCGCTGACTTCCAAGTTTTTCGGTTGGGCATTGTCGGCTTCTGCCTCAAAGATCTCGCCTCTTAAGGCGGTATCTTTGGACCCCAGCTCAAAAAGCGTGTTAACCGCTTCGTCGCGATGCACCCAGCAAGCCACTTGGGCGGCGCGGCTCCCCGATACCCATTCGCCGGATTTACCCCAGTAATGGCCCAGTTGGTTGCGGATGACAAAAGTGCCGCTCATATCGACTACCGCTCCATGTCAGCGTTCGTGGTTATACGCGTGGTGTCGCCATATTGGCCAATGGCATGCCCGATAGGCTCAATCGAGCAGAAAATCTTTGGCTTCATTGATTTTGGCAGCGAGATAGTCATTGCCGCCCCGGTCAGGGTGCAATTTCTGGATCAGCGTGCGATGCGCTGCGACAATGTCTTCCTGACTTGCATCCTCGCTAAGGCCCAATACGGCCAGGGCTTCAGAGCGGGTTAATTCCGACGTCGACCCCGGAGTATGGGCTTCGCCTCTATCTTCTTGACCCTGCGCCCCAGGAAAGCGTTGCTCAAGGTAACCCACCAGGAGCTGTGCCGAATCCGAATCTTCCTGCTGGCAAAAGGCCATCAGTTCGTCCAGTTGTGACCGGTCAAGTTGGTCCAATAACCAGTCCTTGTATGGGCCCTCCAGCACTTCGCCCGTGAGATCACCGCTGTCATGATCGAGGGTCATGCGCAAGATGCGAGTAGAGACCTCGGATTGTTTGCTGCCGCCACTTGCGGGCTGACTGCGCAGGCTGCCCAACATGGGAAGAAAACGAATCAGCAAGGGCAGCATTTGCCGCGCCAGCACCAGTAGTCCCGTCAGTGCCGCGCCGACCCAATGCATTTTCCCCATGAGCGTCAGGATAATGACCCCGATGACCGCGCTGCCGAGCATGATTTGCAGGTAGGCACCGCGGCGTTTGTGAGGAGGCTGTCGCTGCGCACGGCGAATCAGAATGGTCAGCGTCACAATGATCGCGATCAGTAGAATGATTCTGGGCACGGTGGCGATGACTCCGTTGAGGGTAAGGCGTTGGCGCTATGATATCGTTTTTGACGCCCGGCTACGGTCCCTTTTCGAGTTGCTCGAGCAGTAATCGGTCACCGCTGGTGTTGGCGTCTCGAAGCGCTTTAATACCCCCGCGCGCAAACCGCGCCACTGCCCCAAGTAGCTGCCGCAAGTGCTCGGCACTGTTGGCGTCAAAGGGCACGCTGGCACCCCCACTGAGCTTGGCCATCTGTTGAAAAACCGAGCGGGTGCCTGGGTCGTTGCCCTCCTGAAAGAGAAACAGGGGTATTTTTTTAAGCCCACATTGTCCGGCGAGGGCAAGTAGTGCATCAGGGGTCTCTTCGCAGGCGTCGCCGACAAATATGACTGCACGGATGGGGTGCGCAGGTGACCCGGCGTCAAGTGCATGACGCATGACGCGACCGATCTGAGTCATGCCCGCCATGCAGCTCACCCCGCTCATGCAGTCCAGCAACGCGCCGGCAGAGGTCAGCCACTCGGAGGCTTTGAACTCGGCCATGCCCCGGTAGTAGCAAAGTTGCACCGCGAGTGAGGTGGTCGTGGCTGCCGCGCTAAAGAGTTCTCCGTGCAGAGCCCGCGCCTGCTCCCAGCTGGGCTCTCGGCTAGCGGTGGCATCCAGTGCAAAGACCAGCCTGGCTTGGTGCCGCGTGACGGTTTGAATCGCTTTGGTTTTTTTCAGGAACGCTACAACGTCACCTGACCGAGGGCGATCGAGTTCCTGAGTGATGGGGGTCCCCTAGGAGGCGCGGGGCGCGAGCAGGCCGCGGTCGCGCAACTCGCGCAGATAATGGCGTCTGCTGGTCAGCTCGGAGACGACTGCGTTGAGCGCCTCCTGATCGAGGGTCACGCGGTCATTGCCCTGATCGCCTGTGACAATGTCGATCAGCTTGCGGCTGGAGAAGTCACCTGCGTTGAAAGTGTCTCGTTTGTCCTGTGTCATGTTTTACCTCCTACCGCCACCTGCTATGTCAGGTTTTCCCATCGAGCGGCCACTGATGTGTGACCTCATTTCCCGGGCGGTTATTACTGTTAGTCGTCAAAATAGCCGGCTATTATTACAAAAACATGTACTTTGTTGCCACAAGGCCAGTTTTTTGAGGAAAAACCATGGGTTGGATCGATATTCGTAACAAACAAGCCTTGCCAGATGCGGCGACGGCCCTACCCGGAAGGGCGGAGCCCTTGTCCATTGTGGACCGCCATGCGGTGCTAGGAACGCCGCTCATGCCACCCTATGAGGGCCATTTGCAGGAAGCGCTGTTCGGCATGGGCTGCTTTTGGGGCATCGAGCGTCTGTTTTGGCAGATCGAGGGTGTGCAGACCACAGCGGTCGGCTACGCCGCGGGCTTTACTCCGAATCCCACGTATCAGGAGGTCTGTACCGGTCAGACTGGACATAACGAGGTGGTCAAGGTCGTCTTCGATCCGCGAGCGGTCACCTATGCCGCACTCTTGACGGCATTTTGGGAGAATCACGACCCCACGCAGGGGATGCGGCAGGGTAATGACTTGGGAACACAGTACCGTTCAGGTATCTACTACTTTGACGACAGCCAGCGAGCTGTTGCCGCTGAGAGTAAGGCGGCCTTCCAGCCCCGTTTGTCAGCCGCAGGTTATGGGCAGATTACGACCGAGATCTTGCCCGCACCCGTTTTTTACTTCGCCGAGGATTACCACCAGCAGTATCTGCACAAAAATCCGGGCGGGTACTGTGGTATGGGGGGCACTGGCGTAGCCTGCGCCGTCGGCACCGGTGCGTGATCAAGCGCTCTGTAGATCGGCAGTACGCGCCAGCGCCGCGGTCACTGCCGTATCGACACTGAGGATCCGCTTTCCCAAGTGAACGGCTGAAGCGCCGATCGATTGCGCGAGTTCAACCTCAAAGGGGACGAATCCGCCCTCGGGCCCTAACATAATGATCGCCTTGCCAGATTGCTCGTCCAGCCCGACTGCGGCGTTTGGATGAGCGATGCAACAGATGCGGTTGTCGATGAGCTCAGGCAGTTGGTCCTCCACGAACGGCCGGAACCGATGATGCAAGCTGACCGTCGGCAGGCGCGTGTCACCGGAGCGCTCGAGTCCGGCGAGCAGAGCGGCGCGGATTTTCTCTTGAGACAACAGCGGCGATTGCCAAAAGCTCTTCTCAACACGCGCGCTGTGGATGAGATGCAGGTTAACGACGCCCATTTCGGCAACTGTGCGAAGCACGCGCCGGAGCATTTTTGGTCGCGGTAACGCCAGCACAATGTCGCAGGGATGCCTCGGTGGCGCGGGCTGGTCCAGCGTAATCTCAAGACGCGTCTCACAGTCGTTACTCATGATAACTCGGCCCGAGCCGCACTCGCCGTCGATGAGTCCGACCCGCAAGCTGTCGCCGGTCGACGCTTTGATGACACCATGCACATGCTGATGCCGTCTGTCGGTAAGCATGGCGACGCGGTCATCCAACCAGTCATCAGGTGTCAAAAGAATGATGTTCATCTGCGTCAGTGCAGCTTAGGAAACCCACAGATCATAGTCATCGGCACCAGTGATCTCGGCCTCTACCCAATCGCCAGGCTGAAATTCAGTGATGCCCGGCAGATGCACAACGCCATCGATCTCGGGTGCATCGGCGCAGGTACGACCGATTGCGCCATCGTCGTTCACCGAGTCGATCAATATCGCCTGGGTTGTACCAATTTTCTGATTGAGTTTGGTGGCGCTGATGGATTGTTGCAGCGCCATGAATCGCTCCCAGCGGTCCGCTTTGATCTCATCGGGGACCGGATCAGGTAATGAGTTGGCCTCGGCACCCTTCACCGGCGAATACTGAAAGCAGCCCACACGATCTAACTGCGCCGCTTCAATGAACCCGAGCAATTCGTCAAACTCGGATTCAGTCTCCCCGGGATATCCGACGATGAAAGTAGAGCGGATGGTAAGCTCCGGACAGATCGTTCGCCATTGGGTAATGCGATCCAGTGTTTTTTCTTTGGCGGCTGGCCGCTTCATCCGCTTTAGCACGCTGGGTGCGCCATGTTGCAGCGGCATATCGATGTAGGGCAGCAACTTTCCTTCAGCCATCATCGGAATCAACGCGTCGACATGAGGGTATGGGTAGACGTAATGCAGGCGAATCCAGATTCCCAGCTCGGATAAAGCCGTTGCAAGGCTCTCCAGATTGCTCTTTAGCGGTCGGCCTTGCCAAAAATCAGTTTGGTATTTCAAATCGACACCGTAGGCGCTGGTATCTTGCGAGACGACCAGTAGCTCGCGAACGCCTGCGCGCGCCAGGCCCTCCGCCTCGTCCATCACCGAGCCAATGGGGCGGCTAACGAGGTCACCGCGAATACTGGGGATAATGCAAAAGTGGCAGCGGTGATTGCAGCCTTCGCTGATTTTCAGGTAGGCGTAGTGGCGTGGCGTCAGCTTGACGCCTTGGGCTGGAATCAGATCAATCAACGGATCGGGTTGGTGATGTTGCGGCAGCACCTCCCGGACGGTGCCCAATACCTCCTCATAAGCGGCCGGGCCACTGATGCCGAGGACTTTTGGGTGTCGAGCCCGGATCGTATCGGCGTCCTCCCCTCGGCCCATACAGCCCGTGACTAAAACGCGACCGTTTTCCCTAATGGCCTCGCCGATCGCTTCGAGGCTCTCCTCTTTGGCAGCGTCAATAAAGCCACAGGTGTTTACGATCACGACACCGGCATCCTCGTACTGGGGCGTGATCTGATAGCCCTCGAGTCGCAGCTGCGTCAGTATCCGCTCGGAGTCGACTAACGCCTTTGGGCATCCGAGGGAGACGAAGCCGACCTTCTCTCCTTGATGCTCTCCCTGCTTTTGGCCCTCGGCAGTGTGTTGGGGTGCGGTCATCGCCTCAGGCCTTCAATGCGCTGTCGTCGCTGTGGGTTCTGATACGCAACTCCTGACGTAACAGACTGAGCAGCTGTAGCGTTTCCTCCCGATTCAGGAAGTCTCCAACACGGGTCTCGGACATTCGGTCGTGGACGGACAGTGCTGGCCCCTGCCAGTGATGGTGCTCCGGTACAACCCGCAATGCAGAGTGTGGCCGGCTGAAGCGCCAGCTGCGCTTGGGCACAAAGTAACCCTTATCCACCGTGACCACCTCGTCTGTCAGACGGATAACATGCCGATACTCAAGCTTCCAGTTCACCCAATATAGGGCGCCTGCCAGCACCGACAATTCAAGCCCGGCAAGTGGCAGGATCGGCCAGGCTCCCATCAGCGCAAAGCCAATGCCGGCGCCCAAAGAGGGCACGGCCAACGCGGCCAACAACCACAGGTTCTGGCGCCAGGTTGACGAATGATTGGGTTTGGCGACGATGACTTTTTCGCCATCGAGCTCGTCAAGAGAGACCACAGCCGACTCCGCAAGGACTTTCCGCATGTTAATGCATCTGTATGGGACGCTGGAATGGGGGTCAAAGAGCTGCGAACAGCGCCGGCGGCGGCGATTGTGCGGTCAGCAAATGACCTGACAGCGGGTGTCGAAAACGCAACCGCGTGGCATGAAGCATCAGTCTTGGTGCTGCTCTGAGTGCCGCGTCTGGTGCATAAAAATCACAACCCAAAATTGGGTGACCGATTTCATTCATGTGAATGCGGAGTTGATGCGAACGACCGGTGATGGGCGACAGCTCGATGAGCGAGCTATCGTTGTAGCGTTCCAGCACACGCCAACGCGTGAGAGCGGGTTTGCCTGACTCCCGACACACTTTCTGTTTGGGCCGATTGGGCCAGTCGGGAATCAGCGGGAGGTCAACTTCACCTTCGTCATCCTCGACCGATCCTGCAACCCTCGCCAGATAGGTTTTATCGATGCGTCGCTCCTGAAACTGGCGCGCCAGGCCCGAGAGCGCTGTTCGATGTCGGGGTATCACCATGACCCCTGAGGTATCCAGATCCAGTCGGTGAACCGCATGCACCTCGGCGTAGCGATGTGCCAGACGATGCAACAGGCAATCGCGATTCAGTGGATGACGCCCGGGCACACTGAGTAACAAAGTAGGTTTATCGACGATCAATACATCGCTGTCCCGGTAAAGCAGCCGGATCGCTTCCCGGGAATGGGGAACGAGGTAGGGGGGCGGATCGTTTTGAGGTTCTGTCACGGTATTGTAGGTCGCGGGCATTAGCTGGGATTCAATACCGCCAGATACCGCTTGATAGCCTCAGGGATACCGCATCGGAGTGCGTCAATGGTAAAGGCATGCCCAATCGAGACCTCCAGCAAGTCAGCAAGCTGCAAGTCAGCGAGGTTATCAAGATTGAGATCATGGCCGGCGTTAATCCCGAGGCCTGCCGCCGACGCGGCTGCCGCGGCTTCCTGAAACTGACGGAGCACCGCGTTGTGATCCCCGGTCTCGTGGGCGCGGGCGTAGGTTTCGGTATAGAGCTCGATACGATCAGCGCCAAGGGCGGCAACCAGTTCGATTTGCGCGGGCGAAGGGTCCATGAACAGACTGACCCGGCACCCCCAGCTTTTCAGCTGCGCAATCACCGGCGCCAGCCGGTCTCCGTCTTTGCGCACATCGAAACCGTGGTCAGAAGTCAGTTGGTCATTGGCATCGGGTACCAGCGTCACTTGAGCTGGGCGGACAGATTCGATCAATGCCATAAAGCCTGGATAGTCGCTGATACCTGCCCGCGGCGCGGCCTGTGCGTCGGCAAAGGGATTGCCCTCGATGTTGAGCTCAATGTCTCCACTGCCGCTCAACGCCGCAAAGTTCAGCTGCCCAAGTTGCACGCAGTCCTCGGCGCGAATATGCCGCTGATCGGGGCGTGGGTGCACGGTGACCCCGTGCGCGCCGGCTTCAATGACCGCCGACGCAAATTCGCAAGGGTCAGGATGTCGCGTATCCCGTGAGTTTCTGATCAGCGCAATCTTGTTCAGATTGATGCTCAGCTTGGTCACGGCGTGATGCGGCTCATCGACGTAATCACGGCCGGTTTCACCGGGACGTCCTGAAATACGCTGGGGCCGCGCGTCGTCATCGCCTGCGCCGGGCCGGTGTCTGACAAGGCAATGATATCGACCACTTGCATCCCTTCTATCACCTCGCCAAATACCGTGTAACCGTCGTTGCCGGGTGACCAATCGAGGCGAAGGTTGCTGCGTTGATTGATGAAAAATTGCGCTGTTGCGGAGTCGGGGTCGCTAGTGCGTGCCATTGCCAGCGTGCCGCGCGTGTTGTGAAGTTTATTGCGCGACTCGTTGACGATCGGTTCGTGGGTCGCTTTTTCTTCCAGCGCCGCCGTGAATCCGCCCCCCTGAATCATAAAATTGGGGATCACCCGGTGAAAAACCGTGCCGTCGTAATGACCTTCATCGACGTAGCGCAGAAAATTCTCCACCGTGATCGGCGACTTGTCGGCAAATAATTCGATGGTGATATCACCGTCAGTGGTTTGAATCAGCACTTTGGGGTTTTGCGCGTCCTCGCTGTGTGCGCTGATCGTAACCATCAGCATCATGGCCATCATCGTCATGGCGATCCACAGTCGCCCGCAAACATTTCTGTGATCGTTCTTCATGACATTCTCCTGTCTCATGACCAGCCATCCTGACGTTTTCTCCGGGGCCAAAGCCGGGGAGCCACGACTGCCAAAATCACGCCCAGTAGAACCGCCAGCGCGCCGTCCAGAATTTGATTGTTGGCAATGCGTTCCCGTAGCCGGACATTTTCCAGTCGCAAAAGATCGGCGTCAGAGCGTTCTGACTCAAGCTCTGCCACCAACTGTTGATTGAGCAGATCCAAATCCAGCGCAGCCGCTGAGACGCGCTTAACCTCGGTCAGTTCGGCTTGCGTACTATCCAGCGTCGACTGGAGCTCAATGATCGTCTCATCGGCCTCGCTGGCCTCCGAAGAGCTCTGATTAAGCTGGCTCACGACCCGGTCCCGCTCGCCCCTGACTTGCTCCAGTTCCAAGCGCAAATCATTGATTAACAGGCCGGCCGGCGGATCTTTTTGTAGGTACTGTGTCGGAATCCAACCGCGGGTTCCACCGCGGGTCTCGATCTCCGCCCATTCGCCATCTTCACTTTGACCTAACACCAGCAGGGCGGTGCCCGATGGGAGCCCGCGGTTGACGATGCGATAATTGGCGCCGGCGCCACTGCGAACGGGTACCAGCACCATATCGCTGATGTATTGCGTCTCTTGAGCAAACACCCCGGCGCCGGGTAGCAATAGCAGTAGCATCAAAACGCGGAAGGTGTTGCGAATCATCGGGCAGGTGTGAGACTTCATTGTGGGCCTTCCGCCGGCCGGGAGTTCCCATCCAGCTCATCGGCCTTCAAATATGGAAATGCGACCACGATGGTTAGCACGCTTGCTAATACAGTGAAGCCTAGACCAGAGTAGAGTTTGTAGAGCATCCAGAAAGCCTCGCTGTAATTAAAGGCAACGTAAAGATTGGCCGCGCCGACAATCGTGAAGTTGGCGAACCACAGCATATTGATGCGGACCCATATGGCGCGTGGCAGTGTGATCTGGCTGCCCATGATTCGCTCAATCAGTGTCTGCTTCCCGAGCAGCTGAAAACCGAGCACGACAATGGCCAGCCCCCAGTTGAACACGGTGGGCTTCCACTGGATGAAGATTGGATTTTTCAGAATCAGCGTCGCCGCACCCATGGGGACAATCAGTAGCGTCATCCACATCAGACGCCGGTCGTTTTTTCTCTGCATCACTGAGGCGATGATCCAACAAACCGTGGTGCTCATCATCAGCACGGCAGTCGCACTGTAGATGCCGTCAAAGGTGTGAAACCACGCTCCCACGCTGACCGTCTCGCCGTCCAGCAAGAAATAGACGCCGATGAACAGTACCACCGGTATGAATTCGAGTAGCTGCTTCATTGTCTCGCTTGGTAAAAGGCCTCTAGGCTCGCTATTGACGTGGCAATGGTAGACAATCTCGCCACGCCGTCGCCTCCATTTCCTGCCATTGTGGTGGCGAACCACCCCGTCCGGGTCGCAGTGTAGAGATAGCCTTGATCGACTTCCACACACATAGTGCCGCTTCTGATGGTGCGCTGGCCCCCGCAGCGCTGGTTAATCGTGCCCTGCGAGAGGGAGTGAAGCGCCTTGCGATTACCGATCACGACACGATTGCGGGCTACCAGAGTGTTCGCAATTACCTGCCAGCAGGCATCGACGTCATCAGTGGTGTGGAGCTTTCCTGTGAATGGGGTCGCGTGGGCATCCACGTCATCGGTTTAGGCTTCGATCCGGAAGCACCCGGCTTTCGGGCGCACCTGAAGCGGCTCGACGGTGCGAGGCGGGAGCGTGCCGAGCGAATCGATCAGAAGTTGGAGCGGGTCGGCATGCCGGGCGCGATGGCAGGTGCGCTTGAAGAAGCGGCCGGTGCTCAGATCGGACGTCCGCATTTTGCGAGATGGATGGTTGGTGCCGGTCACGTTGCGAGCGAGGAGGAGGCTTTCAAACGATTCTTGGGTCGAGGCAAGGCGGGCGACATATTGGTGTTGTGGCCTTCTCTGCGCGAAACCGTCGAAGCTATTCTCGATGCCCAAGGCATGCCAGTGCTTGCTCATCCAGCGCATTATGGCCTGACGGCGACGCGTCTACGGGCGCTGATAGATGCCTTTACCAGCGCGGGTGGCGCTGCAGTCGAAATTATTAACGGTCGGCCCAAGCCCGGCGAGCAAGACATGCTTTGGCGGTTAGCGAATGATCGCAGCCTGCGAGTGTCCGTCGGTTCAGATTTTCACCGCGACTCGACTTATGGTGCCGGTCTGGGTGTGGACGTTACGAACATGCCCAGTGGCTGTGGTATCTGGGAGGTTGTGTGAGCCAGTTTTTCGCGATCCATCCCGAAACACCACAAAGTCGTTTGATTCAGCAGGCAGTGAGCATCATCCAGCGCGGCGGCGTTGTGGTGTACCCGACCGACTCTGCCTATGCGCTGGGTTGTCAGCTCGGGGACAAAAAGGCGATGGAACGGATTCGTCGGATTCGGTCACTGCGGGAGGATCACAATTTCACCTTAGTTTGCAGAGACCTTTCGGAGCTGGGGACCTATGCTCGAGTCGAAAACGTGGTCTATCGATTGTTGCGCCACGCAACCCCCGGGCCTTACACCTTCGTGCTTGAGGCGACCCGCGAGGTGCCGAGGCGCCTGGTACAACCCAAGCGCAAAACGATCGGTTTACGGGTACCGGATCATCCCATC
Source organism: Luminiphilus sp. (assembly GCA_016778045.1). Classification (GTDB taxonomy): domain Bacteria; phylum Pseudomonadota; class Gammaproteobacteria; order Pseudomonadales; family Halieaceae; genus Luminiphilus. The sequence continues at coordinate 16,031 of JADHQG010000004.1, read as the reverse complement.
CCGCAGGCGCTACTTGAGGCGCTCGACGAGCCCTTGATGAGTGCCACGTTGATCCTGCCCGGTGACGATTACCCGATGACCGACCCCTACGATATCCGGGAGCGGCTGGAACATGAAGTTGACCTCGTCATTGATGGCGGCTTCTGCGGTTTGGAGGCCACCAGCGTGATTGACCTCACTGATACCGTGCCCGTGATTTTGCGCCGTGGCGTGGGCGATATCAGCGACTTTGAAGCCGCCTGAAGGTATAGTGAGCCCGTGAACAGCCCCGAAGAAAACACCCAACCGCAGGGCAATCCGATCAGCGAAGAAGGCGTGACACCGCCGCCCGCTTTGCGGCCGGAGCAGGGTGAAATGCCCTTTGCAATGGTGCGCGGCGAAGCCGTTACCGAACTGCCCAAGGATCTGTATATCCCGCCTCAGGCGCTAGAGGTTTTCCTCGATGCGTTTGAGGGCCCTCTGGATTTATTGCTGTACCTCATCCGTCGCCAGAACCTCGATATTCTGGACATTGATGTCGCGCAAATTACCGAGCAATACATGCGCTATGTCGAGCTTATGGATGCCATGCAGTTCGAGTTGGCAGCGGAATATCTGTTAATGGCAGCGATGCTGGCGGAGATCAAGTCGCGCATGTTGTTGCCGCGCTCCAGTGAGCAAGACGACGAGGAGGAAGACCCGCGGGCAAACCTCGTACGCCGGTTGCAGGAGTACGAACGCTTCAAAAAAGCGGCCGAAGATCTGGAGGCGATGCCCCGCCTCGAACGGGAGCTTTGGCAAGCGTCTGCGGCACCGCCTGATTTGCATCTTGAAAGACCGTTACCCGATGTCGATATGCGGGAAGTTCTGCTCGCCTTGGGTGAGGTACTGCGCAGGGCAGAGATGTACGCCAGTCATCAGATTCAAATGGAGTCGCTGTCGACCCGCGAGCGGATGTCGCAGATGCTTGAGACGCTGAGGAGCGGCAGCTTCGTGCCATTTGTCACACTCTTCAAACCGGAGGAGGGCCGCCTGGGGGTCGTGGTGACCTTTCTTGCGCTGATGGAGCTCATGAAGGAATCCCTGATTGAGATCGTCCAAACGGAAGGTTTTGGTCCCATACACGTCAAAGCGAAATCGGAGTAATCATGGAAGCGGGATTGGTGCAGATTCTGGAAGGGGCGCTGCTGGCAGCCGGCGAACCTTTGTCTGTGCAGCGCATGGCGCTCTTATTTGAGGAGAATGAGCGACCCTCCAATGAAGACATTCGCGCGGCGATCAAATCCGTCGAGGAGCGCTGTGAAGACAGAGGTTACGAGCTGGTGCAGGTCGCATCGGGTTACCGTTTTCAGGTGCGACAAGATCTCGCGACCTGGGTGGGGCGATTGTGGCAGGAGCGTCCAGCACGTTACTCGCGTGCATTAATGGAGACGCTGTCGCTGATTGCTTATCGTCAGCCGATCACGCGCGGTGAAATTGAGGAGATCCGCGGGGTTGCGGTGAGCACCAACATCATCAAGACACTCTTGGAGAGGGAGTGGGTGCGCGTTGTTGGACACCGTGACGTACCGGGCAGGCCGGCAATGTATGCGACAACGCGGCAGTTCTTGGATTATTTCAATCTGAAGTCTCTGGACCAGTTACCTCCTCTGGCGGAAATCAAGGAACTGGACAATCTCTCAGGTGAGTTGGCGTTGGAGACGCCCGAGGGGGGTGAGGGAGAAGCGGCGCAGGATGGCGAGCTCGATGCGGGCACTGATCACCTTGATGCCGAAGCAGACGACGCTGCGGTGACGGAAGGGGAAGCGCTCGTCGAAGATGCTACTCATGACGAGACGACGGATGATGGCGAAGAACAACCGCACCAGCACTGACACGCCCGCACCCGAAGAGAAGGGCGACAAACTCCATAAAGTCCTCGCCAATCTTGGTTGGGGATCGCGGCGAAAAATGGAGCAGTGGATTGGCGAGGGCCGGGTCACAATCGACGGGGCAGTGGCGCGCCTCGGTGATCGGGTGCGCGCAGGGCAGAGTGTCCGCTTGGACGGCCAACCGGTTGATCTAGAAGAAGCCCGCGAAGTCAGAGTGCTGCTTTATCACAAGCCCGTCAGAGAGGTTTGCTCGCGGCATGATCCAGAGGGTCGCAACACCGTCTTTGAGCGGCTACCGAAGTTAAAGAGCGGTCGCTGGATCTCCGTTGGCCGCCTCGATTTCAATACCTCGGGGGTGTTGCTGTTTACCACAGACGGTGCGCTGGCAAACGCACTGATGCATCCCTCTAATGCGATCGAGCGAGAGTATTTGGTCAGGGTCATGGGCCGTGTGGACGATCCGATGTTGGAGCGCCTGAAATCGGGCGTGGAGTTAGACGATGGCCCGGCGAGATTCTCCGATATTCAGGAAGGCGGCGGTGAAGGGATTAATCGTTTCTTCTATGTGGTACTGATGGAAGGACGTAACCGTGAGGTCAGGCGTCTTTGGGAGTCGCAGGGTCTGACGGTGTCTCGGCTGAAGCGCGTGCGTTATGGCGAGGTGTTTCTGCCCTCCAAGCTGAAAAAGGGTCAGTGGCTGGAGTTGCCGCAGCGCGATGTCGACGTGATCTATGAAATGGCCGGATTACCAGCCAGAGAAACTGTGGATTTGTCCAAAAAAGAGCAGGAGCGCAGAGACCGGTTCGCCAAGAAAGGCCAGCGCGCAACGGGTCGCCGCAACCGCCGTCAGCACTGATCAACCCTGAGCGCTGAGCGCCTGACCGTTGACACCCTGACTGGCGTCGCTAAGAAGGTAGAGCCAATGGCGGGTGAGCGCCTCTGCTGGGGGGTTCGTATCTGGCGGTTCGCCAGGATAGGCCGCGCGACGCATGCGTGTGTTGACGGCGCCTGGGTTCAAACTGTTCACTCTGATATTGCTAGTGTTACCCAGCTCGTCCGCCAGCACCTGCATGTAGCCCTCGGTTGCAAATTTTGAGACGGCATAAGCCCCCCAATAGGCTTTGCCGCGACGCCCCACGCCCGAGCTCGTTAGTACGACAGAGGCGGCCGGGGCAGCCTCTAGCAGTGGCATCAGGGCCCGGGTGAGCAAGAAAACCGAGGTGATATTGACCTGCAGTACCTCGTGCCAGCTCTGCGGCGAAGTCTGCGCTAGCGCGCGTCGCTCCCCCAGGACGCTGGCGTTGTGCAGGAGTCCCGCTAGCGTCACATCCGCCGCGCCCAATTCTTCGGCCAGCGTGTCATACACTGCCGCATCATGACTCTGAAGATCCAGCGGAATCAGCCCCGGGGTGGCTCCCTGAGCCTTTATTATCTCGTCGTAGATCGGCTCCAGCGAAGCTTCATCCCGCCCCAGAAGCAACACCTCTGCTCCGTGAGCGGCGCAAGCGAGCGCCACAGCGCGGCCGATACCGCCGGCTGCACCCGTCACCATGATGGTTTTGCCGGCGAATTCATCCGGGCTGGGCACCCAATTCTCAGGGGTGATTTTCAAAACAGTTGACCTCTGATCAAGTCTGCTAAGTGTTCACTGCTGAGAGCAACCGCGTCAGCACCCCACAGGCTGGCTGACTCCTCAGCAGCCAGATATCCATAGGCCGCCGCGATCGTGTAGCACCCGGCCGACTTCCCTGCCTCAATGTCGCGAAGGTGGTCGCCGATAAAAAGCGAGTGTTTGGGGGAAGCACCCAAGTGCTTGCAGGCCAACAGAATGGCTTCGGGGTCGGGCTTCGGCTGGGCGACATGGTCGGGTGTGATCACCGCGCCTGCCGGTGGATCGAAAGGCATGCGGTTCATCAACGGCGCCGCAAAGCGCTCCAGTTTGTTGGTGACGACGCCCCAGCTCACGCCCGCTCCGTGCAACTCGGCAATCAGCTCAACGAGTCCGGGGTACGGTGCACTGTATTGGCCCAATTCAGCCTCGTAGAGTGTGAGAAACTGCCGGCGCCATGTCTCAAATTGAGGATCGGTAGCGGACAACTCCAGCGCAGTTTGTACCATGCTGATCGCACCGCCTGAGACGCTTTGGCGGATGATATCGCCGCTCATCGGTGCTAATCCGGCTGCTGCTCGCAGCTGAAGCCCGATGTGAATGAACTCCGGTGCAGTGTCGATCAATGTGCCGTCCAGATCGAACAACACCGCCCGGGTATGCGGCCCAGGCGTCGCCCGAGTCACGGCTTTGTTGCCCTAATGAGATAGTTGACTGACACGTCCTTCGGGGTGAGCCGATAGCGTTTGGTGAGGGGGTTGTAGGTCATGCCCATCATCTCCTGCTTATGCAGACCGGCTTCCCGAATCCACCTTGCAAGCTCTGATGGCTTGATGAGTTTTTCATATTCGTGTGTGCCACGGGGCAGCATGTTGAGTACGTACTCCGCGCCGACGATAGCGAAGAGAAAGGATTTGGGGTTGCGGTTGATCGTCGAGAAAAACAAGTCGCCACCCGGCTCGCACAGATCGGCACAGGCCTGAATCACGGCCGACGGGTCAGGCACGTGCTCCAGCATTTCAAGGCAGGTGACGACCGAGAACGCGCCGGGGCGTTCTGCGGCCAAAGACTCTGCTGTGCTCTGTAGGTAATCCACCTCAACGCCACTTTCAAGCTGATGTAACCGGGCCACTGCTAGCGGAGCCTCTCCCATGTCAATGCCGGTTACTGACGCGCCACGATGAGCCAGCGCCTCGCACAGCAGCCCCCCGCCGCAACCGATATCGACCACTGATTTTCCCGCCACACCCGCGTGCTCATCGATCCATCCCGCGCGCAGCGGATTGATATCGTGGAGCGGTTTGAACTCGCTGTTGGGGTCCCACCAGCGTGAGGCAAGTTTTTCGAATTTTGCGATCTCGCTGAGGTCGACATTGGTGTCAGTTGGCATGCTTTGAGTGCTCCAGAGTCGCCCGAAAATCGGTGATTTTTGCAGACCAAGCTGCGGCTCGCTCCCTCAGTTCTGCTAGATCCAGAGTGCACAACTGACCCGAGCGAACTACCGCCTTGCCAGCAATCCAGCTCCACGCCACCTCACTGCCACTGTTGGCATAGACGATGGATGAGGCGAGGTTGTAATGCGGTTGGTGGTGTACGCCGCTCAAGTCCAAGGCGATCATGTCGGCGTCTTTGCCGACTTCAATACTTCCCAAGCGGTCCTGTTGACCCATAGCACGGGCACCACCCAGCGTGGCCATCTCCAAGGTGGTCCACGCGTCCAGCGCTCTGGGATCACCATGGGCGGTTTTGCCCAGCAGGGACGCCGTTTGCAGTTCGTTCAGCATATTGAGTCGGTTATTGCTTGCGGCGCCATCGGTGCCGAGCGCCACATTGATACCCTGATCGAGCAGTCTTTGTGCGGGGCAGATGCCGCTGCCGAGCTTGAGATTGGACTTCGGGCAGTGCACGACATGGGCGCCCTGGGTGGCAATGGTCTCGATATCCTGATCCCCCAGTGCGGTCATATGGACACATTGTGTTCTCGGGCCCAGCAGTCCAAGTTGCTCGAGGTGATCGATCGGGCGCATACCGGTGCGCTCGACCGATCCGAGTACTTCTTCACGGGTCTCGTGCAAATGGATTTGAATGGGGGCATCGAGCTCGTCTGCGAGAACGGCAACCCGCGAGAGCGTCTGTTCGCTGACCATATAGGTCGAGTGGGGACCGAATCCCACGTCAATCCGATCGTGGTCGCGATAGCGATCGCGCAGTGCCAGACCGTTGTTGATGCAGGATTCCGCATCACGTGCCCAAGCCGTTTCAACATCGATCACGGGGAATGTCAGCAGTGCCCGTAAGCCGCTACGATCAACCGCTTCCGCCGTCATTTCAGGAAAGAAATACTGATCGATTAAAGTGGTGGTGCCGCCCAGTATCAGGTCAGCGATGGCGAGCTCTGATCCGTCGCGAATGAAATCGGGGCTGATGAATTGGGTCTCCGAGGGCCAGATGTATTGCTGTAGCCAGCTGGCCAGCGGCAAATCGTCCGCATATCCCCGAAACAGCGACATTGAGGCATGGCAATGGGCGTTGATCAACCCCGGCATCAGCGCGCAATCGGGCAGATCGATGTGCTCTACTGCCATCATCAGCCGTGCGTCCTCGCGCGGCAATATCGCCGCAATCCGCCCATCGCGCAGCGCCACGCTATGCGCCTTCAAAATCTGTCGTTCAGGCACCATCGGGATCAAAAAGTCGGGGTGCAATACTGAATCAAAATCGGGCATGGAGACTCCTGCTTTCCGGGAAGCAGTATAACGCGGCAGAGGGCACCGAAGCGCCGCCCGGGGTCGAGAAATGCTCGCTCGGAGGGGCTTGATTTGATACACTCTACAGCGTCGCTTCGGGCCTCTCACTGGCCCCATTACTAGGCCTAAAAAAGTAGTCCCAATGGCAGAAAATCCGCAGGAAATGGCGCGGGAAATCCTCCCCGTCAATATCGAAGACGAGCTGAAAAAGTCCTACATGGATTACGCCATGAGCGTAATCGTCGGCCGGGCGCTTCCCGATGTGCGGGATGGTCTAAAGCCAGTGCACCGCCGGGTGTTGTTCGCCATGAATGAGCTGAACAACGACTGGAACAAACCCTACAAAAAGTCGGCGCGCGTCGTCGGGGACGTGATTGGTAAATACCACCCCCACGGTGACTCGGCGGTTTACGACACGATTGTGCGCATGGCGCAGGATTTCTCCCTGCGTTACACGCTGGTGGATGGTCAGGGTAACTTCGGGTCGATCGACGGAGATTCCGCGGCGGCCATGCGCTATACAGAAATTCGCATGTCCAAGATTGCGCATGCCTTGCTCGCCGATCTGGACAAAGAGACTGTTGATTTCGTCGATAACTATGACGGCACAGAGCGGATTCCCGCGGTCCTGCCGACCCGCGTTCCGAACCTACTGGTGAATGGATCCTCTGGGATTGCAGTGGGTATGGCGACCAACATTCCGCCGCATAACCTCCGCGAAGTGGTAGCGGGGTGTCTTGCCACGCTTGAGGACCCCGATATCAGCGTCGACGAGTTGATGCAATTCATACCCGGACCAGACTTCCCGACGGGAGCGCAAATAAATGGTCGCGCCGGCATCGTTCAGGCCTACCGCACCGGGCGCGGACGAATCTATGTGCGGGCCAAGGCAGAGGTCGTAACGGATGAGTCCAAGGGCAAGGACACCATCATTATTCACGAGATTCCCTACCAGCTGAACAAGTCTCGTCTAATAGAGCGCATTGCCGAGCTCGTTAAAGAGAAAAAGCTGGAGGGCATCACCGAGCTACGCGATGAGTCCGATAAAGACGGCCTCCGTGTGGTGATCGAGTTGCGGCGCGGCGAAGTGGGCGACGTGGTGCTCAACAATCTCTACGCGCAGACCCAACTGCAGTCTGTTGTCGGCATGAATATGGTCGCGCTGGTTGATGGCGAACCCAAAATTCTCAACCTCAAGCAAATGATCGAGGCCTTCGTCCGTCACCGACGCGAGATCGTGACGCGCCGAACGGTCTATCTGCTGCGTAAGGCCCGCGAGCGCGGCCACGTGCTGGAAGGTCTTGCCATCGCTCTGGCCAACATTGACGAAGTGATCGAGCTGATCAAAGCGTCGCCGACAGCGGCGGATGCCCGCGAAGGACTGATGGCCCGATCATGGTCGCCCGGAGACGTGACGGCAATGCTCCAGCGCGCCGGGGCAGACGCGTGTCGCCCCGACGATCTCCCTGAGACGTTTGGGCTTCGTGAGGGTCAGTATCACCTCTCGCCAGTCCAGGCACAGGCTATTCTCGACCTCAGGCTACATCGCCTGACCGGTTTGGAGCACGAAAAGCTACTGCAAGAATATGCCGATAAAATCGCCGAGATCGCCGACTATCTGGAAATTCTGAGTGATCCCGACCGGCTTAAGCGGGTGATTCGAGAGGAACTCGAGGAGCTGGTTGAAGAGTTCGGCGACGACCGAAAAACCCAAATCTCTGATTCAGCCCATGATCTGACCGTTGAGGACCTGATCACCGAGGAAGACCGCGTGGTGACGATCTCTCACGGGGGTTATGCAAAAACCCAGTCCTTGACCGACTATCAGGCCCAGCGTCGCGGCGGCACAGGCCGCAGTGCGACTGCGGTCAAGGACGAAGACTTTGTCGAACATCTATTGATCGCCAGTACCCATGCCACCATTTTGTGTTTCTCGAATCTGGGTAAGGTCTACTGGTTAAAGGTGTTCCATATTCCTCTGGCCAGCCGAGCGGCGCGTGGCAGACCGATGGTGAATCTCTTGCCTCTGGATGAGGGCGAGCGGATTACGTCGATTTTGCCTATCGAAGGCTATGAAACAGACCACTTTATCTTTATGGCAACCGCCAACGGCACGGTTAAAAAGACCGATATGAGTCTCTTCTCCCGGCAACGCAATGTGGGTCTGCGCGCCATCGAGTTAGACGAGGACGATGTATTGGTGGGCACCGCGGTGACGGATGGCAGTCAGGACATCATGCTGTTCTCCAGCGAAGGGAAAGTGGTGCGTTTTGCTGAGTCTTCTGTGCGCGCGATGGGGCGGACCGCTCGCGGCGTGCGGGGTATTCGCCTCGCCGAGGGACACCGCCTGATCTCTCTGGTGGTGCCGCAGGAAGGCAGCAAGATTCTCACCGTCAGTGAAAACGGTTATGGCAAGCGCTCGGAGACCAGCGAGTTCCCGGTGAAAGGCCGGGGCACCAAGGGCGTGATTGGTATGACGACCTCTAAGCGCAACGGTTCTTTGGTGGGCGCCGAGCAGGTTTGGGACGGCGACGAAATGATGCTGATCTCCAATCAGGGAACGGCGGTGAGAACCCGCGTTGAGGAAGTCGGTGTTCAGGGCCGTAACACGCAGGGCGTGCGTGTTATCCGAACTCGGGACGGTGAGGCGCTGGTGAGCGTCAGCCGCATTGCAGAGGACGATATAGACACACCCGATGCCGCCGAGGCCGTCTCGCGAGCTGCAGACAACGGTGCGCAAGCCGAGCCTGTTGAAGCCAGCGATGCGAACGGCGCTGATAGCGCGCCAGCAGATCTTGGCAATGAGGGAGACGAGGATTCGGCCGAGTGAGCCGGGCGCACAATTTCTGCGCCGGGCCCGCCGCACTGCCCTTGCCCGTCCTTGAGCGCGCCCAGCGGGAGCTAGTCGATTGGTGTGGCGGTGGGACCTCGGTGATGGAGGTCAGTCACCGGAGTCCTGAGTTTGTGGCGGTTGCTGAGCGCGCCGAAGCCTCACTTCGCAGGCTGTTATCCATTTCTGACGACTACGCAGTCCTTTTTTTGCAGGGCGGTGCCTCGATGCAATTTGCCGCAGCCCCGCTGAACCTCAGCGCGATCGGGCAGACTGTCGATCAAGTGGTGACAGGTCAGTGGTCAAAAAAAGCGCTGGCCGAGGCCCGGCGATTTGGCCCGGTTAACGTGGTGGCCAGCTCGGAGGAATCCGCCTTTACCATCGTCCCTGAGCAGTCATCTTGGCAGTGCGAGGCCGGTGCCGCCTATCTGCACTATTGTCCCAACGAGACGATTGGCGGCCTCGAATTCGCCTTTGTGCCTGACGTGCAGGTGCCGCTAGTGGCGGATATGTCCTCTACCATCTTGTCGCGTCCTGTCGATATCGATCATTTTGGAGTCATTTACGCGGGGGCGCAGAAGAATATTGGACCTGCCGGCCTGTGCCTTGTCATTGTGCGCCGCGACCTGTTGGGTTTGGCTAGAAGCGAGACCCCGGCCATGTTGAATTGGCAGGTCGCGGCTGAAAGCGACTCGATGTACAACACGCCGCCAACTTTCGCGCTCTATTTGGCGGGCCTCGTGTTTGAATGGCTGGAAGCCCTCGGCGGGCTGGAAAAAATGGCAGAGATCAATCGTCGTAAGGCACATAAGCTCTACAGTGCGATCGACGCCAGCAGTTTTTACAATAATCCGGTAGAGCCAGTGAGTCGTTCACTAATGAATGTGCCTTTCACGTTGGCAGATGCGGCACTGGATTCGCTCTTTTTGCAGGAAGCGCAGGCTGCCAGACTGCTGAACTTGAAGGGGCATCGTTCCGTCGGCGGAATGCGTGCGAGCCTATACAATGCTGTCGAAGAGGCATCGGTGGATGCGCTCTGCCAATTTATGCAGGAATTTGAACAACGTCACGGCTAGGCAATGTGGCCTGGGGATACCCGATGGATCCTGATGACAAATTGAAATCGATTCGAGAGCGCATTGATGCGATCGACAGTCAGTTGCTCGACTTGATCAGCGAGCGGGCCCGCTGTGCCCAAGAAGTCGCCGAGGTCAAACTGGAGGCCTCTCAGTCCGAGGATGCCAGCCCGATTTTTTATCGTCCGGAGCGCGAGGCTCAGGTGCTCCGCGCCATACAGGAACGCAATCGCGGGCCGTTGGCCTCGGATTATATGGCCTCGATCTTTCGCGAAATCATGTCTAGTTGTCTTGCCCTTGAGCAGCCTTTGTCAGTGGCTTACCTCGGGCCTGAGGGCACTTACTCTCAAGCGGCGGCGCTGAAACATTTCGGCCAGTCGGCCATTCCTATGGGACAGGCCAGCATTTACAAGGTCTTTCGTCAGGTTGAGGAAAGACAGTGTGATTACGGCGTGGTGCCGGTAGAGAATTCAACAGAAGGCATGGTCGGCCAGACGCTGGATTGCTTTCTGGAGTCGCCGCTGCAAATCTCGGGCGAGATTGAGTTGCCCGTGGTGCATCACCTGCTCGCGGGCGAGCAAGTTGACTTGGACTCCATTCAATTGGTGTTGGGTCATGAACAGGCGCTCGGTCAGTGCCGTCAGTGGTTGGATAGTCATCTCCCCGACGTCCCGCGGGAGGCTGTTGCCAGCAATGGAGAGGCGGCACGGCGCGCTGTTGGGGAGGCGGGGGTTGCGGCCATCGCGGGAGCGCTGGCAGCGCAACTGCATGACCTGCAAACCGTGGCCAGTGCCATTCAGGACAGCTCGACCAATACCACCCGCTTTCTGGTGCTGGGGAGAGAGTCCGTGCCGCCCAGTGGTCACGACAAAACCTCATTGCTTGTGTCTGCGCGTAACCGCCCCGGCGCACTTTTGGGTTTACTGCGGCCCTTTGAAGAAAATGGCATCAGTTTGACTCGCATTGATTCCCGGCCCTCTAAAACTGAAAAGTGGACGTACGTCTTCTACATAGAGTGTGAGGGGCATCTGGCGGATGAGGTGATGACAGAGGTGATGGGTCAGATCGAGGAACATTCGATCATGCTCAAACGGTTGGGCTCATACCCCCGAGCGCCCATCTGACCGTGTCCCAGGATATGGAAGAAGTGATTGCCTTCCTGGGGTTGGGGCTGATCTCCGGGTCGCTCGCCGGCGCACTGCGCGCCGCGGGCTGGCGAGGTGAATTGATCGCTTGGGGGCCGCGGGCGCCGTCGTTGGAACGCGGCGTTGAGCTCGGCGTAATTGACCGCTTTACGCTGGATCTGGCTGCTGCGATCAGCGATGCCGACGTGGTTGTGATTGGCGCGCCCCCCGAAGCCACCGCCGTGCTGCTACCGCAGGTTTTGGCATTGGCCGAGCAAAATGGCCAACCGGTCGTTACCGATATGGCCAGTATCAAAGGGTTCATAGTGGAGGCTGCGGTACCCACCTACGCGCGGTTTGTTCCCGGTCACCCCATTGCCGGCAGCGAGCACAGCGGGGTGGATGCGGCGACGCCCCAGCTTTTCGAGGGCAGGGAAGTGATCCTGACACCCACGGACACGACAGAAAGCGCGGCTGTAAGTGTCGTTGAGCGCATTTGGGCGGTGGCAGGCGCGCGCGTCACGCATATGTCGGCGGCAGATCACGATGCGGCGCTCGCGGCCAGCAGCCACATGCCTCATATGCTGGCGTATGCGCTGACAGCCATGCTCGGTGATCACGAACTGGCTCCAATGAGGCACGGTGGCGGTGCTCTGCGTGATATGACGAGGATCGCCGCCTCCGACCCCGTCATGTGGCGAGATATTGCGCTCACAAACCGCGATGCGATTCTTGAAGCGATGGATGCGGTTGCGACAGAGCACAGCGCGCTGAGAACGATGATTGCAAATGCGGACGATGTCGCACTGGAAGTTTTTTTTGCCCGATGTCGGCACATTCGTCGCGAACACGACGCCATCCTGAACCCTCTCCACCGCGCGGCGGAGGGTGCTGACTGATGCACTTTTATCTGGAACCCGGGGGAAAACTGACCGGCTCAATTCGAGTACCCGGGGACAAGTCCATGTCCCATCGATCCATCATGCTGGGTTCTATTGCTGACGGGACGACCACTGTGAGCGGCTTTCTTGAGGGAGAGGATGCGCTGGCGACGCTCGCTGCGTTTCGCGCGATGGGTGTGAACATCACTGACCCCGAGGCGGGTCGTCTAACCATCGATGGGGTCGGATTGAGGGGGCTCAGCCCGTCGGATCAGGTCATGGACGTGGGTAATTCCGGCACGAGCATTCGTCTGATGGTTGGTCTGCTGTCGGGTCAGTCCTTTGACAGCATCATTACTGGCGACCAGTCCTTACTCCGCAGGCCCATGGCCCGAGTCATTACCCCCCTGTCACAAATGGGCGCGTTGATCAGTTCTCGCGAGGGCTGCCCGCCGCTCGAGGTGAAGGGAGGGCGTGCATTGACGGGCCTGCACTATGACCTGCCGGTGGCTAGCGCGCAGGTCAAATCCAGCGTGCTGTTGGCAGGGCTTTATGCCTCTGGTCAAACCAGCGTGACCGAGCCCGCGCCTACCCGGGACCACACCGAGCGCATGTTGGCGGGTTTTGGGTACCCCGTGGAGAGACAGGATGGCGTTATCGGCCTTCAGGGTGGAGGCACCCTGACCGGCACCGATATTGATATTCCTGCCGACATCTCCTCCGCGGCGTTTTTCCTCGTGGGCGCATCGATTGCACCGGGTTCTGATCTGACGCTTGAGCATGTGGGGGTCAACCCGACTCGGGACGGCATCATCCGAATACTGCGCGCCATGGGCGCCGACATCGACATCATTAACCCACGTGAGGTAGGGGGTGAGCCCGTCGCAGATCTCAGAGTCAGGTATGCGCCACTCAAAGGCATCGATATTCCGGTAGAAGAGGTACCGCTGGCCATCGATGAAATGCCTGCAGTGCTGATTGCCGCAGCCTGTGCCGAGGGGGTCACCGTGCTGAGCGGTGCAGAGGAACTGCGGGTTAAGGAGAGCGACCGCATTGCCAGCATGGCTGAGGGGCTCACCCAACTGGGAATTCGGAATACGGTTTACCCAGATGGCATCTCCGTCACCGGCGGAGAAATGTCTGGCGGCGTGATCGCAACCCACTATGACCATCGCATCGCAATGAGTTTTGCAATGGCGGCGTTGAGAGCGACCGATCGCTTAAAGGTCAGCGATTGCGCTCACGTGGCGACCTCTTTCCCGGGCTTTGCCGAGTTGGCGGTTGAAACCGGTCTTCATTTGGAGGTGGCGGCCGAATAATGTCAGCCGCTCCGGTCATCTGTGTTGACGGACCCAGCGGTGCCGGCAAAGGCACGGTGAGTCTGCGACTGGCCGCCGCACTGGGTTGGCACCTGCTGGACAGCGGCGCACTCTACCGGGTGGTGGGATTTGCCTGCCGGCAAGCCGGTGTATCGCTTGACGACAGTGACGCTGTGGCGGGTGTTGCGCGCGCGCTGGATGTTGACTTCAGACCGACTGACGCCGGCGTCACGGTTTGGTTGTCCGGCGACGACGTGACGTCGGCGATCCGTTCGGAAGAGGGCGGCGCAGACGCTTCACTGGTGGCGGCGCTTGAGCCTGTGCGCGCGGCGTTGCTGCTTAGGCAACAAGAGCTCGCTCGACTGCCGGGCCTGATTGCCGACGGGCGTGACATGGGGACCGTCGTCTTTCCCGATGCGCCACTGAAAATCTTCCTCACAGCCAGCGCTGAGGCGCGCGCCGAGCGCCGTTTCCATCAGTTGCAGGGTCTGGGGGAGAGTGTTAGTCTCGCGCGCCTTCTGACTGACATAGAGCAGCGAGACGCCCGGGATCAGTCCCGATCCATCTCGCCGTTGGTGCCGGCAGAGGACGCTATCGTCATCGACAGCACGGCGCTGACTGCTGACGAAGTGTTGCAGGCCGCCTGCGAATTGGCGAAGTCCCGCAAGCTAATGAGCTAAGTGACCCATCGGAAGAACGGCTGGACCCCGCCGATGTGTCTGGATAAGAAACCCGGCTGGGTCTTGAAGCCGGCAGGAGTGGCAACACTCCGCAATTCAGGAAAGTCATCATGAGCGAATCCTTCGCTGAACTCTTTGAAGAAAGCCTCCAAACCGTTGACATGGAGCCCGGATCAATTGTTACGGGTGTCGTTATCGACATTGATAATGAGTGGGTTACGGTTCACGCCGGTTTGAAGTCAGAAGGGGTCATTCCCCTCGATCAATTTACCAATGCCAACGGTGAGTGCAGTCTCAGCGTTGGAGACGAGGTGCAGGTGGCACTGGAAACCGTTGAAGACGGTTTTGGTGAGACCAAGCTCTCTCGTGAAAAGGCCAAACGGGCCGAAGCCTGGAAGGGCCTCGAGGCTGCGCATTTGGCAGACGAAGTGGTCATGGGCGTCATCAACGGCAAGGTGAAGGGAGGCTTCACCGTGGACATCGAGTCCATTCGCGCGTTCCTGCCCGGTTCACTGATCGATGTTCGCCCCATTCGCGAGACCACGCACCTTGAGGGCAAAGAACTCGAATTTAAAGTTATCAAGCTGGATCAAAAGCGCAACAACGTGGTGGTCTCGCGCCGTGCCGTTATGGAGTCTGCCAACAGTGCAGAACGCGAGGAATTGCTGCAAAACCTGCAGGAAGGCCAGTCCGTGAAGGGCGTAGTGAAGAACCTGACCGACTATGGCGCGTTTGTCGATCTGGGTGGCGTCGATGGACTGTTGCACATCACCGATATGGCTTGGAAGCGCATCAAGCACCCAAGCGAGATTGTGGAAGTCGGTCAGGAAATGGATGTCAAAATCCTCAAGTTTGATCGTGAACGTAATCGCGTATCGCTGGGCCTCAAACAGTTGGGTGAGGATCCATGGGTGCAGATTACCGGCCGTTATCCCGAGGGTAGCCGCGTGGTGGCCACGGTAACCAACCTCACTGATTACGGCTGTTTTGCCGAGATCGAAGAAGGAGTTGAAGGCCTGGTACACGTCTCTGAAATGGACTGGACCAACAAAAACGTGCACCCGTCCAAGATCGTTCAACTGGGCGACGAGGTCGAGGTAATGGTGCTGGATATCGACGAGGAACGCCGCCGCATATCTCTGGGGATCAAGCAGTGCATGCAGAATCCCTGGGATGCGTTTGGCGCAGACCATGCTAAGGGCGACAAGATCTCCGGTAGCATCAAGTCCATCACCGATTTTGGCATTTTCATTGGTCTTGAGGGCAACATCGATGGTCTTGTTCACCTCAGCGACATCAGCTGGAATGAAACTGGCGAAGAAGCGGTGCGCAACTACAAGAAAGGTGATGAGATCGAGACAGTGATCCTGTCAATTGATCCCGAGCGAGAGCGCATCTCACTGGGCATTAAGCAGCTTGAAGAGGACGCGTTCTCTCTTTATGTCAGCGACAATGACCGTGGAGCGCTCGTCACTGGTACCGTGACCGAAGTCGATGCCAAGGGCGCGACGATCAAGCTTTCTGATGAAGTGGATGGCTATCTGAAGGCCGCTGACATTAGCGTTGATCGTGTGGAAGACGCGCGTTCTGTTTTGAACGTGGGTGACTCGGTAGAGGCGAAGGTGATCAACGTAGACCGCAAGAGCCGCGCACTGGGTCTGTCGATCAAAGCCAAAGATCAGGACGATGAAAAAGATGCAGTTGCTTCACTGAAAGAGCAGGACTCTGCCTCATCTCCTGGCACCATCGGTGATCTGATCAAGGCAAAAATGGAAGATCAGTGAAGCTGTGATGATGTGGTCGAGGCCGGCTAATGCCGGCCTTTTTTTGCCTGCGGATCTTTTCGACGAAAGAGGCATAAATCTCATTAAAATGAACAACTTGCCAACTGATAATGGGTCGGCGACAATGTCCA
>JADHQG010000055.1 GCA_016778045.1 Luminiphilus sp. | reverse complement strand
AGGAAGCGAATGATGTCTTGCTGGGCGCCGTGCAGGGTATCGCTGACTTGATCATTCGGCCCGGGCTCGTCAACGTGGATTTCGCCGATGTGCGCACCGTCATGTCTGAGATGGGTTCCGCCATGATGGGGACCGGCACTGCCAGCGGCGAAGGCCGTGCTCGCGACGCAGCCGAGCGTGCGATCAACAGTCCGCTACTTGACGATATTGATCTCAGTGGCGCCCGAGGCATTCTCGTGAACATCACGGCAGGTTTGGATCTGTCTCTGGGTGAGTTTTCAGAGGTCGGCGCGACCATCGAAGACATTGCCTCAGAGGATGCAACCGTCGTCGTGGGTACCGTCATCGATCCGGAGATGACAGACACCCTGAAAGTGACTGTCGTTGCCACCGGGTTGCGCAGTGCCGACTCAAGGCCGGCACTCACCACGGTAGAGCCAACCGCACGGGCGCGACCCGCAGCTACCGGCGCAGATTATGACGACTATGATCTGCCACCCGGCAAGCGGCACCCGGCGACCGGCGCGGTGGATGGTCAGGCGGCGTTGAAGATGGACGACGACCTAGACGAGCAGCTGTTTGACGTACCCGCTTTTCTAAGGCGGCAGGCAGACTGACGGTATCAAGGCCCCGATTCGCCCTGTTCCAAGCCGCTGTGAAGGCTGGACAGGCGAGAAAGGTGTAAATAGTCGGGGTAGGAGAGCTGGATTGCGTTAGCGCGCCCTAGTAATGTTTCGCCTCAATAAGAGGGGAAAACCATGCTTCGGCAGCGCACTCTGCAAGAGTCGATCCAATCGACTGGCGTAGGGCTTCATTCTGGCAACAAGGTCGTCATTGTGCTCAGTCCGGCGCCAGTGGACACGGGCATCGTGTTTCGACGCACTGACCTCAGTCCAGTCCGGGACATCCCCGCCCGGGCGGACTGGGTCGATGAGACCGATCTCTCCACCAGTCTCGGCAGTGGTGACGCCCAGGTCACCACGGTTGAGCATCTGTTATCCGCCCTGTGCGGGCTGGGTATCGACAATCTTTACATCGATATTGACGCCGCTGAGGTGCCCATCATGGATGGCTCGGCCGGGCCCTTTGTGTACCTGTTGCAGTCTGCTGGGGTCCGCGAACAGGCGGCGGCCAAACGGTTTATTCGGGTGACCGAGGAGATTGCGGTGAGTGACGGCGACAAGTCGGCGACGCTCAGACCTTACGACGGTTTCCGTGTGACCTTCGCGATTGATTTTGACCATCCGGTGTTTCGTGAGCAAAGTGGCCGCGCCACACTGGATATCAGCAGCGAGGCGTTTGTCCGCGAAATCAGCCGCGCGCGCACATTCGGCTTTGTTCACGAGTTCGAGTACATGCGCTCACGTGGGTTAGCGCGCGGCGGCAGCGTGGACAATGCGATTGTGATCGACGACTACCGGATTCTGAATGAGGGCGGCCTGCGCTATGACGACGAATTTGTGAAGCACAAAATGCTCGATGCAATGGGCGATCTGTATTTGGCAGGCCACCAGCTGTTGGCCGAATACGAAGGCATCAAATCGGGCCATGCACTCAATAATCGGTTGGTCCGTGAACTGTTTGCCTCGCCCCAGAGCTGGGAGTGGGCAACGTTTGACGATGCCTCCGAGGCTCCGTTGGACTGGACGCTACCGCAAGATCTGCAATTAGCCTGACGGATGGCTTTTTAGCGGTAAAAACGACCTTTGGCCGCCACTACTGGTTTCCCTGAACCAACGAAAATGGCATAGTGCCGGCTCTGATTTCCACGATTTTTGACCTTGAAACTGATTCTTCTTAACCGCCACGCGGCGTCGCGCACCCTCGAGCTAGGGAAGTGGTCGTGGGCGCTTTTGTCAGCCTGCTTTATCGGCATGCCGCTGGGGCTGGTGAGCGTCAGTTACCAGCTTGGATTTGGCGAGGGGGTCGCATCTGAGCAGGCGACCCGTATCTCAGCGCAGGAGCAGCAGGCGATCGAGCGTGCGGAGGCCCTGGCGCAGTTAAGCGTCGAGGCGCAGTCTCGCCTAACGGCCATGACCAAGCGCTTGGCAGGCCTGCAGGCGCACGTGACCCGACTCGACGCCTTGGGGAGTCATCTGACCGAAATGGCCGGGCTGGAGTCGGGAGAATTCGACTTTTCAGGCCCCCCCGCACTAGGTGGACCCGCGATGCCGTTGCCGGGAGCCGGGTTACCGAGCGTGACCGAAGTGGAATCACAATTCAGCGTTTTAGGCGCGGTGTTTGCTCGCCGCGAGGCGCAGTTTGACGTACTGGCGGGACTGCTCTCTGCCGAGCAGCTGCGAGCCGAGGCGACGCCGGTGGGGCGACCGATCCGCTCGGGATGGCAGTCCTCATCTTATGGCCAGCGTATTGACCCGATTACGGGTGAGCGGGCCTGGCACGATGGCGCCGATTTTGCGGGTCGAGAAGGCTCCGATATTTTGGCTGTGGCCAGCGGTGTCGTCAGTTGGAGCGGCTATCGGGCGGGTTACGGTACGATGGTCGAGGTCTCCCATGGCGATGGTCTGAGCACCCGCTACGCCCACAATCAAGAGAATCTGGTCGAGATCGGTGATCTGGTGCGTCGCGGCGACGTCATCGCCCTGATGGGAAGCACAGGCCGATCGACCGGCCCCCACGTTCATTTCGAGGTCTTTAAGAACGGCCGGGCAGTTGATCCCGCATCCTACGTTCGCCGCACGCATCGCTGACAAGGAACCGCCGGCGCGATCGCGCCTTGCAAAACCCCCAATTCCTTGTGATATATCAATGAGCTTTCCATGCTGATTTCAACCGTGAAGAAAATTTTTGGCACCCGGAACGATCGGGAGCTGAAGCGAATGGGCAAAGTGGTCGCCCGAATTAACGCTCTCGAAGAAGCCATGCAGGCCCTCGATGACGACGCGCTGCGCGCCAAGACCGAGGAATTTCGATTGCGCCTGTCAGAGGGCGAAACGCTCGCGCAACTGCTGCCTGAAGCCTTCGCTGCAGTCCGCGAGGCGGGCGTCAGAGCGCTGGGCATGCGTCACTTTGACGTGCAGTTGATCGGCGGTATGACACTTCACGACGGCAAAATCGCGGAAATGCGGACCGGCGAGGGTAAGACGCTGGTGGCCACATTGCCCGCTTATCTCAACGCACTACCGGACCACAGCGTCCACTTGGTGACCGTTAACGACTATCTGGCAGGACGAGACGCAGCCTGGATGGGCCCGCTTTACGAGTTTTTGGGGCTGTCCGTGGGGGTTGTGCGATCCGGCCAGAGCGGCGAAGAAAAGAAAGCGGCCTATGCCTGCGACGTTGTGTACGGTACCAACAACGAGTTCGGTTTTGACTATCTCCGCGACAATATGGCCTTCAGCATGGCGGATAAAAGTCAGGGCACGCTGGCCTTCGCCATTGTCGACGAAGTGGATTCAATCCTGATTGATGAGTCGCGGACGCCGCTGATTATCTCAGGTGCGGCCGAGGACAGTTCGGAGTTGTACAAGACGATCAATCGGCTGATTCCCAAGCTCACTCTGGAACAGGAAGAGCAAGGCGGTGATTTCACAGTCGACGAAAAACAGCGCAGTATCGAGCTGACCGAGGGCGGCCATGAAAAAGTAGAGGGCATGCTGATAGAGGCAGGCCTGCTAAAAAATGACGACTCCCTCTACGCCGCGACCAACCTCGGTCTGCTGCACCACGTCCACTCGGGTTTGCGAGCCCATGTACTGTTTCAGCGCGATGTCGAATATATCGTGCAGGACGGGCAGGTGGTCCTCATTGATGAGCATACCGGCCGCACGATGCCGGGCCGTCGCTTATCAGAAGGTCTGCATCAGGCGATCGAAGCGAAAGAGGGCGTGAAGATTCAGAGCGAGAGTCAGACGCTGGCCTCCACCACATTCCAGAATTTCTTCCGTCTTTACGACAAGCTGTCAGGCATGACCGGTACCGCGGATACCGAGGCGTTTGAGTTCCGGCAGATCTATGGACTGGACTGCGTGGTGATTCCCACTAACGTGCCCATGCGTCGCGATGACCTCAACGACCTGGTTTACCTGACCCGCGAGGAGAAGTTTGAGGCCATCATCGACGATGTGCGCGCTTGTATCGACAGTGGCGCACCCGTTCTGGTCGGCACGGCTTCGGTAGAGACCTCTGAAGAGCTGTCGCAGGCGTTTCAGAATCAGGGCATCGAACATAAAGTGCTGAATGCCAAGTATCACGAGCAAGAGGCCGAGATTATCGCTCAGGCGGGGCGACCCGGCGTTGTCACCATTGCCACTAACATGGCGGGCAGAGGCACGGATATTGTGCTCGGGGGCAATCTTGAGGCCGAGTTGGCGGCGCACGGTGAATCGCTGGACGACGCGGCGCGCGAGCAGCTGACCAGCGAGTGGCAACAGCGACATGACGCCGTGGTCGAAGCCGGGGGGCTTCATATTCTCGGCACCGAGCGTCACGAGTCGCGTCGCATCGATAACCAGTTACGCGGTCGTTCCGGACGACAGGGCGACCCCGGCGTGTCGCGTTTTTATCTTTCACTTGAAGATAACTTGATGCGCATTTTTGCTTCAGAGCGCGTCAAGAGCTTTATGCAGGCATTGGGTATGGAGCGCGGTGAAGCCATTGAGCACCGTATGGTCAGCAATGCAATTGAAAAGGCGCAGCGCAAGGTCGAGGGGCGCAACTTCGATATTCGCAAGCAGCTGCTGGAGTATGACGATGTCGCCAACGATCAGCGTCAGATTATTTATCGTCAGCGCGACGAACTGCTCTCGGATGACGATATCGCGGAGACCATTACCGCTATCCGCCAGGATGTGGTGAACGACGCGATCGATGGCTTTATCCCGCCAATGAGCGTGGAAGAGCAGTGGGATGTACCGGGTCTGGAGAAACAGCTGGAGGCAGAGTTTGGCCTGACGCTGCCCGTAGCCCAGTGGCTAGACGAGGATAACAGCCTCCACGAAGAGACCCTGCGCGACCGTATCGTGGCCTCAGTGCAATCTGCCTACGACGAGAAAGCTGCCAGTATTGGTGCCGGGATGCGACAACTGGAAAAGCAGATCATGTTGCAGGTGCTGGATACCTTGTGGAAGGAGCACCTGCAGGTGATGGATCAGCTGCGGCAGGGTATTCATCTGCGTGCCTATGCCAACAAGAATCCAAAGCAGGAATACAAGCGCGAATCCTTTGCCCTGTTCGAAAGTCTGCTGCAGCGTTTGAAATACGAAGTCGTGCGCTTCCTGAGTAATGTGCAGGTGCAACGCTCTGACGAGGCCGAAGCGATGGAGCAACAGCGGCGCGAAGCCGCGGCCAAGCAAAAGATGGCGTTTGAGCATGCAGAAGCGGGCTCGGCGGTGCCTGAGTCAGCTGATACGGCTGAGCCGCCTGCTCCGCCGCAGCCAGTAACGCGCGCGCAACCCAAAGTGGGGCGGAACGACCCCTGTCCCTGCGGGAGCGGAAAAAAATATAAGCAGTGCCATGGAGCACTGAGCTGACCGTGCCTTGCGCATCAGGCGATAACCCGTGGCAGGAGCAGCATCGGTGAGTATTGCCGTGACAGGTGTTCGTCTGGGCGTGGCGCAGGCAGGTATCAAATCAGCGGGCAAGGACGACCTGTTGGTGATCGCGCTGGCACCCGGTACGCAGACGGCCGCCGTGTTCACGCGCAATGCGTTTCGTGCGGCACCTGTTGTGTTAGCTGAACGGCACCTGAGCGCCAATCAGGGTCATCCGACGCATTTGATTATCAACACCGGTAATGCCAACGCAGGAACCGGTGAGCCCGGTCTGGCGGCTGCAAACCAGTGTTGCAATACACTGGCTGAGCTGACCGCTTCAGCGTCGAGCGCGGTACTGCCTTTTTCTACCGGAGTCATCGGCGAACCCCTGCCAGCCGACCTGATCTGCGCTGCGCTGCCAGCGGCTCTTGAAGCCCTGCAAGAAGATCAGTGGGAACGGGCCGCCAGGGCCATCCTGACAACGGATACCCGACCGAAACTCAGAAGCGTCGAGGTTGAGCTCGACGGTCAGACCTGCAGAGTGACCGGCATGGCCAAAGGAGCGGGCATGATTTGCCCCGATATGGCGACTATGCTGGCTTTCGTGGCAACCGACGCGAGACTGTCACCCGCTCTACTGCAGGCCACACTGCGTGATGCGGTGGCGGCTAGCTTTAACCGCATTACCGTCGACGGCGACACCTCGACCAATGACGCTGTGACGCTCTCGTCGACCGGCGGCAGTGGCATCGAGGTTAAGGCAGGGACTCCGCAGGCTGAGCAGTTCGCAGCGGCAGTGACCGGGTTGATGATCAAGTTGGCACAGGACATCGTTCGCGATGGAGAAGGCGCCAGCAAGTTCGTTGAAATCCGTGTGTCGGGAGGAGAAAGCACTGAGGCCTGTGATCGAGTCGGCCGCACCATTGCTCACTCGCCGCTGGTGAAAACCGCCCTGTTTGCCTCCGATCCCAATTGGGGTCGCATCCTGGCGGCAATCGGTCGCGCGGGATTGTCTGATCTCAACACCGACGATGTCTCGATTCACCTCAACGGTGTACTGATCGCAGAGCGCGGCGCGCGGGCGCCTTCCTATACCGAAGCTCAGGGCCAGGCAGCGATGGCCGCAGAGGATCTGGTTTTCGAAGTCGCCTTGAATCGCGGCGGCGCGCAGGCCGTGATCTGGACCACGGACCTCTCTTACGACTACGTCAAAATCAACGCTGAATACCGCACCTGATATGGCGCGGGTAACGGTAGCCGTGGGCTTGTTGATCGATGAGGACGGGCGCGTGTTGGTGACACGGCGGGCACCGGATACGCATCAGGGCGGGCTGTGGGAGTTTCCGGGTGGCAAAGTTGAGGCCGGTGAATCAGTCGAGACCGCATTGGTGCGAGAGCTCGCTGAGGAGTTAGGGATTCGTGTCGAAGCGAGCGAACCATTTATGGCCCTGGATCATGACTATGCCGACAAGCAGGTGCGGCTCGATGTGCGTCGTGTGACACGGTGGCAGGGTGAAGCCCGAGGTCTCGAGGGACAGCCGCTCGCCTGGCAGTTGCCGCCAGCCATGGCGAACTGGCCATTTCCCGAGGCCAACGCACCGATACTGGCGCGCTTGCTTCCGCGTTAGGCGCTGGCTCGGGCCAGCAGCGTTCGATGTAGCTGGGCGCCGCGAATATGCAGCGCCTCGAGAGAGCCACTGTTATCAATGACAATATCGGCTCGACTAATGCGGGTAGCGCGATCGAGTTGCGCGGCCATGATTTGCTCGACCAACGCCCGCTCGTTTTGATCCCGCGCCATGGTCCGCTCAATTTGTACCGCTTCAGGGACATCGACCACCACACTCAGATCGACCATTTCTGACTGACCGCTCTCCAGAAGCAGGGGTGAGCTTAGTACCACGTAGGCAGACTGGGCTGCGGCCATTTGTCGGGTCAGTTCGTCGCGAATACGGGGGTGCGTGATGGATTCCAGAGTCCGCCGCTTGGTGTCATCTGCGAAGACCAGCTTGCGCAGTGCAGCGCGATCCAGCTGCCCATCGGGTAATAGGTACTCCTGACCCAATTGTGCGGCGATCTCTGCCAGCGCCGGCTGTCCGGGTTCGACGACAACCCGAGCCGCGAGATCTGCGTCGACAATGACAACACCCTGTGTGCTCAGCCAGTCGGTGAGCGCGGTTTTACCGCTGCCGATGCCGCCAGTGATCCCGACTCGCAGCATCAAAACGCCACCAGCTGCAGGTACTCAGCGATCAGCGTATCGCCAAAGAAGAGTGTCAGTAGGCCTGCGCCCGCCAAATAAGGCCCGAAAGGCATGGGCGTATCCCTTCCCTGACGTTTGCTGAGCAAGATAGCGATGCCGAGCGCCGCCCCTACAAACGACGACAGCAATATCATGAGGGGAACCGCCTGCCAGCCGAACCAGGCGCCCAGCGCGCCCAGCAGTTTGAAGTCGCCATAACCCATGCCCTCTTTGCCGGTCACGAGCTTGAATAACCAATAGACGCTCCACAGCGAGCCATAACCGAGCATGGCACCCATGACAGCAGACGAGAGCGGCGTCCAGACAGCAAAGAGGTTGACCGCCAATCCGAGCCAGAGAAGGGGCAGTGTGATGCTATCGGGGAGCAGTTGGGTGTCGATATCGATGCCAGTGAGCGCCACCAGCATCCAGATCAGCGCGAGGGCGCTGAGGGCCTCAATACCGAAGCCGAAGTGCCACGCCACAAGACCAGACAAGACGCCGGTGATCAGTTCCACCGCCGGGTAGCGTACCGAGATGCCCATGCCGCACTGTGCACAGCGACCGCGCAACACGAGCCAGCTGATGACCGGGATATTCTGCCAAGGTTTAATGGCCGCCCCGCAGCCGGGGCAGTGTGATCCTGGGTGCGACAGGCTGATCGGTTCTTGAACGGGAGCAGGCTGGTCCAGCACTTCACAGCACTCGCGCTGCCAACCCTGTTCCATCATTTTGGGTAGCCGCAGAATCACCACGTTTAGAAAGCTACCGACGATCAACCCGAGGGCCGTGCAGGTCAGGGTGAAAAAAGCCGGATCGTGGAAGGCAGTCATCATGGGATTATCAGTGCCCTGTATCTGCGGTCAAATCACTGAGCCGAGCATGAAGATAGGTAAGTACATGGCGATCATTAAGCCGCCAATCAGCACCCCCAGTACCGACATAATAATGGGCTCGATCAGCGAGCTGAGACTATCGACAGCGTTGTCGACTGCCGCCTCATAGTGATCGGCCACCTTGCCCAGCATGTCATCGAGAGAGCCAGACTCCTCGCCAATCGCCGTCATCTGTAACAGCATGGTGGGGAATAAGCCGGTCGTGCGAATAGAGAGTGCCAACGAAGTGCCCGCCGTCACGTCGTCACGTATCCGTCGAATCGCCCCGGCATAAATGGCATTACCGGCAGCGCCGGCGGTCGACTCCAGAGCCTCAACCAGCGGCACGCCCGCAGCAAAAGTGGTGGAGAGGGTGCGAGAAAACCGCGCAATGACGGCATCGTGGACCACCGATCCCAGTATGGGTAGCTTGAGTGCGATGCTATCCAGCCAGTCGGCAAATCGTTTGGAGCGTCGTTTTGCCTGCGAAAACACATAGCCGCCAGCGAAGAAGCCCATTAATGCGACGAACCACCAGTCCTGCACCCAATCAGAGAGCCGCAGCACAAAAAGCGTGAAGCCCGGCAGGTCTGAACCAAAGCCTTGAAAGGTCTCCGCGAACTGGGGTACGACCTTGACCAACAGAATGCCGGTGACCACGATTGCCACAACAATGGTGGCGATGGGGTAGGTCATGGCTTTTTTAATCTTGGCTTTGAGTGCCTCGGTTTTTTCCTTGTAGGTGGCAACCCGGTCGAGCATGACTTCCAGGGTGCCCGAGTTTTCACCCGAGGCCACCAGTGAGCAGAACAGTTCGTCGAAGTAGCGAGGGTGTTTTTCCAGCGCGCCGGCAAATCCGGTGCCTGACGACACGTCGGTCCGCACTGCCAAAATCAGCTCGCGCATCTTTTCGTGATCGGTGCCCTCGGCCACGATGTCAAAGGCCTGCACCAGCGGCACGCCCGCTTTCATCATGGTGGCCAGTTGCCGGGTGAAGATGGCAATGTCCGCAGGCTGAATCTTTTTGGCGCCGAAGGTAATCAGCGGCTTGGGCTTTTTCTTAACCGACTTGGCGGCGATGCCCTGCTTGCGGAGCTGGACCCGCGCAATGGCGGCGGTGGTGGCCAGTACCTCGCCTTTGGACTTTCGGCCGTTTCGATCGGTGCCGGTCCAGACGAATATCGTATTCTCTGCTGCCATTTCTTCCTTGACCTGACGTTAGATGACGGACGGATCAGTCAGTGGTGACGCGGCTCACTTCCTCGAGACTAATCAGACCTTCGGCGCACTTCCTGAGCGCTGATTGTCTGAGGTCACTGAAGCCCGCTTCGCGAGCGACTCGATCCAACTCCAATGAGTTTGCGCCATCCATAATGGCTGAAGCAATGGGTTTGGTGATCTTCACAACTTCATAAATGCCCACGCGGCCCTTATAGCCATCCTTACACTGACCGCAGCCGACCGGGCGTTTGATTTGAGCACTGCTGAGCTGGTCCTGTGAGAAACCCAGCTCCATGAGGGCTTCTTGGGGCACGCTGGTTTCGAGCTCCGCACAGTGACCGCACAGGCGGCGTGCGAGTCGCTGGGCAATGATGAGCGTGACCGAGGCGGCGATGTTAAATGCTGGCACGCCCATGTTGAGTAATCGAGTGGCGGTCTCTGCGGCACTGTTGGTGTGCACGGTTGATAGCACCAAGTGACCCGTTTGAGCCGCCTTGATGCCGATCTCGGCGGTTTCTAGGTCTCGGATCTCACCGACCATGATGACATCGGGATCCTGACGCAGGAATGAGCGAAGCGCCTCGGCAAAGTTCAGGCCCACCTTGGGGTTCACCAGCACCTGATTGATACCAGCCATATTGATCTCCACGGGATCCTCCGCTGTGGAGATGTTGCGCTCGGGCTCATTCAGTATGCCGAGCCCGGTGTAGAGCGAGACGGTCTTACCGGAACCCGTTGGCCCGGTAACCAGAATCATGCCCTGGGGTTTTTGCAGCGCCTCCATGTACAGCGCCTTCTGGTCTTCCTCGTAGCCCAGTGCGTCAATGCCCATCTGTGCCGAGGTCGGGTCAAGGATCCGCAGTACGATCTTTTCCCCGTACATGGTCGGCAGGGTGTTCACCCGAAAGTCGATGGCGCGCTTTTTCGAGAGCTTCATCTGAATGCGCCCATCCTGCGGGATGCGACGCTCCGAAATATCCATTTGCGACATCACTTTGAGTCGCGCCGCCAGACGAGGCGCCAGATTACGCGGCGGTTTTACGACCTCATGAAGAATGCCGTCGGTGCGGAAGCGCACGCGATAGTCCTTTTCGTAGGGCTCGAAATGAATGTCCGAGGCGCCCTGCTTGATGGCATCCAGCAGCACTTTATTCACAAAGCGCACAATCGGTGTGTCGTCAGCGCTATCGTGAGCTTCATCGTCCTCCTCAACTTTGCCGTCGCCGATTTCCAGGTCGTATTCACCGTCGGCGCCCAGCGAGGCCATGTCTGAATCAAAGCCGCCGGATTGTTCACCCAGGTCGGCAATGAGTTTGCTGAGCGCCGCATCCTCGACCAGCACGGCGTCGGTGTTGATACCGGCGGCAAATTTAAATTCGTCCAATGCGCCCAGGTTCATGGGGTCAGATACTGCGACAAACAACCGGTTGCCACGACGGAACAAGGGCACAGCGTGATGTCTGGCCATGAGCTCGGCGTCGATCTGATGCTCGGGCAGCATCTCCCGGTTCATGGAGGCGAGGTCAAAAACCGGCACGCCAAACTCCGCCGAGGCCATTTCGGCCAATTCGCGGCTGTCTACGTCTAGCGTATCGATCAGATAGCGAATCAGTGAGACTCGCATCGCCTTGGCATCTTGCTCCGCTTCTCGGGCTTGCTCGGCAGTGAGCACACCTTCCCCAATCAAGCGACCCGCAAGGCCCTTGATCGTGGATTGGATTTCTTTGGAGACGGGCGAGTTCATATTAGGCTCTACACTCTGTGCACAAGCAAATTAAAGCTTTTTATTTGAGACGTTTGAAGTCATTGGCGCGCAATAAAAAAACGGGCACCCAAGGTGCCCGCCCTCGATACCGCATGCAACAAGCTTTTAGCAAATTCCCTTGGCAACGCATGTCCCTGGAGTGGTCTCTTCGCTCCATGAGTCGATAATGCCATCTGTGTTTCCATCAAGTGCCGTCAAGACGTAGGTGAAGGCTTCAGTCCCATTTCCAAATGTGCCCGCCGAAGTGACCCTTATTTCTGGTGTGACCCAAGCCACAGATGCAACCTCAGATCCGGCAGCGGCATCGGCTAAAACGCCCGCTGGGACCGTACAATCCGAGAGGTCGCCTTTGCCGGTCTGCATGCAAACATCAACTGCTTGCTTTACCGGACTAGCCGCTGCTACCACTTCACTAAATCGCGCTTTTTGTGTGTAGCTTTGGTAAGCAGGCAGTGCGATCGCCGCCAAAATACCGATGATTGCGATGACGATCATCAGTTCGATCAGGGTAAAGCCCTTCTGGTTTTGCTTTTTCATGTTTCTCTCCTTTGAAACTGTTTTGTTGCCTTGGGTTAGCGGTGTGCTAGTCCGTGCTGGCAACACCTGCCCTGTATGTTGCAAAGGGCGTGCCAAAAACCGCAATTTGCGGTAATTCGCGAATTGAAAGGGATTTTGCCCAAGTTTGACTGTGCAGGCCAACCCGGTTAATGACAAAAAATGTCATATTCAATCTTTTTGATGCGGTTTGCGTGACATTTTTTGTAATTCCGGATGAATTCAAAGGAAAAATCGCAATACGCAACTCGCTGGCCAGAGCGAAGCAGAATCCGTGCTGAGAGATTGGGATATGGCGCGTGGCTGGCGGTGATCACTAGGTGATGGCGCAGCCCCCTATTAGAAGACCCCCATTAACAGCGCCGATTTTTGCCACTCTCTGCCTGAGCGCAGGGCATTCGAACAGAGAGGCGCCCGCGCTTTATTAAAGTGGCGCGGTGGCGCAGTGGTCCATTCGTGGAGTGGGGTCAGCGCACTAAACCATAACCCACCCGATCGGGTTAGCCTGCGGCTTTAAAAGCCAGACGCCGCGCGTGGAGTACGGGTTCGGTGTAGCCGCTGGGTTGTGCCGTGCCGGCGAAGACCAATTCACAGGCTGCCTGAAAAGCCTGGCTCGACTCTGGATTGCTGGCCATGGGTCGATAGTCGGGGTCTGCCTGATTTTGCTCGTCGACCACCGCGGCCATGCGCAGCAGTGTTTCGCGCACCTGCGCTTCAGACACCACGCCGTGATGGAGCCAGTTGGCGATGTGTTGGCTTGAGATGCGCAGGGTAGCGCGGTCTTCCATGAGCCCCACGTTGTGAATGTCGGGCACTTTGGAACAGCCCACGCCGTGCTCGACCCAGCGCACTACATAGCCAAGGATGCCCTGGG
>JADHQG010000054.1 GCA_016778045.1 Luminiphilus sp. | reverse complement strand
TGGCGGCATGGAAGTCGCGCGCAAGGGCGACGACGCCCAGGTGCAGGAGCTGCTGCGCAAGGTCGCATCAGGCAAAGCTTTTGGCACCAACGCACGTATGATCACCGCGGCCGAAGCCAAAGAGCGCTTTCCGCTTCTCGAAGAAGACACTATCGAATGTGCGATGTGGGACCCGGATGCGGGTCTGGTCACGCCGCGCTCACAGAAAGTGGCGGGCGACCTCGTCGACGAGGCCGTGGCTGCCGGCAAGCTACAGGCTTTCGCCTACACGCCCGCGGAAGAAATCATTGTCGAAGATGGCCGGGCCGTGGGTGTGAAAACCGCCAAGGGCACGATCATGGCTGACCACGTGGTGCTCTGTGTGGGCATCTGGGGTTCGCTGGTCTCCGAGACAGCCAACGTCAAACTGCCGCTCATGCCCGTCGAGCACCCGCTCCTGTTCTTTGGACCCTGGGATGCATTGGAAGGCACCGGCGAGGACATCGTTTACCCCTTGTTCCGCGATCAGGGTAATTCGGCCTACGTGCGCGACACCGGTGACCCCACAACACCTGAAGGGGGTTTGCTCGAGTGGGGTTACTACGAGCCCTTCGAGCCGCGCATTGTTGAGGCGGCGGATATTTCGGAGCCTGAAGATGCGCGCATGTCGCCCTCGATGAATGACCTCTCGCTGGATCAGGTGATCGAGGCGTTTGAGCGCTCCGTGGAGCTCACGCCAGTACTGGCAGAGCTGCCTTGGGAAGAGCGCCGCTCGTTCAACGGTTTGCTCTCTGTGACCACCGACGGCGGCTCAATCATTGGTGAGTCACCGCAGGTCAAAGATCTGTGGCTCTGCGAGGCAGTCTGGGTGAAAGACGGCCCAGGTGCCGGCAAGCTGCTGGCTGACTGGATGACCCACGGTCGCACGGAGATGGATCCGCACGGCGTTGACCCAGCGCGGCACTACCCGATTCAGCTGACGGATGAGTTCATTCGCAACCGTAGCTACGAGATTGCGCAGAAGATCTACACGCCTGCGGTACACCCGCGTGAGCCCTACGCGACATCGCGCCAGCTCCGTATGAGCCCTTTCTATGAGCGTGAAGTCGCCCTCGGCGGTTACTTTATGGAAGTGGCGGGTTGGGAGCGGGCCTATGGCTATGCGGCCAACGAAGACACACTGCTCGCCAAGTACCGCGATCAGGTACCGACCCGTGAAGCCGAGTGGGATAACCGCCATTTCTGGGAAGTCTCGAACGCCGAGCATCTCGCGCTGAGCGACGGGGTGGGCATGATCAACCTCTCGCACTTCGCTATTTTCGATGTGGTGGGTGCCGAGGCCGAGGCGCTGCTGGAGTTCTGTTCGGTGGCCAAGGTCGGTACTGACACGCCGGTTGGGAAGGGCGTTTACACGCACTTCCTCGACAGCGCAGGAGGCATTCACTCGGATCTGACGATTGTGCGCTTGTCTGAGGACAGCTTCCGCGTGATCTGTGGCGGTGATACTGGCCACCGCGACTATGTGTGGATGCAGCGCATGGTCGACAAAATGGGCCTTACGCAGGTGGCGTTCGTCGACCAGACCGAGCAAATCGCCACCCTGGGTCTGTGGGGTCCTGAAGCGAGGACAACGCTACAAAAGCTGATGGACGATCCCGACAGCGTTTCTCACGAGAACTTCCCTTATGCGAGCGCCAAAGAGATTAACGTGCAGGGCACCACGATCTGGGCGTTCCGCATCTCCTATGTCGGCGAGCAGGGTTGGGAGCTGTACTTCCCCTTCGGCGAGGGACTCAAGCTGTGGGATGCCTTGTTCGAGCTGGGCGTGACGCCCGTGGGTATCGAAACCTATGCCAATAGCCGACGTCTTGAGAAGAGCCTGCGTTTGCAGAATGATGATCTTGAGATCGACTACAACCTCTACGAAGCCGGTCTGTCTCGACCCAAGGTCAAGGCGGCTGACTTCCACGGTAAAGCCGCTTACGTCGCGCAGCGCGAGTTGCCCGAGCAGGCGGCTTACCTCTGCACCTTTGTGCTGGAAGACACCACCGACGACAAGGGTGTGGTGCGCTACCCGGTGGGGCACTGGCCGCTCCTCGACCCTGATTCCAAGGAAGTCATCATCGACTCCCACGGGCGCCGCTCTTACACCACCAGCGTGGCCTTTGGTCCGTCGCTGGGTCAGAACATTGCCATGGGCTACTTGCCCGCAGATCGCGCCAAAGAGGGCGACTCGGTGCTGATGGAGTACTTCGGGTGCTTCTTCACCGCGAAGATCGTGTCGGTGGGCTATCGGGCACTGCTCGACCCCGATAACGAACGGGTTCGCAGCTAAATCGAGGACGGGGGCTACGGTCCCCGTTTTTTATTGGGCGGGCAGGCAATCGACCCGGTCGTAGCTCAGGCGGCTGACCACGTCGCCAATCGGCTCCCGGTAGCCATAGAGCAACTTTGTTCTCGCTTCGATGCTGCCGAGCAAGGCGTTACCCAGCTTGAGCGCCGCCGCGCCCCGGGCGGCGCTATAGTCGGTGAGATAGCTGAGCGCCAGATCGGCTTTGCCGGCATCAAATAGCGTCTCGGCGGTCTCTACCACCGTTGCCTGTTCGTGAATCAAACCGCCCTCGAAGGCGACCAATGCTTCGGTTACCTCGGGCAAAAACTTTTCGGGGTGATCGCAGGTGAAGTACATCAGGCGCTTAAAGGTCCTGCCGGCAAATTCGGTCGCCTCTTGTATCTGCCAGTCCTCGGTAATAAAGCCCGCGTCTTCGCCCTTGGTCAGATAGCGGTGCTTGCCAAACTGGGGTGCGATGCGCTGCACACCAATCCGGTAAGGAATAAAAGGTGCAGTAACCGAGCCAGTGGGGGCAATCCACAGTAGATTCATTTCCGGGCGGCTGTTGGACTTGAGTGCGGCGACCTGCCCATAGCCGGTCGAGTCTTTTGAGATGCGTGGGTCTCTCACCGCCTGCATCATCGACCTTAAATCAATCGGTGCAGCCGCGCGTAGCTCGGCCTCCATCGCGCTGCGTGGATAGCGTTCTTCATCGACGCCGTAAACCAGCGTGACGTTGAAGGCGTCCTCTCGCTCGGGGTCGAACCAGCCTTGCTCGGTCGCAAACTCGATAAAGTTGGGTGAGCCCATAAAGTCAGGGTGCTCGGCATAGTCGAGCGGGATCTCGTGAATGTAGCCGGGGTAGGACATGCGGATGTCATCGGGGCCCAAACGCTCGGCAATCCAAAGCCCCTGACCGCCCGCAAAATTGAGTAGCACCCAACCTTCGGTTTCGTCGGCAAACATGTGTGAGTTGCCGCCATAGGTGGAGTAGCCGTACTCATTAATCAGCTCTCCAATGATCTCGACCGCCTCCCGCGCGGTGCGGGCCCGTTCCATGGCGATGCGCGACAGGTCGCTGTATTGCGGTCCCGTTTGCGGGTTGGGTGTCATTGCCACCAGCTCGGGCCGCGAGGGTGACCAGACATCCCGGCCCGCCACGTTGTGCTCATTCAGCCCGCCGTTGGTGAGCGGCGGTGGGAAGCCCTCGTACTCGGAGTAATTCATCGTCAGGTAGCGATACGTCTCTGCCGCCTGCGGAATCTCCATGAACTCCCCTGGCATAAAGGCCGCGTCGGTGACGCCGACGGTGATCGTTGCATCCTTGGCGTGAGTCACGGCGGGCACCACCTCGAGCCAGTGGCTTGATACCTCGTCTCCAGAACCGCCAATCATGACGCTGCCGTCCGCGGTGAGGTTTTTGCCGATATAGATCGCGTAGCTGGACCACGCAGGTAGGGTAATAAGCCAGCAGAGTAAACCGTAGATGAGCTTATAGGCGTGCATAGGTGGTCGTCCGATATCAGGTCATGAAGCGATAACGATGCCACTCTCGGATGATTCGGTAAGCGATGCAACAGGGTTCTAGGTGTTCAGGACGTCTTTGACGGAACATCGATGGTGGTCCGGTGAGTGACTCAATCAGATTGAGCGATCCTCGATGCATACTTTGGGATGGCTGAATCTTGATGGGCGGTGCAAAAGGTGTCGCAATTGGGCCACCTATGTCGCTTTTGCCCGCATCTTGCGCCAGAATGCGGTGACAACGGCCTGATGCGATACCTGTCGCACTCCGGCACTGAGTGAGCAAGAGACAGTCAGCGTGGAAACTTTGGGCAGCGTCAAAAATCAGACCACACAGCGGGTAGGCTTCCTGCTGATGGATCAGTTCACGCTGGTATCACTGTCCAGCGCTATCGATCCGCTCCGAGTTGCCAATTCGTTGTCTGATAGCGAGCTCTATCGATGGTGCCTGATCGGTGCTGGGGAGGACGAGCAGGTCTCCAGTGATGGCGTGCGCGTCAAACTCGACCATACGCTGACGGATGACGTCGAGCTGGACCTCGTGATGGTCGTGGGT
Organism: Luminiphilus sp.; assembly: GCA_016778045.1. Classification (GTDB taxonomy): domain Bacteria; phylum Pseudomonadota; class Gammaproteobacteria; order Pseudomonadales; family Halieaceae; genus Luminiphilus. The sequence goes on along the minus strand of JADHQG010000054.1, from coordinate 8,674 downwards.
GGCATCGATATCGAGCAGAGCGTGACCAAGGCGGAGCTCAGCTGGCTCCGCAAACAGGCGCAGCGTAGCGCGCAGATGGGTGCTTTGTGTACGGGTTCCTATGCACTGGCGAGTGCCGGCCTGCTCAATGGCTATGAGTGCAGCGCGCACTGGGATTGTTTGACGCTGTTGACCGAGCAGTTCCCCGGGATCGATTTCAACACCCATCTCTACACCATCGACCGTGATCGTTTGACCTGTACCGGCGGCACCGTGCCACTCCATATGATGCTGGCCATGTTGGCCAAGCGGCACCCGCAATCGCTGGTCGACGGTGTGGCCGACATGCTGGTCTGCGAACGGCACCGTAGCGATGCCGAGATGCAGGTCATTCCCATGTGGTCACGTAAGGTTGAGGTACAGCCCAAGCTCAAGGAAGTCCTGCAGCTCATGGAGGCCAACCTTGAGGAGCCGCTGCCACTGCAGGATCTGGCCGACTACGTGCAGCTGTCGCGCCGGCAGCTCGAGCGTCTTTTTCTGAAGCATCTGCACAGCACACCATCACGCTACTACCTGAAGCTGCGACTTGATCGCGCCCGCAGGCTGCTCAAGCAGACTTCACGCTCGATCGTAGAGATCACCTCTATGTGCGGGTTTGTATCGACCACGCACTTCAGTCGCTGTTATCGCAAATACATGGGCGTTTCGCCCAAGAGCGATCGCGCTCAGGGCGTGCCCGAGGTGTATCAGATTTTTGAATCAGAATTGCCGCCCGAGGGCGCGGAGCTGGCCATCTAGCGAGCGCTAATGCCGCCCTGATCCGGCATTTTGATGCCGCCTTCCACCTCTACCCAGTCCATCGACGACTGACACCAGATCTGAAACTGGGGATTGAGTTCGTGCTTTTGCTCACAGCCGCCTAGCCTGAGCGAGAGAAGCCCCGTGTCATCAGTATTGCCGGTATGGATCATCGTGGCGCAGCGCCCGCAGAAGCTCATGGCACGGGGGTTACCGCTCTCGGCAACTTTGACGTAGGCCGTTAATTCACCGCTGGTGAGACGAAAGTCTTCCCGCGCGACTCGGGTCGTAAACTGGAACGCCGAGCCGCCCACGGTCTGACAATCTGTGCAGTGACACACGCCGACCAGTGCGGGGTCGATGGTTGCCTGCCAGCTGATATCGCCGCACAGGCAGGCGCCGTTAATCTGCATGGTGAGAGCGCTAATGCCTCAGAGCATCTCGTTGGCGAGTAGCTCGAGTACGACCGGGTCCTGCACGCCCAGTAGCATACTGCCCACTTCGCCGCGCTTGCCGGCCGCTTTCCACGGGCCGAGTCGCTCGATAATGCGCTCGCGTGGACCAATGAGTGAGACTTCATCGAGCAGCTCGTTGGGCACTAGCGCTTCGGCTTCGGGTTTCTTACCGCTGAGATAAAGCTCTTGAATCTGGTTTGCGGCGTCGCCATAGCCCAGACGGGTGGCGTACTCGTGATAGAAGTTCTTGTTCTTGGCGCCCATGCCGCCGATGTAGAGCGCCAGCCAGGGGCGCAGCGCATCGTAGGCAGCGTCGAGATCATCGTTCATGGCCACTGTGACAAAGGGCGCGATGTCGAAATCCTTCAGGCTTTTGCCATTGCCGGCCTTCTCGAAGCCCTGCTCAATGGACTCGCCCAGCACGTCGTACTTGTTGGGGTCCATCCACACCGGGAATACCCCATCGGCGACCTCACCGGCACAGCGAAGACCGGCAGGGGTAATGGAGGCTGTGTAGATGGGAATATCGGTCGCGGCCAGAATCGATTTCAGCGGCTTGCCCAGGCCGGTGGTGCCTTCGCTTTGGTTGGGCATCTGGTACATCTGGCCGTCAAACTCCACCGGGCCCTCGCGCTCAAAGATCTTGCGCATGATCTGGATGTACTCTTTGGTGCGCGTCACGGGCTTGCCGTAGGGCACGCCGTGCCAGCCCTCGACCACCTGCGGGCCCGAGGCGCCCAAGCCCACAATAAAGCGGCCGCCCGAGAGCTGGTCGAGCGACATCGCAGTCATGGCGCACATGGCCGGTGTTCGCGCGGGCATCTGCATGATGGCGGTGCCCACCCGGATCTTAGAGGTATTGGCGAGTACCCAGGCTGCGGAAGTCACCGCGTCATTGCCGTAAGCCTCGGCGGTCCAGACCGAGTCGTAACCCATCGACTCTGCCTGTTGGATCAGCTCGATAGGCATGTGGATGTGTTTGCCAGAGTAACCAAGAAGAAAACCGAGTTTCATAATCCTGCGCTCCCAACACCGACGAGCGGTGCGAAGTATCGAAAGTTGTGTGATAGAGCAGTGTACGGGGGATCAGCGATAGAGCCCACCCTTGCGTGCGCGGCGGTGAGGGTGCCATTGAACCCGTTAGTGCTCAATTGAGCCGCGTGGTTGGGCAGTGAAAGTGGAGGGATGCCGGGTCATTAAGGATGGAATGAGACGGGTCAGGGGGCGCGATGTGCAGCCCGGGAACGAGATCAGCTGGTGAAGGATTGAAAATAAAAAACAACTAAAACAATTGCTTGAGATGCATTAGTGAGGCGAAGGTGCAGTGTTATGCTTGCAGATAATCGTCCAAAGTGAGATGAAAGCGCCGGATCCGCGCTTCCTGATAATTCCCCAGTGTGATGCCTTTGCGCGTTGCTTTGAGCCCCTGCTGTTGTAACTGCAGGTTGCCCGTGTCTTGATCGTATACCGCGCCCAGCCAGGCCAGTTCGTCGACCTCGGTATAGGACTGCTCAACCGATAATTGCACGGGCTCAGGGGGGTCGGGGTGCGTGGCGCCTTCGGGTAAGGGCTCCAGCATAAGGATCTCGAACAGGCAGCTGTCGACATCGTCGCCGATGGGCCTAAACCGATACGCCATCGAAATCAGCGTGCCGGGGAAGAAAAAGGCATTGGGGAATAGGTGGTACTCGATCGAGTCGAGCATCTCGCTGTCGGAAACTTTTGAGAAGTCGACCTTCAGCTGTGCGCCCATCTCGTCACGCAACAGCTGCGCGCCGACCGCACGCGCCGTTTCACCGTCTTCCAATGTGCGCTGTGTCACGGGTAGCCCTGCCAGTAACTCTTGCTCCGTCAGGGGCGGCTCGCGCCATTTATCACCGGGGTAGTCTGAGAGGGATTCCGGGGAGTAGTGCCCGATGTTGTGAATGAAGCGACTCACGTGGGGCCCAAAAATATCGTATTGGGTGTTGGCGCCCGTTGGCGAATCGTGGGTGGTGAAGTTGTGATACGCCTCCATAAACGCTTCCTGCCCGGCTTTCCAGTTAGCCGGCAGCACCTTCTGTACGTGAAGCCGAATGCGTCGCCCCTCAAGCGGGAAGTGCGCGAAGTGCTCAGGGAGCACATCCAACTGCTGGGTGAGTGGTGCGGCATTGAGGTCCAGATTCACAAACACAAACCCCTGCCAGGATTCGCAGGCCGCTTCTTGCAAGGAGTGCGTTGCGTCACAGACATGGGGAAAGTCCCAGCGGCCCGGCACATCTTTCAAGGCGCCATCAAGATGCCACGACCAGCCATGAAAGGGGCAGTTGAAAGATTGTCCGAAGCCCGGGCCTTCTTCGCCCAACAGTCGCGTGCCACGGTGGGTGCAGCTGTTGATAAAAGCTTTGATCTGATCCTCGGCCACTCGGGTGATGATGACGGAGTGAGGGCCAATGTCGTAAACGTAATGGTCGCCAACGCCGGGAATGTGTTCTTCGCGGCATGCCCATTGCCAGGTGCGAGACCACATCGCCGTCATTTCCTTGCGGAAAAAGTCGGGACAGGTGTAGCGGCTGGCGGGCAGGTCGGCGTCACCCAGAAATTCATAGGCCTCGGCGGTCAGCGGTGCGGGTGCGGGCTTGGCGTCGGAGGCCAGTATCTGGCTAATGGTGTCGCCTTGCGCGCGCGCCTCACCGGGTTTGGAGTCTAAATCCGCCATCGCTAGTGGGCCGCTGTTTTTATTGTAGGTCGCATGCCCTGAGTATGCGGAGCAGATGCCCCGGCGACAAGGCAGTTGGTGCAGGTATAGCGGCGGTGGTGAGCCCGAACCGGGCATCGCAGCGGTGGCGCACGAGTTGATCCCGCAACGGATGTAGCACACGATGCGGTTCAATAACTCAAGCACGCTAAGGGCGAACGTCATGGATCAAGCCATACAAACCTTGCTGGATAAACAGGCCATCTACGAACTGTCTTGCCGCTACATGCGGGGCCTGGATCGACTCGATGCAAATCTCTTACTGTCTGTGTTCTGGGAGAACGCCTACTGCGAGTACGGATTCATGAATGGCGATGCGCCGACCTTTATTGTGTTCGCGATTTCAGCATTGCGCGACCATAAATCCAATCAGCACATGATCGGCAATACCCTGATCGAGGTGGAGGGCGATGAGGCCTTCGGTGAGGTCTATTTTCACGCTTATCACAAGGTGAAGTCAGATACCGGTTTTGACGATCTCATTGTCGCCGGGCGGTATCTCGACCGGTACGAGCGTCGCGACGGTGTATGGAAGATGGCGTACCGCTCAGAACGCGTCGATTGGAGCCGAACCACGCCGACACAAGATCCGTACTATCAAATGATGCCGGACTCGTTATTTGGCGGCCGCCTGGACGACGCGGTGTATGACCGCACGTCGCGTTATAAGACCGCCTCGTAGCCTCTACCGGCAGTCGACTCCGTGAGGCTGGGGTAGAGTAGAGCACTGGTGGAGTTTTGACTGAGCAGATCCGGGATGTTCCTTGATGAGTAAGCCATGGCGCCGTTACAGCACGGGGCGCTTTTTTGATGAACTGATTACCGACGGCGGTAGCCCGCGCGTGGCGGCACGGCGTGCGGTCAATTTCTTCAAGGGCCTCTCGGCTGGTGAACTGCAGGCCCGGCGGGCGGCCGCTGAGCTGGCCATCAAAGAAATGGGGATCTCCTTTACCGTCTATACCGAGGGAGAGAATATCGACCGGGCGTGGCCCTTCGACATGATTCCCCGAGTTATCTCTGCGCGTGAATGGTCCGGTGTCAGCCAAGGTCTGGCGCAGCGGACCCGAGCACTGAACTGTTTTATCGATGACATCTATAACCGGCAGCAGATATTGGCAGACGGCATTGTGCCTGCCGACATTGTGTTGGGGTCAGATAATTACAAAGCTCAATGCGAGGGTGTGAGCCCACGCTTTGGTGCCTGGGCGCATATTTGTGGCAGTGATTTAGTGCGCGATCACCGCGGCCGTTTTTTTGTATTGGAAGATAATCTGCGTGTGCCGTCGGGCGTGTCTTATATGGTGGAGAACCGCGAAATCACCAAGCGCGCGGTGCCCGAGTTATTCAAAAACTACAGTATTCTCCCGGTCGATGATTACCCGCTAAAACTCTACGAGATGCTGACCGCACTCTCTCCGCGAGCGGCCAAGCGCCCCAATATTGTTGTGCTGACTCCGGGTATCTATAACTCGGCGTACTTTGAGCACGCTTTCCTGGCCCAGGGCATGGGGGCTGAGCTGGTTGAGGGCACCGATCTGGAGGTGGGTGACGATGACTGTGTCTATATGCGCACGGTGGACGGGCCAGTTCGAGTCGACGTGATTTATCGGCGCATTGACGAGGACTTTATGGACCCGGAGGCATTCCGCCCCGAGTCGGTGTTGGGTGTGCCCGGGCTTATGCGTGCATGGCGCAGTGGCAAAGTGGCGATCGCAAATGCACCCGGCTCAGGCGTCGCCGACGACAAAGTAATTTACGCCTTTGTGCCCGACATGATTCGGTATTACCTGAACGAGAAGCCGTTGCTGGATAACGTGCCGACGTATTTGTGCATGCGTGAGCGTGACCGGGAGCACGTGCTGAAAAATATCGCCAAATTGGTGGTCAAACCCGCTAACGAGTCGGGCGGTTACGGCATCATGGTGGGGCCGCATAGCAGTGCCGCACAGCATCGCAAGTTTGCGCGGTTGATTGAGAAAGACCCGCGCAACTATATTGCCCAGCCCACGCTGTCACTGTCGACGGCCCCTACCTATTTCGAAGGAAAGGTCCAACCCCGACACTTGGATCTCAGGCCCTTCATTCTGCAGAGCAAAAATACCTGGGTGACTCCTGGCGGACTGACGCGCGTTGCGCTCAGAAAGGGTTCACTGGTGGTCAATTCCTCTCAGGGCGGTGGTAGCAAAGACACGTGGATCGTCGAGGGCAAAGCATGAGCATGCTCTCCAGCGTCGCCGAGAGGCTATATTGGATGTCGCGTTACTTGGAGCGAACACAGGATACGGCGAGACTCATTCAGGCTTACAACCATCTGATTATGGATATCCCCAAAGGCGCAGAGCCCCCTTGGGACATCATGATCGATATTCTTGATGCCCAGCCGTTGTTCCGTTCCCGATTTAAAGCTGGCAGTGAGCAAAATGTGCTGAAGTTTCTCATTGCCGACGAAAAGGCGAGTTGCGGTATCCCTTTTGCGGTCAGAGCTGCGAGGGAAAACGTGCGTACCACCCGTGACGTACTGCCGGAAGAGGCTTGGGAACTGGTGAATGAGCTTCATCTGTTCGTTGAGGCCCATGCCGGCAATGCATCAGGGCGGCGTAACCGCCATGACTTTCTGTCTGAAGTGATTTCCCGATGCCAGATGGTTAATGGTCTGTTGGGGGCATCGCTGCCGCGCGACCATGCCTACGGTTTTATAAAGTTGGGCCGCTTGGTGGAATGCGCTGATATGACGACGCGGATAATGGATGTGGGTGCCGGCGACATTATGGAGCGGGCCGGGCGTTTTGGTGCGATCGACCCACTGCTGTGGGGTGCGTTACTGCAAGCGTTATCGGCGGCTGCGGCTTATCGTCGCGAAGTTGGGCCCATCATTGAAAAAGATGCGGCGCTGAACTTTATTTTTCTGAGCAGCACCTTTCCCAGATCGATCAAATATTTTGTCCGCGAGACACGCAAAGAGCTGATGCGACTGAACAATAATGATTTGGCCATTCGCTCAGTCGAGCGGTTGCGCAGGCGACTCAACCGGCTCGATGCTGAGCATTTTACGAGCGCGGAACTGCATGACTATATCGACGACTTCCAGCAGCAGTTGACCAGCCTCGATGCAGCGATTCAGGCCACCTGGTTCAGTTGGGAGAATGCATGAAGCGTTTTCAATGTAGCTGCGGTGGACCGATCTTTTTTGATAACCACCAGTGTCTGCAATGCGGAGCCCGAGTGGGTTTTGAGCCCGAGAGCATGAGTATGGTGCCCGTGGAGCAACATGTTGATCTGGCAGCCTGTGGCAATCACGACTACGGCGTGTGTAATTGGTTGCGGCCGGCACAAGCAGAAGACGACTTGTGCCGAGCGTGCCAGTTCAACCGCACCATCCCTAACCTTGACCTCCCGCACAATACTGAGCGTTGGGCGGCATTGGAGCGCGCCAAGAAGCGCTTGTTTTATTCGCTTTATCAACTGGGTTTGCCGATGGCGGATGGCTGGCAGGCCGGCAGCCAGGGCCTGTTGTTCGACTTTTTGGATGACGCGCGCACCCAGCCTGAGACCTATCCAGACACTTTTATCACCTCAGGCTTCGCCGAGGGCGTGATCACGATCAATGTGCTCGAAGCTGACGACGTTGCCCGCACCGCAGCCCAAGCCGAATTACGGGAGCGCTACCGCACCCTGCTAGGACATTTTCGGCATGAGTCGGGGCACTACTTTTGGTCACTGCTGTCGGAGGATGAGAAGGCCACCAGTTTGTTTGCGGATTTGTTTGGCGATGCGAACGCTGAGTATCGGGCGTCACTGGATCGTTACTACGAGCAAGGGCCGCCCGCTGATTGGGGGCAGCGCTATATCAGCGCCTACGCTAGCTCGCATCCCCTAGAGGACTGGGCCGAGACGTGGAGTCACTACCTGCTCATGCACGACGCGTTGGAGACAGCGCACGCGCATCATTTGATCGATACGCCCCCATCATCTAGCGCGCTGGTCGAGCGGATTTCCCAGTGGCAAGCCGTAAGCGTCGGTTTGAACGAGATGAACCAGAGTGTCGGTCGCGAGGACGCCTATCCCTTTGTGATCAGCGCACAGGTGCGTAACAAGCTGGCTTATGTGGACGCGATGATCAGTCGGCTTCGAACACTTCAGTGAGACTGGGTAACTGTTGAAACGCTGATCGAATGCTCTCGTCCCAGCTCTGACGTATACGGGTCAGATAGGGGTGGTTCTCGTCCAGCTTAATGTAGTGCTGAAAGCCATCGAGGCTGTCGTTGCTATAGAACAGACACTCCAGCGGTGGGCCGACCGTGGCGTTTGAGCGCATCGTCGAGTCGATCGATAGCAGGCCGCAGCGCATAGCAATTTCGGGTGACGTGTCGGGTTGAATAATGCGGTCCAGAATCGGCTTGCCGTATTTGGTCTCGCCAATCTGCAGGTAAGGGTGCTGCTCTGAGGCGGTAATGTAATTGCCTTCGGGGTAGATCAAGTAAAGCTCGCTCGGCTGCCCTTTTACCTGCCCACCCAATATGAAAGACGCACTAGCGTTAAACCCCTCTGCATCGGGTCCGCCCGGCCGCCGGTGCTTTTCCTGTTCGACGACATTGAGCTGGCCAATATAGTCGGCGATGTCGGACACATACTTGGCGTCTGAAATATTGAAATCGGCGTTCTCTTCAAGGTCTCGCTGTATCTGCGAGACAACCGCCTGACTGGT
>JADHQG010000053.1 GCA_016778045.1 Luminiphilus sp. | reverse complement strand
TGCCGATTACGCCGATCAGGGGTCAAACCACGCATCTTGCCAGCACCACGCAGCTCTCGGGTCTCGACATTGCCCTGTGCGATCAGGGTTATCTGCCGCCCGCCAGAGAGGGTCTGCACTGTATTGGCGCCAGCTTTGGCCCCGGGGATGTCGGTACCGATGAACGTGAGCCTGAGCACGCGCATAATGTCGGCATGATGCAAAGCGCTCTCCCTCAGCTGGACATCGCTGCCCCGGAGCACGGTTGGCAGGGTCATGTGGCCCACCGGTGCAACAGTAACGACTACCTGCCGATTGCGGGTATGGCGCCCGATCTGCCGGCATTCAACGCGCAGTACGATCGACTGCGTCATGATCGCAAGCAACTCATTGATGCCCCCGCACCCCTGCACGCGGGGCTGGGTGTACTCACCAGTCTCGGTTCGCGGGGCCTGACCGCGGCACCCCTCGCCGCTGAGGTACTCGCTGACCAGCTTTTAGGTGGGATTCCCTGCGTGCCGCGCTATCTGCAGCGCGCGATCTCGCCGGCACGCTTTGCCGAGCGAGCACTGAAACGCGGGCAGGCGCTGTGATGCGCCGCGACACTTTCCGACTTGGCCCGAACTGTCTGCTCTGGGCACTGCTCAGCGCGCTGCCTTGGGGGGCGCTGGCCGGCGAGCCGGTCATTCAGCGGCCAGTCACCGCCGAGTCGAGCACCACGGCGACAGCGAGCGCGGCATCAACAGGCACAGTCACTCACTACGACTACCAGGTGGTGTCCAAGTTGCGCTTTGACCGGGAGAACTTCACTCAGGGGTTGGAGATTCACCAAGGCCGACTGTATGTCAGCTCTGGTTTGTACGGCCGCTCAATGGTCAGAGTGTATGACTTTCCCAGCCTTGAGCTCATTCTGTCGGTACCGGTCGACCCACGCGTCTTTGCCGAGGGTTTGACCATTATCGACGACCGGCTGGTTTTACTCTCGTGGCGTGAGCGGGTCATGCTGGTCTACCAGCTTCCCGACATGACGCTGATTGGACAAAGTGCCTTGCCGGGACAGGGCTGGGGAGCGACCCATACCGGCTCGGTAATGTGGTTCAGCGACGGGTCAGATCGACTCTTTTCTGCCGATCTGACAGGTGGCGGCACACTGGCCTCTGTCTCAGTCACATTGAACGGACAACCGCTGCGCAATTTGAACGAGCTGGAGTGGGTGGACGGCGAGATCTGGGCTAATGTGTGGCAGACCGATCAGATCGCCCGCATCGACCCGGCCAGTGGCAAGGTAGTGGGGCTGATCGATTTGACCGGCCTGTTACTCGAGGAGGACCGGCTCCGCGATACCGACGTGTTAAACGGCATCGCGATTGACCCGCAGAGCGGCGACATCTGGGTGACCGGCAAACGCTGGCCCTGGCTTTACCAGATTGAATTGGCGCCGCGATGACGAAGCACTCACTTGGAAAAGACGTTCAATGGATGGTCAGCCGCGCAGATGAAAGACACACTGAGTGGGCCGAGACCCGGACTGGAAAAACCGCGGACAAACCCCATATCCAAAAGGTTGAGACGCCACACCGGTCAGCGATAACACCCCAAGCCCTGTAACATGGCACGGCTAGACCCAACCTCAACCTAACGTAAACTTACCTCAAGAAAATTTCAGCCTAACCCTTCGACAGAGCAGAATTGGAACCACAGACATGAGCGAACCCTCTCGCGCCCCAGTTACCAACGAACACCCCAACACCTTTGTCTTGAAGCGTGCGGTGCCGATTCCAAGCCTCAACCTCGCCGTCGAGGAATATGAGCATCCCGGTACCGGGGCACAGCACCTGCACCTCAGCAGCGACTCCTCAGAGAACGTCTTCATGGTTGCGCTCAGAACCGTGCCCGAGAACTCCACCGGGGTGGCGCATATTCTTGAGCACACCGCCCTGTGCGGAAGTGAGCGGTATCCAGTGCGCGATCCCTTTTTCATGATGCTGCGGCGCTCGCTGAACACCTTCATGAACGCCTTCACCAGCTCTGACTGGACGGCGTATCCCTTTGCCACACAAAACCGTAAGGACTTTGGCAACCTGCTCGATGTTTACCTTGACGCAGTGTTCTTCTCCCGCCTGGATCCGCTGGATTTCGCTCAGGAAGGCCATCGGGTCGAGTTTGAAAACGACGACAGCAGCCAGCCCCTGGTGTTCAAGGGGGTCGTGTTCAACGAGATGAAAGGGGCGATGTCATCGACACCTTCCATCTTGTGGGATCGGTTATGCCATGAGCTGTTTCCATCCAACACCTACCACTTCAACAGTGGCGGTGACCCGGAGCATATTCCTGACCTCAGCTATCAGGAGCTGCGCGACTTCTACAGCGAGCACTACCACCCGAGCAACGCCATTTTTCTGACCTTTGGCGATATCTCAGCCGAATCGCATCAGCAGGTGTTCGAAAATTCTGTGCTGCATCGCTTCGAGGCGCTGAACCGCAAAATTGAAGTGGCGTTAGAAGCGCCGTTCAGTGCCCCCAAGCAGGCAACGCACCCCTATGCCGTTGATGCCGAGGAGGGATCTGCCAACAAGACGCATCTGGTGATGGGCTGGAAGCTGGGTGAAAGCGCCGACCTTACGGCCATGCTCGAGGCACAGCTGGTGGCGTCCGTTTTGATGGAAAACAGCGCCTCACCACTGATGCACTACCTCGAAACCACTGAGCGCGGTACGGCCCCTTCGCCGCTGTGCGGACTCGAGGAGTCCATGCGAGAAATGGTGTTTTGCTGCGGCATCGAGGGCAGCGAGGCCGACCAAGCCGAGGCCTTCGAGTCGGAAGTGCTGGCCTGCATTGAGCAGGTGGTGGCAGAGGGCATCTCGGCCGATAAAGTCGAAGCCATACTTCGACAAATCGAACTGCACCAGCGCGAAGTCAGCGGTGATGGCATGCCCTATGGCCTGAACCTGATGCTCAGAGCGTTGGGCGCTGCCACCCACTACGGCGATGCGGTGGCCGCGCTGGATCTGGAGCCAGTGATTGCCACGCTGCGCGAGCGCGTGTCAGACGCCGATTACATTCCCGGATTGATCCAACGGCTGCTGTTGGATAACCCACACCGCGTGCGCTTGGTGGTCACACCCGACACGACCCTCGCGGCCCAGCGTGAGACGGCAGAAGCCGAGCGGCTCACCAGCATGAAGGACTCGCTCAGCGGCGAACATACCGCCGAAATTCTGGATCTGGCGGCGCGACTGAGAGAACGTCAGGGACAAAAGGACGACCCGGATATTTTGCCCCGCGTGGAGCTGTCAGATATTCCCTCGGAGACGCCCTCGCCCACACCGATCGTTCACGATACTGACTCCGGCACTCATTACCGTTACACCGCCGGCACAAATGGTCTGGTGTACCAGCAATGGGTCAATCGGCTGCCGGCCATGACGGCCAGCGAGCAACAGCAACTGCCGCTGGTCACCGCCTTAATGGCCGAGGTCGGCGTCGGCGAGCTCGACTACCTGCAAACCCAGGAGCGGCATTCTGCAACCGTGGGTTCACTCAGCGCATCGGTGAGCAGCCGCGCCCACCGCGACGACGAGCAGTCCTGCGACAGCTTCTTTGTGCTGTCATCCAAGGCGTTGGCAGATCGCACCGAGCCCCAGCTGGCCCTGATGTCGGACACCCTGGAGAGCGCACGTTTTGACGAGCAAAACCGAATTCGCGATCTGGTCAGCCAAATGCGAGCCCGGCGGGATCAGGGGATTACCGGCAGTGGTCATTCATTGGCGATGAGTGCGGCCTCAGCGGGCATGAGCCCGCTGGCGCAGCTGGCCCATGAGCAAGGTGGATTGGAGGGCATTCGCAGACTGCGCGAGCTGGACGACGTGCTGAAGCAAGACGGAGAACTCGAAGCGCTGACCCACTCGCTGGCAGCTATTCATCAGAAACTGGCTGAGGCCGGTGCGCCGCTGCTGTGCACCATTGCCGACGAGCCCAACATCGACGCCGCCAGTGAAGCGGCATTGGCTGCCGCCACAGTGCACACGTCGTCAGAGACCAAGAGTGGCGCACTGGCTGCGATCCGAGAGCAGCGACAAGAAGTGTGGGTCACCAACACGCAGGTGAATTTCTGCGCCAAGGCCTACCCCACCGTGCCCTCCGGTCATGCCGATGCGCCGAAGCTGTCGGTGCTGGCGGCGTTTCTGCGCAACGGATTTTTGCACCGCAGTATTCGCGAACAAGGCGGTGCCTATGGGGGCGGTGCGAGCCACGACCCCAATATCGCCGCTTTCCGCTTCTTCTCTTATCGCGATCCGCGGCTTGTGGAGACGCTGTCAGACTTTGACGCGGCCATTACCTGGTTAATGGACGAGCAACACGAACAGTTGGCTCTGGAGGAGGCGATTCTCAGCGTGATGGCCAGTCTCGATAAGCCGGGCTCTCCCGCCGGTGAAGCGAAGCGCGACTTTTATGAGCGTTTGTTCGGACGCACCAGCGAGCACCGTAAAATATTGCGCGCCGGCATCGTCAATACCACCCTTGATGACCTGCGCCGGGTAGCCGATACCTATCTCAAACCCGAATTTGCCAGCACGGCGGTGATCACCCATTCGGCCGGTGCTGATGTGGTCACTGAACAAGGCCTCGCACTCACGCGTCAGGAACTACTGTAGGGAGAGCAACACGCCCTCCCCCTCGGGCGCCCAAGCCCTGACGAAGGCCTCCCGGGTCCAGAAGAGATTGCCCTGCGAAGGGTCGGCCAGCAGCACCCGGCCACCCGCCGCACCGCTCAAGACACTAAAGTGGGGCCCGGTGGGCAGCTGCAGGTACACCAATACTGGTAGCAGCAACTTGGAGAGCGACCCCTGGGGTACTGCGGCGATACGGGCCCGTACTCCTACGGAATCCGCCATCTCCACCAATTGTTGCAGGCTATAGCCCGTGGTGTGGATGCGAACGGACTCTGCTTGACTCAGCATCAGTGCGTCAGTCAGCTCTGCAAGACTGACCGCCCTGGCCACATGCGCAGACAGCAGTGTCGCCAGCGCAGCAGGCCCGCAGTCGAATGATTGCACCTGTCTGATGGGCGCACCCAGCCATGGTCGGGGTGGCTGAGCCCAAGCGGACTGACAGTACCCACCACTGCACCCAAGAAGGCAAAGCAAGACGGCAACCCAGCCCCACCATGAGGGGGTTGCCGTCTTCCGTTTAGCGCTCCGCGCTGACCCGTTGCGCTCGCCGTTCAAGCCAGATCACCAGAATCGCCGCCCCACCGAAGTACGCGGTGAGGGCCACGCCGGGGGGAATCAACGCGCCCGCCACCGCACTGCTCCCACCAATCACCAGCGCCCACAGCATCAACACCGGTACGATGGCCATGGCAAAGTAGCGGTCTCTGGCGCGCTGCTCGGCATCGCGGGCCAGTTTATCGCGCAGCCGTTGCACGGCTGTTTTGACTGGCGCACTGCGCGGACTCAGCGCCTGTCTCAATGAGCAGGCTCCTTATCGGCATAAAAGGGGACGTATACCCCCCAAAACAGCGAGGCCAAAGCAATATCCACGGCGGCCATACCGATGACATAGGGCAAGACCTTACCCCGCGTCTGCGCCGCTTCCATGACCGTTACTGCTCGCGACTGCTCATCTTGAAAGGGTGCATAACCCACCTGCAGGGCCGCCACGCCCGATTGAGCAATCGACGCCCCCCCTACGACACCCGCATGGCTTACCTGCGTGGCACACAATGCGGCACTGCCTACTAACGTCATCCATTTTTTCATCATCCTGACTCCTTATCATGGTTAGCGGACTGGCCTGGCAGGCGGCATGGCGTCACTGATCAACCGTGCCACCCACAGGCTCAATCACCCCTGCAGTGTGCCAAGCGGACTATTGCCGTCCCACGTCATGGGCGAGCACAATCCCCCCACGATCCCTTTAGGTCGGCAAAGGACAGGAGAAGAGGCAATGATTGTTAAGCGCGTGGCAGGCGCCATCGGAGCAGAGCTAAAGGCAGTGAACCTGGGCGATGGACTCGACGCCGAGCTGACCAGCACGCTCCGCGCCTTACTTAACGAGCACGAGGTGCTGTTTTTACGCGACCAATCGATCGAGCCCGCGGCTCAGAAGGCGCTGGCAGAAATTTTCGGCCCGTTGCAAACCCATCCTGCTTACAACACGGTCGAAGGTTTACCAGAGGTCATGATCCTCGAGAGCACCCGAGAGCGCCCGTCCAAAATCGAGATGTGGCACTCCGACATGACGTTCAGGCAACACCCACCATCTGTCACGGTGCTGCGCGGCATCACGATTCCGGAAGTGGGTGGCGATACGTTGTTTGCAAGCATGACCGCAGCCTACCAAGGGCTCTCGACCGGGATGCAGCGCTATCTTGACGGGTTGGTTGCCGTGCACGACTTCAGTCATGGCTTCAAAGAGAGTCTCGCGGAACCCGGCGGCCGGGAGCGCCTCGCAGATGCCGTTGCCGCCAACCCGCCGGTTCGACACCCAGTGGTACAGACCCACCCGGAGACCGGCAAAAAGGTGCTGTTTGTGAATGCCCTGTTTACCACTCATATCGAGGGTTTACCGCCTCTGGAGTCCGCCGAGGTGCTGCAGTTCCTGTGGCGACACGCCAGCTTGCCCGAGTTCACCTGCCGATTTAACTGGCGACCCGACAGCATGGTGCTGTGGGACAACCGCAGCACACAACATAAGCCTGTGAATGATTTCTTTCCTGCGACCCGCCGTTTGCACCGCGTGGTCAGTGAAGGCGATCAGCCCTATTAACCTTGCTTTGCACCTGGCTCTGTCACTGAGCTGATCGGCCAGCGGCACTCGCCTGCCTACCGCTCAGCTTTGATCCACTTAGCGCTCGGCTTTGACCCGCTTAGCGCTCGGCTTTGACCCGCTTAGCGCTCGGCTTTGATAGCAGCCAGATACTGACCGACCTCGCGCCGCACCAAAGGCGCGAACAGATACAGCATGAACACGTTTGGCAGTGCAATGAGGAAGGTCATCGCGTCGGAGAAGTCGAGCACCGCGCGCAGCTCGAGCATGCAGCCCAGGGCAATAAAAGCGCAAAAGATCAGCTGGAAGACAACGCTCTTCACTTTCCCCTCGCCCAGTAAATAGGTCCAACCCTTGAGCCCGTAGTAGGACCAGGCCAGTGCACTCGAGAAGGCAAACAAGAGTGCCGCCACCGCAATCACATACGGCGCCCAGGAAAAGTGCCAGGCAAAGGCCGCCGAGGTGAGTTCAATCCCCGCCAGCCCCGACCCCATCAGGCCCTGAGGAATAGCCGTCGTGAGCACCACCAGTGAACTGAGTGAACACACGACCACGGTATCGATGAAGGGCTCCAATAACGCCGTGATGCCCTCGGAGGCCGGCTGTTCGGTCTTGACCGCAGAGTGCGCGATCGAAGCAGAGCCGATACCCGCCTCGTTAGAAAACAGCGCCCGCTGAAAGCCGATCACCATGGCACCCAGAATGCCACCGGATGCTGCCTGACCGGTAAGGGCCTCCGAGACCACCAGGGCCAGCGCCGCGGGCAAGTGCTCTGCACTGAGGGCAATCACCACCACCGCGGCGATCACATAGATGAGACCCATCACCGGCACCAGTACCGCGGCGACCCGCGCGATCGAGCGAATGCCCCCGATGATCACCGCGGCAACCACCGCCGCCAGCGCCAACCCAAACAGCCAGCCTCGATCAGCGAAAAAAGAGGTCTCACCGCCGGTAATCACCACGAACTGCGCAAAGGCCTGATTGGACTGAAACATATTGCCGATGCCCAGACAGCCAATGACCAGCGCCAGCGCGTAAAAGGAGCCAAAGCCCTTGCCGATGCCTGGCCAGCCCCGCTCCCGAAAGTAGGCCTCCATATAAAACATGGGGCCACCGGATACCGAACCGTCGGCGTTATAGCGCCGATACTTGACCCCCAGCGTGCACTCCACCAGCTTGGTCGACATCGATAACAGCCCGGCGATAAACAACCAAAAGGCCGCGCCTGGACCACCAAGGGAGATCGCCACCGCCACGCCACCAATATTGCCGACGCCGACCGTACCGGACACCGCCGTGGCAACGGCCTTGAAATGACTGATCTCACCGCGGGCATCAGGATCGGCGAAATCGCCGCGGGCATGACGGATCGCAAGCCACAGCGCTCGAACATTGATAAGCCGCAGGTAAAACGTAAAAAACAGGCCGGCCACCGCCGTCCAGATCACAATGAGCGGCACGTCGGTGCCCGCAATGGGCACTGTGTAAAAGACGATAGAAGACAACGCTTTTGCGATGGGGCCGAGATGCGCCTCCACCCACTGGTCAGGAGACAGGCTCACCCCCGCTGTACCGTGTGGCGCAATACCTGTTGGTAGCCGTTGAAGCTGGGTACCTCGTCGAGTAGCCCCTTACCCTTCAGCAAGGCACGGAAGCCGGGCAAGCGATAACAGGGCACGCCGGGGAGCAAGTGATGCTCGAGATGGTAGTTCACAAAATGTGGGGCCATGAGAAAGCGCTGCCACACCGGTGCTTCAACCGTGCGGGTATTAAAGCGGGGGTCGGGGTTATCGGCATCGGGCACTGCCGCGTGCTCCGCGATTTGTCGCAGTCGCGCCACCAGCATGTACGACGTCATGAGGCTCGCAAACCATAACCACCAGGTCCAGCCAATGCCCAGTAGCATCAAGATGCCGGCCAGCACTGCCTGCACGCCCACCTGCTTGAGCAATAACGATTTGCCATCGGAGCTGCGGCCACCAAAGTGGACCAAGCCGCCACGCAGAATGCCGGCAATTAATTTGAAACCGGTCTGTCCTGTCAGATCCCGCACCACCTTGCGCCGAAAGCTTGTGCCATCGACCGGGTAAGCCCGGTAATTAGGCAGATCGGGGTCATCAGGCGTTCCGGTCAGCCGGTGGTGATCGAGATGCCCGCTGGCATAAGCAGTCAGATCATTGAGCGTTGGTAAGGCACACAGCCACTGCCCTACTCCCTGATTCAGCGCGCGGCTGGCGAACAGGGTGTTGTGACCCGCCTCGTGCATGAGCACCGACAACCCGAGCTGGCGTCCTGCCAGCAGAGCCCAAACCAACAAGATGGTAACCGGATGTGGAAACGCCCCAGCCAGCCACAGCAGCGCCAGCGTCAGCGCCCAGGTGGAGAGCACCAGCCACCACGCCCAGAGATCGCTGCGACTCAATACCCGCTCGCGCTCAGCGGGGGTCAGATAGTCGTTGATCTTTAGCATGCCCACCTCGTCATGCGCCGATTATCGGTGATTTACGCCAGCGGGCAAAGGCAAGCTAGGAGCACCGCGGGACACTGACGACGCCTAAGTGCCTGTCTCAATCGGCCAAAGGGCCCCTTTAGCGACTGCGAATGGGTTTTCAGTGAGCCAAGGAGCGGCTGAGCAAAGCTGTGCCGTGACTCAAAGAGGGAAAACGCGTGGCAGTAGGGTCAGTACCACCGCCGAATACGTTAAGGAGACCAGCCAACCGAATCGCAGGTAATCAGCGCGGGTATAGCCCCCCAGGTTCTGCACCATCAGGTTAGTGGTGTAGCCATAGGGCGTGAGGAATGACGCGCTGCCACCGAGTGCCACGGCCATCACAAACGCCATGGGATCGAGGCCGGTCGCTATTGCCAGGCTGTAGCCCAGCGGGAACATCAGCGCCGCCGCCGCGTTGTTGGTAATCAGCTCGGTCATGGCCAGTGTCAGTACATAAATCATGACCAACATCACCAGGGGCGGCACGCTACCCAAGAGCGGCGACAGGAAACCCATTGCACTGCCCATCAGGCCCGAATCCATCACCGCCTGGCTGATGGCCAGCGCAGAAGACACAATCAACCACATCTCGAAGGGGAAGCGTCGCCGCAGCTCTGCCGTACTGAACAATTTCAGGGCCAGCATCAGCAACAGTAAAAACATGAGACCTGTCGCGAGGGGCACCCAGCCAAGCACAGAGCATCCCACCGCCATGAACATACCGGCGGCGATCGCGAAGCTCTTGCCACTGGACAAGCTGTGACTGGCGACGCTGCTATCCACGACCAGAAAATTCCGGCTGAGATTACTGCGCTTCTGAAAGTCGGGACCGACCGCCAGCATCAGCGAATCACCGGCACGCAACGTAATGTTGCCCAGCTGACCCGACAATCGCTCACCGTCGCGGTGCACGCCGACGACCGCTGCATCAAATCGCGAACGGAACTCGCTCTCTTTGATGGTCTGACCGATCACCGCAGCACCGGGGAGCAACACGACCTCGGTCAGGTTGGTGCCCAGCAGGCCTTGATCGATGGCAAACGAACGCAAACCGTGAAAGCGCTCCAGAATGCCGACCTTCGACACATCGCCCGAGAAGATCAGCCGATCACCCGCCTCCAACAGCTCGCCCGGCGATACGGGGGTTAGCAGACGGCCTTCACGTACCAGTTCAACCAAAAACAATTCGCCCAGATCGCGGAGACCGTTCTCGGCAACGGTTTTACCGATCAACCGCGAGTCGTCGCCCACGACCATCTCGATGAGAAATTCATTAAAGGGCAGCCCGTCCTGATCCGAGCGCGGCAGCACTTTGTACATCAGCAGCATGGCCAGCAGCCCTGCTATCGCTGCCGGCAGCGCCACCGGCAGAAAGGCAAAAAACGCGATGCCCTCGCCCGTCACATCCTCGAGGAAGCTGCTGACAATCAAGTTGGTCGAGGTGCCAATCAGGGTCAACGTACCGCCCAAAATCGCTGCGTAGGAAATAGGCAGCAGTATCTGGCTGGCCGCGTGATAGGGATTTTTGCGCAGTGTTCCGGCGAGCGTGGCGACCACGGCAGTGTTGTTCACAAACGCCGAGAACAGCAGGGTCATACCCGACAGACTCAACAGGGTTCTGGGTAACGACCCTTTCACTGCCCTGTTGGACAGCGCCAATAGCCAGGGCAGGCGTTCCAGACCAATCGAGACCATCAAGAGCAGTAGCAACGTCACCAAGCCCTCGTTGGTCGCCTTGCTCATCACCGTTTGCATATCGATCGTACCGACGAGCACACAGGCGGCCATCGCCGCTGTGAACAGCAGTGCTGGCGACAAGCGACTGAAGATCAACATAACAATCAGCGTCGCTAAAATCAGCGCAATGAGCGTGGGCTCCATACTCGGCCTGATATTGGGTCTGACCCCCAGAATACGCGCTCTTTAGGTGACACAAAAAGCCCGAAATCTGGTTATCCTGCCGCTTCGCCGATAAGCTTTGGCACGCGATGAGCGGATACTATCCGCTCTGCGGCACTGGCCGCGCAGCCGTTATTTAACCTGATCAAGGAGTGAACCATGCTTGCCTATACGACTCTGGGCGTCTCAGATTTTGAACGCGCCAAATCTTTTTACGAGGCGCTGCTCGGTGTTATTGGCGCACAGCAAGTGGTGGGCAATGAGCGGATAGCGCTCTATGGCCATGATGTGGCTAGCCCCATGTTGGCAGTGTGCATCCCCTACGACGAGGGCGAACCCAGCGCAGGTAACGGTACGATGGTTGCGATTCGTGCGGGCGGCCCTGCAGAGTGTGACGCCATGTATGAGAAAGCCATCGAGCTGGGTGCGACCTGCGATGGCCCGCCCGGGGAGCGCATGCCGGGCTTTTTCTATGGCGCTTATGTGCGCGACCCCGATGGCAACAAGCTGTGCTTTTGCCAGATTGGTCCGCAGTAATTCACAAACCAACTCTTTTCTTGCACTGATTCATTTCCATCACTGGAGGCCGGTAATGCGTCTCTCACCCCTACTGACAAAATTGGCTTTGCTCTGCATCAGTTTCAGCAGCGCGGAAGTTTGGTCCCACGCCAAGACGGACATCGTCACGGTGGCTAATGGCGATCAAATTACGGGGGCCGTAAACGCCATGACGGCAGGAAAACTATCCTTGAGCACCGACTACGCAGGCACCGTTAATATCAAATGGCGCGAGGTTAAGCAGATCGAGAGTCGATATGTTTACGAGGTGAGACTCGATGATGGTGAGCGGATTTACGGGCGCTTTGTCCCTAGCGGCGTGCCTGAACAGTTGGCGTTTCGGTCTGGCAGAGTCAACCGACAGTTCGACATTGATGACATCGTCGAGGTGCGATCGATTGAAGAGGAACTGTCAGATAAACTCGATTTTTCAATTGGCGCCACTGTTTACGCTGACCCCAATACCCAAACGCTGGTGCTGAATGCGCGGGGGCAATACGACGTGCGCGGTGGTCGAACCACCTTTCAGGCCAGCATCAACGATACCCGCACCAGCATAAAAAGCAGTGCCGAAGAGACCCCCTGTGATTGCTCCGAGAATCCGGACGGAGGCACTGTCGACGAGCCTGAAGCCCTTGTGAATAAGGATACCGAGAGCAGTAATGCCTCGAGCTTCGAAATTTCGAGAGAATTTTGGCGGGAGCGCGGCACTGCCCAGTCTTATCGTGTTTTGAACGCTCGCTACGAAACAAACGACGAACTCGGCATTGCACATCGCGGCTCACTGGGCTTCGGTTTAGGGCGCTATCTGATCAACGATCTGGGCCATGAATTGGCAATTTCGGGGGGCGTCCAGGGCGTTCAGGAGCGTAGAAAAACCTGCGACGATCAAACGGGAAAGCAGCGAGGCACGCTCTACGAAGCCGATGACGAACGGCAAACGTGCAACGACGCCGAACTATTTCTGAATGTTAAGTGGCATCTGTACAGCTTTCAAAATCTCGACATGGACATCTCGCTCAATGGCAATACCTATCCGTCATTATCTGACTGGGGGCGCGTGCGCGGCGATCTGAAGCTATTGATCAACTGGGAGCTGTTCGACAGTTTTTACTGGACGGTCGATGCGCAAACCATCGTCGACAGTGCGGGCGACCGGGACGATAACTCGTTGAGCAACAGTGACTACACGATCTCGACGGGAGTGACTTGGCGGTATTAAAGGTTGCCAGTACTAAGGAATAGCAACTCTCAAGAGTCAGCTCACTGCTTCACTCCGCGGGCGAAGACTCAGTCTGCGGTGCCATATGTACGTCGCGCTGGGGGAACGGAATGGTAATGCCCTCGGCGTCGAAGCGCTGTTTAACCGCTTTATTGAGCGCCCAGAGGGTCTCCCAGTACTCCCCGGTTTTCGCATAGGCGCGGACCAGGAAGTCGATTGAGGAATCACTGAACTGCTTGACCCGCACAATGGGCGGTGGCTCGGTCAAGAAACGCTCATCTGAAGCAATGAGTTCTTCCAGCACCCGCTGCACATGATCAAGATCGTCGCTGTAGCTTACGCTGTAAATCACATCG